>DATLMC010000185.1:0-15265 GCA_035537435.1 Pyrinomonadaceae bacterium | reverse complement strand
GGCTCGTCCCTGCCCGCCGCTCGCCAAAAATCGCCGTGGTGTTTGTTGATTCAACGCGGGCAGGGACGAGCCCTGCCCCTACAATTGTTATTCCGGTCGCGAGTGGATCAGGGCGCGGAAGGGACGTGCGGTTGGAGCGCGTCCGAATTGTCGGAGTAGGAGATTCCGGCGGCGGCCTCGTCGGGCACGCGCGCCCAGCCGTCGGGCGTGTGCTGGAAGTGCTCGCTCGAAGCGGGCGCGAAGGTTTTCTGCTCGGGCTTGAAGGTGTGGCGCACGACGTTGACGTGCGGGTGCTTGAGGCGGATCAGGTTGAAGGAGTTCAGCTCGCCGCGCACGCGCGAGGAGGTCGCCGTGCCCGCCTGCACGACGAGCGCGGAGTGGCCGCTGATCTCGTAGCGCTTCGCCGTGTGGCCCGTGTGGCCGACGTGGAGGTGCCCGGCGAGCAGCAAGTCCGCGCCGCACGCCGCTAAGGTCTCCATCGCCATGCGCGCCCGGCCGACCAGCTCGCTCTCCTCGTAGCCTTCGGGCAGGTCGAAGGGGTGGTGCGTGACGACGATCTTCGCGACCCGGTCGTCGATGCGGCACAGCAGCTCGCGGACGCGCGCGACCTGCTGCTCGTTGATGCGACCGTGCTTGACGGTGAGCGAGCGCGCGGTGTTGACGCCGATGATCGCGATCTCCTCGTCCGCGTAGAACGGTTCCAGATCATCGGTGATGAAGCGGCGGAATCCTTCGAGCGGCTGGAGGAAACGCTTGAAGGCGTTCCACAGCGGCACGTCGTGGTTGCCGGGCACGACGATCTGGGGAACGCGCGGCAGCCGGTCCAGAAAGTCGCGCGCTTCCCGGAACTGCTCGTCGCGCGCGCGCTGCGTCAGGTCGCCGGAGACGGCGACCACGTCGGGTCGCAACTCCTCGATGGCGGCGACCAGCGGCTCGACGACCGACGGGTCGACGCGGCCGAAGTGAAGATCGGAGAGGTGGACGAGCGTGCGCATGAAACTCCGTGGCCCTCAGCTCTTCACGAGCGCGAAGATGATGACGAGGGCCGTGGCGAGGCAGACGAGCCCGTAGATGCGGAAGACGCGCGCGCCCGGCACGACCTTCAACAGGAACGACAGCTCCTCGCGCTTCGCCGAGGCGAGCGCCTGCCGGTACTGGTTGAGGACGAAGCCGCGCACCGCTTCGGGGCGGACGAGGGCGAACGACCCGAGCGACAGGAAAAGGATCGCGCCCAGCGAGCCGACGATTAATTTGAACACCTTCAACCTCCCCGCTCAGATGCTTCGGGCGCGGGCACGCAGACGCGCAGCGCGCCGGGCAGCACGCGGTAGCGCAGCGGCGGCCGCATGATCAGCACCTCGCCGTCCGCGGCCACCCTCAGGCGGCTGTGCCGCGTCTCGATCCAGACCTCGTGCGCGTTCAACGCGTCGAAGTCTTTGTCCTCGCGCAGCCGGCCGAAGAGGGCGCGCAGGGACAGGCGCGCGAGCCCGAAGCGCCCGATGTCGCGCGTCACGTGCAGGCAGAGTTTCCCGGCGTCGAGCCGCGCGCGCGTGCCGACGCGGAAGGCGTCCAGCTCGTACTCGTTGTTGCCGATGAAGACGAAAGGCGTGCGCCGCCGCATCTCCCTGCCGTCCACGTCGAGCCGGATGCTGACGAACGGGTAGCGGCGCAAGACCGTGAGCGCCGCCCAGAAGGCCGCCGACCACTTGCCCCGGCCGGATCGCTCCTGCAACTTCTCTCGCTCGCGCACGAGCGTGGGGTACAGGCCGAGGCTCGAATTGTTGAGGAAGATGCGGCCGTTGACCTCGCCCGCGTCCACGAGCGCCGTGTGGCCGGCGACGACGGCGCGCGCGGCTTCTTCCGCGTCGAGCGGGACGCCCAGGTCTTTGGCGAAGTGGTTGAGCGTGCCGAAGGGCAGCACGCCGAGAATCTTTTCGGTGCCGACGAGCTGCGAGGCGACGGCGTTGATCGTCCCGTCGCCACCGCCCGCGACGACGATGTCGGTCTCCTCATCCCCGGCCGCGCGCCGCGCCGCCGCGACGATCTCTTCGCCGCTCCGCGCGAGCGTGATGCGCGCGTCGAAGCCGCCCTCCCTGAAAAGCTGTTCGAGCCGGTCGCGCGCCGCCTCGCACTCGCCCCCGCCCGCCGCCGCGTTCAGGATGACCTCGGCGCGGCGCGAAGTTTTGAGATCGCGGAAGCCTCGCGGCTCGCCGCCGAGCGCGACGCCCGTCATCGCCTGCTGCTGCTCGTTTGCGGTCTCAGAGATCATCTTCGGATAGACGAACGGGCGAGGCGTTCATGCGCGCTCGCCCGTCGTCGTCAGTCCAGTCGTGCCGGGTCAGCCCGTCACAAAGACTTGCCGTAGCCGCCGGCGCCGGAGCCGTAAGCGGCGCCGCCCGCCGCGCCCGCCGCCGGCTCACCCGCCGCGCGGTCGCCCTGCTTCTGCGCCGTCGCCGACTCTTGCTCCAGGCGGCTGCGCTGCGCGACCTCGCGCTGCGTCGAGAGATCGATGCCGATCATGTCCTTGAGCTTGCCGAGGAGCGCGGGCAGCACGACGTTGCGCGCCGTCTTCGACAGCTCCTCGACCGCGCGCTCGCCGAGCGTGCCCAGCTCGTCCTGCAGGCGGTCGTAGGCCTTCGTCTCCTTGAAGCGCGCCAGCACGCTCGGCTTGTTCGACTCCGCGTCGGCCTCCGCGGGCGAGTCGTAGCCGCTGCTGTAGGACGGCCGCGCCGCTGTGGCGTTCGACGACTCGGACGCGGCGTCGTTGTCCTGCTTGACGCTGCTGCGCGAGCGCGCGCTCGGCGACCCCTGCCGGGCCATGCCGCGCTCGAAAGCCTGCGAGGCCGCCTCGGCTGAGGCGGGCGCGTAGGCGGTCGAGCCGTAGGCCCCGCCCGTGATGGCCTGCGCGGCGTAGGAGGGCTGCTGCTGCTGTGAGTCCTCGTCGTAGTCGCCCTCGGCTTCGTAGTAGCGGCCGGCGAGATCGTCGCCGTCGCCGCCGAACGCGCCGCCCACGCTGTAGCCGACGACGAGCCCGACGCCGAGCGCGCCGACCGAGAAGGCGACGGGCCGCCGCCGGTACTGCTCCCTCCAGTCGAGCGACTGCGAGATGCTCTCGCGCACGTTCTCGTACTGTGTGGTCACGGTGTCTTTGATGTCACTCACGGTTTGCGAGATCGAGTCGCGCGCCTCCTCCATCCGACGCTGGAGCTCCTCCTTCGTCGGCTCGGCCTCGTCGCGCGAGAGTTCGGGGGCGCGCGCGGTTGCTAAATTTCGTTCTTCAGCCATTGCTTGTCCTTTCTCAGTTCATCGATGCTGCGCTGCGGCGCGGCAGACTGCGCCGCCAGCCGGTTCTTCATCACGACCACGAGGATCGCGCCGACGACCAGGTAGAGCGCGCCCGTCACGACGAAGCCGAGCGCGTAGGAGATGGGCGGCGTGAAAGACTCGAAGAAGAGCCGCGCGACGAAGAAGGCTATCGCCACGTTGACGAGCAGGAAGCCGATTGCCGCAATCGTCCCGCCGGCCGCGATCATGGCCGCCAGGCGCGTGTAGACGCCCGCCTCCTCCTTGAGCTCGATCTTGAGCAGGCCGACCTTCGCGTCCAGCAGCGCCATCACGTGGTCGCCGAGGCGGCTCAGCATCGTCGGCAGTTGATCGAGTTCCGCCTGATCGTTCTCGTGCGCGCGCGCCGGCGCGGCTGCCGCCGCCCGCCTCTCTAACTCAGCCATCGCTTAATACCTCCATTCGGTCGGCCTTCAAGATAAAGGTTTCAGGTTTCAAGTTTATGGCGAAAACGCTCTATTAACTTGAAACCTGAAACCCTCTCGCTCGAAACCCGACTACCGGCGCGTGCTCCGCAGCAGGAGGCCGAGCAGGAACCCGGCGGCCGCGGAGACGAGCAGCGCCTGCCCCGGCTTCTGGCGCGCGTACTCCTTCGCCTCGTCGGCGATCTGCGAGTAGTCTTTCTGCTGCAACTCGCGCAGCTTGTCGCCCGCGACCGACAGCTTGTCGCCCACGTAGTCTTTCGCCTGCGTGGCGGCGTCCGTGATCTTCTGACCGTACTCCTGCGCCGCGCCCGCCAACCCCTCGCGCGCCGTCGCCGTGCCCGCCGCCGCGCCGCCGCCGGTCGAGCCCGTCGTGCTGAGCCCGGTCGAGCCCGCGCCGGTCGAGCCGCCGCCGCCCGTCGAACCGCCGCCGCCGGTCGAGCCGGTCGAGCCGGTCGTGGCGGTGTCGCGCGTGGTGCCCGCGTCGGTCGCCCCCGTTCCCGCGCCGCCCGTCGAGGGATTACTCTTGTTGTTGATGTTCTGTGACATGATCTTTCTCTCCTTCGTCTGAAATTCTCCCGCTTACGATGACAGGGGCGCGCGAGAAGCACCCCCCGATGATCCGTCTTTCCCCTTTCAAGCGAGCAAACGACGTGCCGACGTTCGCACTTTGACCGCCCCGTGCGGAAACTACGCCGCGCGCCCTCATCGCGGCGCGCGACAGAGGCGAAAGGGCTCTCCGGTTTCGTTGTGAAAATGTACGCGCCGATTATAGCGCAAGGTCTAGAACAGTACAGCCGCGAAAACAACTTAAGCCCGGTTGACACTCGCCCCGCACTCTGGTAAGTAAGTACTTACTTAATCCACGGCGGGCGATTTTTTGAGGGCGGCGGATCAACCGAATGAGCAGACCGTTGGAAACGATCAAGACGGAGGCGGCGGCCGTGGCGGGCGGCCGCATGGCGGGCGGCGAGCGCCGGCAGCAGATTCTGGAAGTCGCCATGCGCCTGTTCTCGCAGCGGGGCTTTCGCGGCACGACGACCAAAGAGATCGCCGCCGGGGCGGGCGTCTCCGAGGCGATGGTCTTCCGCCACTTCGCCAACAAGGAGGAGCTCTACAGCGCCATCCTCGACTTCAAGGCCTGCTCCGGCGGGATCGAAGACGTGCGCGCGCACGTCGCCGACGCCATCCTCCGCCGGGACGACTTCGCGGTCTTCTCCGGCTTCGCGCGCGCGCTGATGCGCCACCACGAGAGCGACACGGAGTTCCTCCGCCTGCTCACGCACTCCGCCCTCGAAGGGCACGAGCTGGCGGAGATGTTCTGGGATCGCAACGTGCGCGGGCTCTACGAATTCCTCGGCGGCTACGTCCGCGAGCGCCAGCGCGAGGGGGCCATGCGCGAGGTCGATCCGACGATCGTCGTGCGCGCCTTCGTCGGGGCCGTCATCCACCACTCGCTCAACAACACGCTCTGGGACACGAAGCGCATCCTGCTCGACATCACGAACGAGCGCGCCGCGGAGGAGTTCGCGCGCATCCTGCTCGAAGGCGTCAAGCCCCGCGAGCGCGCCGCCGAAAAGCCGAAGCGCCCGGCGGCGTCGTCGCCGCCCCCGCGCAGGAAGGCTAAGAAGAGGCCGGGCGACAGGTGAGGGGCGCGGCGGCGCGCAACTGAATTGATTTACTGATTATTCGGGCGTGAAAATTTTTAACTTGAACCGGAAGTCTCCAGCGAAAATGATCTCCCGCACTCAACTCAAACTCTGGTCTGTCGTCTCCCTCGTCATCTTACTCGGGGCGTTCACGGCCGCGTGTTCGCGCTCCAGGGCGAACGGCAACGCGAAGGCCGCAGCCGCCGATCCGAACGCGACGCCGGAGGCGGTCGTCGTCACCTCGGCGGCCGCCATCCGGCGCGACCTGCCGCGCTTCGTCGAGGCGACGGGCTCGCTCGGCGCGGACGAGCAGACGGACGTGGCCCCGAACGTCGGCGGGCGCGTCTCCTCGGTCGGCGTCGATCTCGGCTCCTACGTGCAGAAGGGCGCTGTCCTCGTCCGCCTCGATCCGGCTGACGCGCGGCTGCGCCTGACGCAGCTCGAAGCGCAGGCGCAGCAGGCGCAGTCGGCCGTCAGGCAGGCGGAGGCTCGGATCGGCGTCCGGCCCGGCCAGGCGTTCGACCCGGCGCGCGTCGCCGAGGTGCGCGCGACGAAAGCCTCGCTCGACCTGGCCGAGACGCAGATGCGCCGCTTCGACAGATTGATCGAGTCGGGCGACGTGTCGCGCTCGTCTTACGACCAGCAGAAGGCGCAGCTCGATCAGTTGCGGCAGCAGTACGAGGTCGCGCTGCAGGCCGCGCGGCAGAACTACGCCGCCATCCAGACCGCCCGCGCCGCCGCCTCAGCCGCCGAGGCGCAGGTCGCGCAGGCGCGCAAAGGCATCAGCGACACGACCATCTACGCGCCCATCAGCGGCTACGTCTCGGAGCGACCGGCCGACGTGGGCGAGTACGTCACGACCGCCTCGAAGATCGCGACCATCGTGCGGACGAACCCGCTCAGGCTTCGCATCGACATCCCCGAACAGTACCTCCCGCTCGTCCGCCCCGGCCAGTCGGTCTCGGTGACGACGAGCGCCTACGCCGACCGCGCCTTCTCGGGCCGCGTCGCGCGCATCTCGCCGAACGTGACGGCGGCTTCGCGCACGCTGACGGTCGAGGCGGAAGTGGATAACGGCGGCAGCCTCTTGAAGCCGGGTCAGTTCGCGTCGGTGAGGATGCAGTTGCCGAACTCCGAAACCGCGGTGCTCATCCCGGCGAGCGCCGTGCGGACGCAGGAATCGACGAGCCACGTCTTCGTGCTGCGCGACGGGCGCGTCGAGGATCGCGTCGTGCAGCTCGGGCAGGCCGAGGGCGATCTGGTCGAAGTCAAACTGGGCATCCGCGAGGGCGAACTCGTCGCGACGAGCAACCTCGAACAGTTGAAGGACGGCGCAGCAGTGAGACAGTAGATGGCGGAATGCGGATTTCGGATCGCGGATTAAAGGGGAAAGGAAAGCCCGCGCGGATTTGCGCTCTTCGGTCTTCTTAATCCGCCATCCGCATTCCGCAATCAGAACCGGAGCTTGTGAGTCGTGCAAAAACTCGCTGAGATTTGTGTCCGCCGCCCCGTCTTCGCGACGATGATCATCCTGTCGCTGACGGTGGTCGGCCTCTTCTCGTTCAAGTCGCTCGGCGTCGATCTGTTCCCGAAGATCGACTTCCCGACGATCACGGTGACGGTCGTCAACCCCGGCGCAGGCCCGCGCGAGGTCGAGACCGAGATCACGGACAAGGTCGAGTCCTCCGTCAACACGATCAGCGGCATCGACGAGCTGCGCTCGACCTCGGTCGAGGGCGTCTCGCAGGTCTTCGTCCAGTTCCTCCTGGAGAAAGACCCGAACGTCGCGGCGCAGGAGGTGCGCGACAAGGTCAACCTCATCATCGGCGACCTGCCCGAGACCGCCGAGGAGCCGATCATCCAGAGGATCGACACCGACGCCGCGCCCGTCCTGAGAGTCGTCGTCTCCTCGCCGCGATCTTTGCGCGAGGTGACGGAGCTGGCCGACAAGCAGATCAAGAAGCGCATCGAGAGCATTTCGGGCGTGGGCAGCGTCGCCATCGTCGGCGGCGCGCGCCGCGAGATTCAGATCAAGCTCGACCCCGACAAGATGCGCGCCTTCAACGTGACCGTGCCCGAAGTCGCCGCCGCGATCCGCCAGCAGAACCTGGAGGTGCCGGGCGGGCGCGTGGACGAGGGCGCGCGCGAGCTGACGGTGCGCACCCTGGGGCGCATCACGAACCCGACGGACTTCAACCACGTCGCGGTCTCCTCGCGCGGCGTGTACCCGGTCAAGATCAGCGACATCGGCTACGCCGAAGACTCTTCGGAAGAGCAGCGCACGAGCGCGCGCCTGAACGGTCAGCCCGCCGTCACCCTGATCGTCACCAAGCAGTCGGGGCAGAACGCCGTGGCGGTCGCCGACGCGGTCAAGGAGCGGCTCGCGGAGCTTCAGAAGACGCTCCCGGCGAACGTCCGCCTGCAGGTCATCGGCGACACCTCGATCTTCATCAAGGCCTCGGTCGAGGCGATCGAGACGCACCTCGTCGAGGGCAGCATCCTCGCGGCGGTCGTCGTCTTCATCTTCCTCTGGAACTTCCGCTCGACGCTCATCGCGGGGCTCGCCATCCCGACCTCCATCATCGCCACCTTCGGCATGATGGCGGCGATGGGCTACACCCTCAACATGATCACGCTGCTCGCCCTCACCCTGATGGTCGGCATCGTGATCGACGACGCCATCGTCGTCCTTGAGAACATCTTCCGCTTCGTCGAGGAGAAGGGGATGCCGCCCTTCCAGGCGGCCATCGAGGGGACGAAGGAGATCGGGATGGCCGTCACGGCGACGACGCTCTCGCTCCTGGCGGTCTTCCTCCCCGTCGGCTTCATGGGCGGCATCGTCGGGCGCTTCATGTCTTCGTTCGGACTCACGGCGTCGTTCGCCGTGGCCGTCTCGCTCGTCGTCTCCTTCACGCTGACGCCGATGCTCGCCGCGCGACTCATCAAGCGCAAAAGGGACGAGCGTGCGCCCGACACGGCCACGCTCCCCTCAGAGGGCGACGCTCCGTCCGCGCTCGCGAACGAGTCGAAAGTCTCGGCGGGCGAGCCCGGCAACCGGGTTGACGAGAGCATCCCGCCGCAGGAGATGGAATTGTGGATGAAGGAGGGCGAAGCCGATCCCGCTCCCGCCCGGCCCCCGGCCCCCGATCCCCGGCCCCGCGAGGCGCGCCGGGAAGCGCACTCGTCCAAGCAGGGGCGCTTCTACCGCCCCGTGGATCGCACCTACACGTGGATGCTCAAGTGGTCGATGGCGCACCGCTGGGCGGTGGTGGGCCTGTGCGTGCTCGTCATCGTGAGCATCGTGCCGCTCTTCATGCTCGTCGGCAAAAACTTTCTGCCCGTCGACGATCAGTCGCAGTTCGAGGTCAACGTGCGCGCGCCGGAAGGCTACACGCTCGCCGCCACGTCGAACGTCTTGGAGCGCATCGCCACCGACCTTCGCAAACTCCCCGGCGTCTCCGACACGCTGGTCACCATCGGCGGAGGCCAGCAGCAGCTCGTCAACAGCGCGAACGTCTACGTCCGCCTCGCGCCGCTCGGCGAGCGCGAGCTGTCGCAGACCGATCTGATGGTCAGGGCGCGCGAGCTACTCGCGAAGTACCCGAAGGAGCTGCGCACGAACGTCGCGCAGGTGCAGGCGATCTCCGGCGGCGGTCAGGCGAACTCCGACATCCAGTACATCGTCGGCGGGCCTGACCTCCAGAAGCTGACGCAGTACTCGCAGGCGCTCCTGGAGAAAATGAAGACGATCCCCGACGTGGTCGACGCCGACTCGTCGCTCGTCGCGGGCAAGCCCGAGCTGCGGGTCGAGATCGACCGCGCGCGGGCGGCCGATCTCGGCGTCAAGGTCGGCGACATCGCGCAGAGCTTGAACACGCTCGTCGCGGGCCAGAAGGTCTCGACCTTCAACGAGGGGACGGATCAGTACGATGTGAGATTGCGCGCCATCGGCGAGGCGCGGGCGAGCAAGGAGAACCTGTCGCGCCTCTTCGCCAGCTCGTCGAAACTCGGCTGGGTGAGCCTCGACAACCTGGTCAAGATCGAGGAGGGCACGGGGCCTTCGGCGATTGATCGGCGCAACCGGCAGCGGCAGGTGACGCTCACCGCCAACGTGAAGCCCGGCGGCTCGCAGTCGGCCGTGCTGGCGCGGATGGACGGGTTCGTCCGCGAGGCGAATCTCGAACAGGGCTACGAGACGGGTCTCGTCGGCCGCTCGAAGGAGCTGGGGCGCGCGGGCTACTACTTCATGGTCGCCATCTCGCTCTCGTTCATCTTCATGTACATGGTGCTGGCGGCGCAGTTCGAGTCGTTCATCCACCCGGTCACGATCCTGTTGACGCTGCCGCTCGCGATCCCGTTCGGCATCGTCAGCCTGCTCGCGACGGGTCAGACGGTGAACATCTTTTCGGGCCTCGGCCTGCTGCTGCTCTTCGGCGTCGTCAAGAAGAACGCGATCCTGCAGATCGATCACACGAACGAGCTGCGCTCGCAGGGCATGGAGCGGCTCGAAGCGATCATCCAGGCGAACCGCGACCGCCTCCGGCCCATCCTGATGACGACGCTCGCGCTCGTCGCAGGCATGTTGCCCTTGACGCTCTCGCGCGGGCCGGGTTCGGGCACGAACCGATCAATCGGCGTGCTCGTCGTCGGCGGACAAAGTTTGTGTCTGCTCTTAACCCTGCTCGCCGTGCCGGTCTTCTATTCGCTCTTCGACGATCTCGGTCACAGCAAGGTCTGGCGTCGCGTGGGCGCGCGCGCCGTCGCCCCGTTCGCGTGGGCGCGCCGCAGGACGGCGGCCGCGGTCTCGTCTCTCTTCGGCACGTTTGGGAAATGAACTCGCGCCGCGAAAATGTAGGGGCAGGGCTCGTCCCTGCCCGCTGAGCGCGCGAGCGCGAATTAAGTTTCGTGATGATTCAACGTCGGTCGATGTCGGATCGGTTGAGCGACCTCGCGGTCGCTCGCGGGCAGGGACGAGCCCGGCCCCTACAATTATTCTGCTTCTTGAAATATATGCTTCAACGTAATCATCATCGGGCGAGAAACCTCATGAGGTCGGTTCTATTGCTCCTCGCGCTCGCGTCATCGTCGGCCGTCGCGTTCGCGCAAAGTCCGCCGCCGCCCGCGAGCGGTCAGCCCGCGCCGCCGCCGCAGGCGCCCTCGGCGAACCAGCCGACGCAAGGGACGCAGCCGACGGGCGCGAACGCGCGCCAGGCGACGCCCGACGTACAGGCGCAAGCCGGGACTCAGCCCGCGGCGAGCGCGCAGCAGGGGGCGCAGCAATCCCAGGCCCCGCTCGCGAGTCAACTGCCCGCCGGCCAGCCGCCGCCCGTGCGGCTCGAAGACGTGCCCGCGCTCGATCAGCTAAGCCCGCTCGGCGGCGTGCAGCGTTCGACGACAACCGTCCAGCCGCCCGCCGGCCCCGTAGCTCCGGGGCGCGAGAGCGTGCCGACGGCAGCGCCCGCCGAACTACCTTTAAGCGTGCCGCAGGTCGCGCCGGACTTCCGCCCCGCGCCGCAGCCGCTCCCTGAACTCGGCCGCGTCGGCGTGAACCTGACCGAGCAGCGACCGCTCGCGCTCGCGGAAGTGATCTCGCTCGCGCTCAGGAACGCGAAGGACATCGAGGTCGCGCGAGAGAACGTGCGCATCGCCGAGTTCGATCTGCTCGGCGCGCGCGGCGTCTACGATCCGCGCCTCACCTCCACGTCCTACTACGAGCGCACCGAGCAGCCCTCTTCGAGTTTTCTTTCGGGCGGCGCGGGCGGCTCCGTCAACCAGACGAACCTCGTCGGCGCGTTCAGCCTGCAGGGGCTGACGCCGAAGGGCGGGGGCGGCTACCGCTTCGACTTCTCCTCGATCCGCCTGACGACCAACAACCAGTTCGCCGCGCTCAACCCGCAGTTCCCGACCGCCTTCACCCTCAGCTACACGCAGCCGCTCCTGCGGGGCTTCCGCTTCGACGACAACCGCCGCCGCATCGAGATCGCGAAGAAGAACCTGAGCTTGACGGACGCGCAGTTCCGCCAGCGCGCCATCGAGACGATCACGCAGGCGCAGCGCGCCTACTGGGATCTGGTCTTCGCCCTGCGCAACCTGCAAATCCAGCGCGACGCCGTGCGTGACGCGCGCGCGCAGTACGAGCACAACCGGCGGCTCGTCGTCGAGGGGATGCTCGCGCCCATCGACGTGGTGGCGGCCGAGGCGCAGGTCTCCGGCTTCGAGCAGAGCGTCTACTCGGCGCTCGACGACGTGAACCGCGCCGAGAACAATCTGAAGAACCTGATCGCCGAGGATCGCACCTCGCAGGTGTGGGGCGTGGCGATAGTCCCGACCGACACGGTTGACTTGGCGCGCCCGCCCGCCGCCACGCTCGAAGACGCGATTGCCGCCGCGCTCAAGGGCCGCCCCGAGTTGCAGCAGTCGGACGTGCTGGCCGCGATCAACGAACTGGATCAGAGGCTCGCGCGGGAGCAGTCGAAGCCGCAGGTCGACCTCGTCGGCAGCTACGGCGCGGTCGGCCTCGCCGGCGCGCTCGATCCGACCCGCGCCGTCAACCCGTTCAGCGCGGCGAGCGAGTTGCAGCGTCAGACGATCAACCAGCTCATCACGACCGTCAACGCCCTGCCGGGCGGCAACGGCCAGATCGCACTCCTCCCGCAGCCCGCGGCGCAGACGCTGCCGCCCGAACTCGTCGGCGGCTACGGCCAGTCGCTCGCGAACCTCGCCGCGAACCGCTACAACAACTTCCGCGTCGGCGTGCAGCTCAACCTGCCCTTGCGAAACCGCACCGCCGAGGCGCAGCTCGGCCGCTCGCTCGTCGAGGGCGAGCGCATCCGCACGCAGCGCGCGCAGCTCGAACAGCTCATCGAGGTGGACGTGAGAAACGCCCTCCAGGTGACGCGCACCGCCGAGTCGCGACTGCGCTCGGCGTCGGTCGCGCGCCAGGCGGCGGAGCAGCAGTACGCGAGCGAGCTGCGCAAGTTCGACGCCGGGCAGTCCACCTTCTTCCTCGTCCTGGAGCGGCAGACCTCGCTCGCCACCGCCCGCGGCAACGAGCTGCGCGCGCAGACGGAACTCAACAAGTCTATCGCCGAACTCCAACGCGCCACCGGCAACTCGCTCGACGCGAACCACGTCAGCGTCAGCGTCCGCTAAAAGCCGTAAACCGTGACAGGTGACAGGTGCATAGCCTGTCTTCTCCTGTCACGGTTTACGGTTTACGGTTCACGGCATTTTAGCCGTGAGCCAGAGCGGGTAGTGATCCGAGTAGGTGACGCTGCGGCGGACGCCGTGGGCGGTGGGCTGGAGACCGCGGAGCCAGAGCCAGTCGAGCTTGAGGGCGACGATGAAGGTCTCCCAGGTCATCTCGTCGTCGGCGAAGGGCGTGGCGAAGCCCGCGCCGGTGAAGAGCTTGCGCGCCGCGCGCACGTCCTTCTCCTTGATCGTGTTGAAGTCGCCGACGACCACGGCGCGCCCGACTTTCTCGTGCGACTTCAGATCGTCGAGGACGGCGCGCCACTGCTCGACCTTGCGCTCGACGGGGATGCGCGTCTCGGCGTGGACTGAGTAGACGCGCACGTCCCGGCTGCCGATCCGCACGGTCGCGCCGATGGCCGCGCGGCGCTGGCAGTTGGGTCCGGGGTGGGGCAGCACGAGGCGCGTCACGTCGCCCAACGGGTGCGGCGAGAGGATCGCGACTCCCGTCTCGTCCTCGCCCGCCCCGCGGTCGCCACGCTTCGTGCCGTCGTTCGGCGCGGCGGCCCACGCGAAATTCCAACCCAGCTCCTCGGCCATCTGCCGCGCGGCGTCGACCGAGCCGCTGCGCTTGCGCCGCCGATCAACCTCCTGCAAGCCGACCACGTCCGCGCCGCCGAGTTGCGGATCGTCTCGCAGCAGTCGCGTGATCGCGCGCAGCTCCTCGCCGCCGCGCCAGCGCATGTTGTAGCTGACGATCTTGATCTCGGCCGGCGCGCTGGCGGCGGTCGCCGCCGCCCCCGGGGCCTTCGCCGCGCCGCCCGTCTCCAAAAGCCGCGCCGCGTCTTTAGCGTCCGCGACGCACTGCTGCCGGTCGCCGGAGGACAGCCGCGCCCGCTCGTGCGCGAAGACGAGCAGGCAGGCGCAGGCGGCGAGGCAGACGGCCAGCCGCCGCGCGCTCACCCCGCGGCGCGTGGAAAAGTTTTCCTCTCCGATCTTGTCTGCCATCGTCTGACTTAGAGCTAATATCTACCGGCCGTATAAGTGTAGGGGCGGGGCTCGTCCCTGCGCGTGCCCCGCCGTTACGCGCGACGTTGAATCTTGGAGACCCGGCGGGCAGGGACGAGCCCCGCCCCTACAACGATCACGCGCGTACTACTCTCATTTGAAACTCGCTTTAGTAAACGTCGAAATTCCAGACGAACCACTTCGCCAATGAACTATTGACGGGCGCGGGCCGTCGAAACGTTGCACGCGAATCCCGCGGCTGACTCTTCCCGCGCCGCCCTGCTTGACCGGCGCGCGCGGCTTCGGTTAAACCTGTCTGCGTCCGAGATAAGATTAACGAAGATGAGCACTGAAATCACGCCACTCGACGCGCTCGCCGTCTTCTCGCACCCGGACGACGCGGAGCTGACCGCCGGTGGCACGCTCCTCAAGCTCAAACACCTCGGCTACCGCACCGGCGTCCTCGACATGACGCGCGGCGAGATGGGCACGCGCGGCACGGCCGAGCAGCGCGCCGACGAAGCGCGCGAGGCGGCGCGCATCCTCCGGCTCGACGCGCGCCTGAACCTCGGGCAGCCCGACGGCCACGTGCTCGTCACGGACGAGGCGCGCTCGGCGCTCGTGCGCGTGCTGCGGCAGTTGCGCCCGCGCGTCGTCTTCACGTCGCACTGGGACGACCCGCACCCCGACCACGCCGCGACCGCGCGGCTCGTGCGTGAATCGGCGCGGCTCGCGAGCATGAGGCGCTACGACGAGTCGGCGGGGCTGGCGCAGATACCGATGCCGATGATCGCGCACGCCGTCCACTCGCGGCTCGTCGCGCCCTCGTTCGTCGTCGACATCTCGGACTTCCTCGAAGGGAAGATGAGCGCCATCCGCGCGCACGCCTCGCAGTTCTTCCGCGAGGGCGCGGCCGAGCCGGAGACGCGCATCAGCGCGCGCGACTTCCTCACGCAGCTCGAATACCGCGCGCGCTACCACGGCTCGCTCATCAACGCCGCGGCGGGCGAGGCGTTCTACGTCCGCGAGGCTTTGAACGTCGAAGACCCCGTCGCGCTGCTCACCCGCCCGATGAACATCTATTCGTGAACGGTGACAGGTGACAGGTGACAGGAAAGAAGAGACGGGGAGTTTTCCTTACTTGTCACCTGTCGCCCGTCACCCGTCACGGCTTCTGCGTCTGGGCTGGCTCCTGCCCTTGACCTACGCGGCGCACGTCTTCGAGGAGTGGCGCGGCGGCTTCCCCGCGTGGTGGTCGCGCCTGACGGGCGTCGAGCTGTCGGTCGAAAGATTTTTAAGCCTGAACGAGATCGCGCTGGCGCTGATGACGCTCGGCGTCGTCCTGGCTTACGCGGCGCGGCGCTTGCGCTGGCTCTTCGTGGCCTTCGGCGCGGCGGTTCTGCTCAACGCGGCGTCGCACCTCGTCGCCTGCGCCGCGACGCGCTCCTACTCGCCCGGCGCGGTGACGGGCGCGCTGCTCTGGCTGCCGCTCGGGTGGCTCGTGCTCAGGGCCGGGCGCGCGGGGCTGTCGCGACGCTCGTTCGCGGCGGGCGTCGCCGTCGGCGTCGCCATGCACGGGATCGTCGCGCTTTTGGCGCTGCTCGGCGGCTGAGAAATCGGACTTGAAAGCCGCGCCGCGCGCTGTCGTTATCC
>DATLMC010000184.1:0-11928 GCA_035537435.1 Pyrinomonadaceae bacterium | reverse complement strand
CGCCGAGGCGCGGCAGCTCGCGGGCGAGCCCAACCTGATCCGCGCGGCGCGCAAGATTCTCGCCGCGGGGCCGCGCGCCCTCGTCATCAAGCGCGGCGAGTACGGGGCGGCGCTCTTCACGAAAGATGGCTACTTCGCCACGCCCGCCTACCCGCTCGAATCAGTCTTCGACCCGACGGGCGCGGGCGACACCTTCGCGGGCGGCTTCGTGGGGTATCTGGCGAGCCACGAGACGCCCGACGAGGCGATGATGCGCCGCGCGATGATCTTCGGCTCGGTGATGGCTTCCTTCAATGTCGAGGAGTTCGGCACGGAGCGCGTCAGGCGTCTCACGCATGAAGAGATCAACGCGCGCTTCGGCGAGTTCAAGCGGATGACACACTTCGAGGAGATTCCGTTCGAGCGCGCCGGGGGCGCGACGAAGTAGGATCACGCGACTTCACCCGTTCCGCTTTTCCCTTCGCGCCTTCGCGCCTCCAGCGTGAAATCATCCTCACGCTGGAGGCGCGAAGGCGCGAAGAATTTTGAGGCGGCGTTGAGGGTTTGAAGTTTCACGGTCGAGGTCTTAGACTAACCCGAAATCAGGAACCCGAAACTTTTAGGAGAAGCCATGTTCTGTCCCGTCTGCGAGTCGGAGTACGAGGAGGGCGTCACGCGCTGCGCCGAGCACAACGTCGAGTTGGTCGAGAAGCTGTCGGAGGAGACCTCGCGCGACCTGAGCGAGGCGCGCTTCGTCGCGCTGCACAACGTCGGCTCGCCCGCCGAGGCGGAGATGGTCAACGACATCCTCCGGCAGAACGGCATCCGCTCCGCCGTCCAGTCGGGCGGCTCCGACATGCTCTCGCCGCTGCTCTCCACGGGCGCGCCCGGCGCGCTCGTGCTGGTTGACGAGCGCGACTTCGACCGCGCCACGGAAATCTACCAGTCCTTCTTCGGCGCGGACACGACGCCGCTGACGGGCACCACCGCCGACGATGACGACGACATCGCCCGCGAAGCTGAAGAGACTTGAGGCACTCATGCGGGAAGGGAACGAAGCCGCCGTCGTCGTGCTGATCACCGCGCCGAACCGCGAGGAGGCGGTGCGGCTCGCCGAGATGCTCGTCGGCGCGCGACTCGCCGCGTGCGTGCAGATCCTGCCTGAGATGGAGTCGGTCTACTGGTGGGAGGGCGAGGTGAAGCGCGAGCCCGAACACCTGCTGCTCGTGAAGACGACCGCCGGCCGCTTCGCCACGCTGGAGCGCGAGGTGCGCGCGCTGCACAGCTACGACACGCCGGAGATCGTCGCGCTGCCCGTCAGCGAGACCTCCGCGCCCTACCTCGAATGGCTCGCCTCAAGCGTCGCGCCCCCGCCGGAGTCTGATTGAGTCGCGAAACTCACGCGCCCGCTCTTTAAGTCGTGTTCGGACTACCCGCCGCGGACTGTCAGCCCGTGTAATCGTGGGAGATCATTTCGTCCGAGCGGGCGGCGTGATAGCTGCTGACGATCTTGACGACCTCCGCGGGCGAGTCGGTCAGCAGCAGCAGCCGGAGATCGACTTCCCCGATCGTCCGCTCCGCCAGCAGCGTCTCCTTCACCCACCGCAACATCCCCTCCCAATACTTCGAGCCGAAGAGGACGACGGGGAAGTTCTTGATCTTGCGCGTCTGGATGAGCGTCAGCGCCTCGAACATCTCGTCGAGAGTGCCGTAGCCGCCGGGGAAGATGACGAACGCCGAGCTATACTTGACGAACATCGTCTTGCGGACGAAGAAGTAGTCGAAGGTGAGGGACTTGGTCTGGTAGGGGTTGGCTTTCTGCTCGAAGGGCAGCTCGATGTTGCAGCCGACCGACATGCCGCCCGCCTCCAGCGCGCCGCGGTTGGCGGCCTCCATGATGCCGGGTCCGCCGCCCGTGATCACGGCGAAGCCCGCCCGCGCGAGCAGCCCGGCGGTCTCCTGCGCTGCGAGGTAGTAGGGACTGTCGACGGGGGTGCGCGCGGAGCCGAAGATGGAGACGCCGCGCGTGACGGTCGCCAGCTCGTCGAAGCCCTCGACGAACTCGCCCATGATGCGGAAGACGCGCCACGTGTCGGAGTGTGTGAACTCGTCCGGCTGCGGCGTTTCGAGCAGTTGCTCGTCCTGCGTCTGGGCCTCTGAGGGTCGCTTGCGCGATTTAGTCTTCGCCATCAGATGCCCATGATGTTGTAGCCGCAGTCGACGTGCAGCACCTCGCCGGTGACGGCGGAGGAGAGATCGCTGCAGAGGAAGAGGGCGACATCGCCGACCTCGCGCGCCTCGACGTTGCGCTTGAGCGGCGCGTGCTCGGCGTGGTGTTTGAGCATCCCCGACAGGTTGCCGACGCCGCGCGCGGCGAGCGTGTTGATGGGGCCAGCGCTGATGGCGTTGACGCGGATATTGTGCTTGCCGAGATCTGAGGCGAGGTAGCGCGTCGAAGCTTCGAGCGCGGCTTTTGCGACGCCCATCACGTTGTAGCCCGGCATCACCTTCTCCGCGCCGTAGTAGGTCATGGTGACAATACTCCCGCCTTCGGACACCATGTAGGGCTTAGCTTCCCGCGCGATAGCCGTGAGCGAATAGGCGCTCACTTCAAGAGCGGTGCGGAAGGCCTCAATCGATGTTTCAACGTACTCGCCTTCGAGTGCTTCGCGCGGCGCGTAGGCGAGACTGTGAATGATAAAGTCCAGCCGCCCGTCGAACTCCTCTTTAACGTGTTCGATAGCCTGCCTGACCTCTTCCGGCCTCATTACGTCGCACTGAACGCGGACGACGAGCGGATCGTTCAGTTGTTTCGTCAACTCTTCGACATTATCCTTCAGCCGCTCGTTCTGGTAGGTGAATGCCAGACGAGCGCCCTCTCGTGCGAGTGCCTGCGCTGCCGCCCACGCGATGGAGCGTTTGTTGGCAACGCCCCAAATCAAACCGCGCTTATTTTCAAGGAGTGGCATCTGGAGTTGTGTCCTGAAAGTTGGGTCAAAAGGTGTTGTCCCAAGCATAACCTAATTATGCTTGGGACAACAAACGTGCCCGGTCATGCCGCCGCGCTCTGCGGCTCGCCGCGGATGAGGCGACCGTACTCGCCGCTCTCCGTCCACTTCAGAATCTCCGAGACGCGCCAGACGGGGAAGGGGTGCGACAGGCCCGAAGTGATGATGTCCGCCCAGAAGCGGTCGAGCGCGCGCTCGTCGTAGTTCTTCTGGAAGTCGCGCGCCTGGGCGAGGAACTGCTCGTAGTCGACGCGCGAGGCGAAGGTCCCGCCCGACAGCTTCATCATCGTGCGCCCGATCACGTCGGCGTCCTGCGTGACGAGGAGCGCCGCGCGGTCGCACGACAGCTCAGCGCGGCGCGCCCACGCGAGCAGCGCGGCGCGCATCGTCCCAGAAAGGATTTGCGCGACGAGGTTGGCGACCGGCGCGGCGGCGATGGCGACGTTGGCGAGGGCTTCGAGCAGGTGCGCGACCGTGAGGTAGAGGACGTGCTCGGCGTGGATGTGCCCGACCTCGTGCGCGAGGACGGCGAGCGTCTCCTCGTCGTTCAGGCGTTCGAGCAGACCGGAGTAGAGCACGATGACGGGCTTGGTGACGCCGCCCGTGAAGGCGTTGACGACCGGCGACTGCTGCACGAAGAGATCGGGCATGTCGACGCCGAGCGTCGTGCAGGTGACCTGGAGCTTCGCGTAGAGGTCTGGGCACTGCTTCGGCGTGACCCTGACCGCGCTCGCCATGAAGATGACGCGGATGACCGACTCGCCCGTCACCTTCAAGAGCTTCTTCACCGCCGTGTCGAGCCCCGGGATGGCCCGCAGCGTGGCGAGCGCCTTGGCGTCCGCCGGGTGGATGTAGTCGTCCTTGTTCAGCTCGGCGAACTTCCGGTGCGGCGCGTCGGAGAGCGGCAGGTGGCAGCGGCCGCACCGCGCCGCGCCCGCTATCGCGTCCGCGCGCGTCGTGTTCAACTGCCCGCAGTAGCGGCAGCGCGTCTGCCTGTCTTCACCGCCCCCGGCCGCGAGTTCCATGTCAGCCATCGCATCACCCCTTTGTCAAAACAGCCCGCGCGCGAATCGTCGGGGAAACAACAGACTGACTCGCGCGACCTTCGCGCGCAAGTATCAACGATTGCGCCGCGCGACTGCAAGCGGGAATAGCACTCAGCACTCAGCAGCCAGCCTTCAGCCAGAGGGGTGATCACGCAGCCGACGAATCACTTCCCGGTCTGGCGGCCAGGCTGACAGCTGACAGCTGACTGCTGATTGCTCTAATGCTTAAAGTGGCGCACGCCCGTGAAGACCATCGCGAGGCCGTGCTCGTCGGCGGCGGCGATCACTTCCGCGTCGCGTACCGAGCCGCCGGGCTGGATGACGGCGGTGATGCCGTGCTTCGCGGCCTCGTCCAGCCCGTCGCGGAAGGGGAAGAAGGCGTCGGAGGCGAGCACCGAGCCGGCGACCGGCAGGACTGCGCGCGACGCGCCGAGGCGAACGGAATCGACCCGCGACATCTGACCCGCGCCGACGCCGATGGTCTGCCCTCCGCGCGCGTAGACGATGGCGTTCGACTTCGTGTGCTTGCAGACCGCCCAGGCGAATAAAAGCGACTCGATCTCTTCGTCACGCGGCGCGCGCCGCGTGACGACTTTCAGAGCGTCGCGCGTGAGCCGGTGCGTGTCGCGCGTCTGGACGAGCATCCCGCCGGTGATCTGCCTGTATTCGAGCCCGGCGGCGGCGCGCGCCTCGCCCGCGCGCAGGACGCGCAGGTTCTTCTTCGCGCGCAGGACTTCGAGCGCCGCCGCGTCGAAGTCGGGCGCGATGACGACCTCGGTAAAAATCTCGACCACGGCGCGCGCCGCCGCCTCGTCAACTTCGCGGTTGAAGGCGACAATGCCGCCGAAGGCGGACGCGGGATCGGTCGCGAGTGCGCGCCGGTAAGCCTCTTCCGCCGACGCGCCCAGCGCGACGCCCGCCGGGTTCGTGTGCTTGATGATCGCGCACGCGAGATCGTCGAAGTCGCAGACGAGCTGCCACGCGGCGTCGGCGTCCACGAAGTTGTTGTAAGACATCTCCTTGCCAGAGAGCAGGGAGGCCGCCCCCACGCCGCGGCGCGCGCCCGTGTCGTAGAGCGCCGCCCGCTGGTGCGGGTTCTCGCCGTAGCGCAGGCTCTGAGTTTTGCGCAGAGTCCAGGAGGCCCGGTCGGGCAACTCCTGCCCGTCTTCGATGGTGTTAATGTCCTTCGCGTCGGCGTTCGCGTCGCCGCCGGCTGCGGCGAAGACGCCGCCGAAGCCGCCCGTCCCCACGGGCGACGCCGCCGACTCACGCTCCGCCGCGCCGGAAAGATAGGCGGCGATGAAGCTGTCGTAAGTCGCCGTGCGCATGAACGACGCGCGCGCGAGGCGCGCGCGCGTCGCCAGCGTGAGCGCGCCGTTGTTGGCGCGCATCTCTTCGAGCACCTGCCGGTAGGCGTCGGGCGCGATGATGACGGCAACGTCGCGGTAGTTCTTCGAGGCGGAGCGGATCATGGCCGGCCCGCCGATGTCGATCTGCTCGATGGCTTCTTCGAGCGTCGTGCCCGCGCGCGCGACCGTCCGCTCGAACGGGTAGAGGTTGATGACGACCATGTCGATGGGCTCGATGCCGTGCTCGGCGAGCGCGCTCATGTGAGCCTCGTCGTCGCGCACGGCGAGTAGGCCGCCGTGGACGCGCGGGTGCAGCGTCTTCACGCGACCGTCGAGCATTTCGGGGAACCCCGTGACCTCGGACACGTCGCGCACGTCGAGCCCCGCCTCGCGCAGCGCCGCCGCCGTCCCGCCCGTACTCAGAAGCTCGACGCCGAAGTCGCGCAAGCCGCGCGCGAACTCGACCAGCCCCGCCTTGTCCGACACGCTCAGCAGCGCGCGCCGAATTCTCCTCAGCACCTGATCGTTCTGTTCAGTCATAGTTGTTAAGCGTGACAAGTAAACCGTGACAGGTGACAGGCAAGAAGCATGATCTGGATTTGCTTGTCACCTGTCACGGTTTACTTGTCACGGTTTCAGGACGTATCGGTCGCGCAGCGTGTGAACGCGCAATTTCCTGTTCTGCGCCAGATTGATTTCCAGCCTGTGCTCCGGCTCCTTGCGCGCGGCCTCGTCGAGGTAGAAGCCGACGACGTACTGGCTTTGCAGGTCGTCGGCGATGGCGTTGAAGACGGGCGCGAGATCGTACGTGTAGTGGAGGTCGAGCGCGTGGGCGATGTCGCCGAGGAGGAAGTACGCGCCGCCGGTGCGCCCCGCCAGCTCGCGGAAGCCGCGCGAGGGCCGGCGCACGGCGATGCGTTCGCCCGCGGGCTCGTAGAGGGGGAAGTGTATGACGTAGAAGGAGACGCCGCGCGCGTTCGCCTCTTCGACGACGGTCGCGGGGCGCACGTCGCTCGCGTTGTCGAGCCCGTCGCTGAGCAGGAGGACGATGCGCCGCTCGGCCGGGTCGGGCTTGGCGGAGTCGAAGGCGCGGACTGCGGCGAGCGCGGCGTCGAAGATAGCGGTGTGCAAGTTGCTTCGCGCGCCGAGGCGGAAAGAGGCGCGCACCTGCTCCGCGTCGCTCGTGAGCGGGAGCGCGAGCGCGGGTCTTTCGGCGAAGGCCAGGACTGCCGCGCGCGAGCCCTTGCCGAATCGCTCGAAGAGCGCGAGCGCCGCCTCGCGCTGCCGCTCGATGTGCTCGCGCGCGCTGCCCGAGGCGTCGAGCGCGAAGACGAGCGCGACCCGCGTCGCCCCGGAGGCGAAGTAGCTGACGGCGGCGGGGCGGCCGTTGTCGCGCACCTGAAAGTCGGCGGCGGCGAGCCCGCCAACGCGGCGGTTATGTGAATCGGTGACGAAGCAGTTGACGGTGATGAGGTCGGTTCTGACGCTCAAGACTTCATCGTCGCCTGCGGGCGGCGTCTGCGCGCGCGCGGGAGTCGGCGCGAGCGCGAGCGTGAAGAGAACGAGGCAGAGCGTGCGTAAGGGTTGGAGGGCGTGGCGCGTGCGTGGAGGGCGTGGCGCGTGCGAGGGGCGTCGAGGGTTCACTGGCAGCGCGCCGCTAGAACAGGAAGCGACCGAGGAAGAGGATGGTCAGGATGACGGCGAGCGTGATGATGATAATCTTGACGAGACTCATGTTCGCTCCTCTCGACCCGCGGGGCGGGAAAAGGTCGCTGGCGAAACTGCATTTTATCGGCGCGAAAAACGAACTGTCAACGTTCGGAGGCGTCTGAGGCGCATCTAATCCTTCGCCCGCTACTACGCCCGAAGGGGCGTTTTTGTTCCCTCATTGGCTGGTCGGACGACCGCGCGGGCCGCCCCGGGCGGTTTGATTGACAGCCGAAAGCGGCCTGTGGTTAAACTGTTCACACTTTTAGTCCTGCGGAAAGAGTTTTTGAAGGTTTGAGACTCCGAAAGAGACTCGGCACGGCGGGCGGCGGGGGGAGACGCTTAGCGGCTCTCCTCATGCTGCTCCTCGTCTTCCACGCCGTCCAGGCGGGGGCGGCGCACACGCACCTCGCGCCGAACCTCTCGGCGCAGGCGGCGGACGCGTCGCCCCGCGTGTCGGACGGCGGCGAAGGGCGCGACTCGCGCGAGTTCAATAGCCACGCGCAGTGCCCGGTCTGCCGACTGCAACGCAACCTCTCTTCCAACCTACACAACTCCGCGCCCGTCGCAATCGCGCCCCGTACTACCCGCCTCCGCATAGAGACCGTCGTAGCTGCCCCCGGTCACACGCGCCCTTCGCGCGCCTCCGCCGGTCGCGCCCCGCCCCTTCACTGACCGAGACGAAGTCCGCGCGCCCACCGGCGCGCGCGCACCACGTCGCTTCAAACGCAAAAAAATGATCGCGCCTGTTCGTCAGCGTGCGGTCGTGCGATTTAGTCGCGCCCTCTTGTTTGAAGGAGTGTCAGCATGAAGTTGAGAAAGTTACTGTCGATCCCCGCAATATCATTGCTCTTAGTTTGTCAGCCGCAGACGGCCCTCGCGCAGGCGGCGGCCGGCACGATCCGCGGCAAGGTGACCGTCTCCGAGGACGGCAAGGTGGTTCACAACGCCATCATCACCATCGTCCAACTCAAGCGTTCCGTCGAGACGAACGAAGAGGGGGCTTACGAGATTACAGGCGTCGCGCCGGGCGCTTACACGGTGCTCGCGCACATGGAGGGCTTCCCCGACGCGGTCGAGAAGGTGACGGTGACGGCGGGCGCGACGGCGACAGCGGACATCCAGTTTCACCTCGTCGGGTTGAAAGAGGAAGTGACGGTGACGGCGACAGGCAGCGAGCAGACGACCTTCGAGTCGTTCCAGTCGGTGACGACGCTCGACACGCTCCGGCTGACGGAAGAGAGCCACCCGTCAATCGGCGAGGTGCTGGAGAAGGAGCCGGGCGTCGCCAAGCGCAGCTTCGGCCCCGGCTCCTCGCGCCCCGTCGTGCGCGGCTTCGACGGCGACCGCGTGCTCATCACGCAGGACGGCTCCTCCACCGGCTCGCTCGGCTCGCAGTCGGCGGATCACGCCGAGCCCATCGACGTGATGTCACTCGAAAGGATCGAAGTCGTCAAAGGCCCCGCGACGCTGCTCTACGGCAGCAGCGCGGTCGGCGGCGTGGTCAACGCCGTGACGGGTCACGACGCGGCGCACGAGGGCTGGCGCGGCTACGCGACGGGCGTCGGCGCGACGACGATGGATCAGGGCGGCGCGTCGGGCGGCGTCGAGTACGGCACGGGCAAGTGGATGTTCTGGGGCAACGGCTCCTTGCAGCGCACGGGCGACTTCCACACGCCGCTCGGCGTCGTCGAACACTCGTTCACGCGCGAGGGCAACGGCACGCTCGGCACGGGCTGGTACTCGGACAAGAAGTTCGCTAGCTTCACCTACAACTACGATCACCGGCGCTACGGCATCCCGTTCGCCTCGTTCTTCGAGAGCGGCGGCACAGACCTCGGCTCCGACGTTTCCATCAACGCCCGCCGCCACGACTTCAAGTTCAACGGCGGCCTGCGCGATCTCGGCACGGCGGTCGGCGGCGTCAAGCTCACGCTCGACTACAGCGACTACAAGCACGACGAGCTGGAAGGCGAGGAGGTCGGAACCGAGCTGACGAACAGGCAGTTCCTCTACCGCGGCGTCTTCGATCAGAAGAAGAGCGGCCACTTCTCCGGCAGCTTCGGGTTCGCGGGCTTCCACCGCGACTTCGCGACGGTCGGGGCGGAGGCCCTGGCCCCGCCGACAATTCAGCAGAACTTCGCCGTCTTCGGCCTCGAAGAGATCGATCTGGAGCGCGTCCGATTCCAGCTCGGCGCCCGCGTCGAGCACAACGGCTACAACCCCGATGGCCTGCTCGAACGCTCGTTCACGGGCTTCTCCGGCGCGGCGGGCGTCCGCGTCGGGCTCTGGAAGAACGGCGCGTTCGTCGCCAACTACACGCACTCCTACCGCGCGCCCGCGCTCGAAGAGCTCTACAACAACGGCCCGCACACCGGCAACCTGACTTTCGAGATCGGCAACCCCCTGCTCACGCGCGAGCGCAACGACGGCGTGGACGTTAGCCTGCGCCACGAGTCCAAGCGCTTCCACGGCGAGGCGAACGTCTACTACTACAAGATCAAGGACTTCGTTTTCCTCGCCCCGACCGGCGCGATCCGCGAGAACTTGATCGAGGCGCGCTACGATCAGGCGGACAGCCGCTTCGTCGGCGCGGAAGTGAGCGCCGACCTCGGACTCACCGACAACCTCTTCCTCAACGTCGGCCTCGACGCCGTCGATGCTCAGCTCGACGACGGGACGCCCCTGCCGCGCATCCCGCCCTGGCGCGCGCGCGTCGGGCTCGACTACCGCCGCGACGGCTTCAGCCTGCGACCGGGAGTCGTGATGGTCAAGGATCAGGATCAGATCTTCCCGGCCGAGACGCGCACCGCCGGCTACGCGCTCTTCGACTTCGCGGCCTCCTACACGCTCGCGCGCACGCACGTCGCGCACGTCTTCGCGCTCAACACCTTCAACCTCGGCAACCGCGTCTACCGCAACCACCTCTCATTCATCAAAGACTTGGCCCCGGAAATCGGTCGCGGCGTGCGCTTCACCTACACCGTGAGGTTCTTCTAATAGGAACTGACGCGCGACTATGACGCGCGACGGGCGCGGCGGTTGACAACTCGACCGCCGCGCCCGAATCTTGCTCGCGCCGGACTCTCGCGCGGACGAATGAGACTACCGATTTACAGCGTCACTCTCATCCCCCTCCTTCTCGCCGCCGCCGTCACCACGACGCGCGCTCAGACGACCGAGGCGCGAATCAGTGTCGTCTCGCTCTCGCCTCCGCGCGTCCGCGTCGAAGGATCGAGAAGCCCCGCGACAAGGGTCTGGTCGTTCCGCAACGCCTACGCCGGAATCAGCGGGCTGGGAGAGAGACTTAAAAACCTCTCCCTCTCCGACGAGCGCGGCGCGAACGTGCCGGTTCGCGAACTCTCGCCCGGCGAGTACACGGCGGAGCGTGACGCGACCAGGTTCAGCTACGAGATCAGTCTCGACCTGCCGACCGCTGCCGACGCCGCGGCTCACGTCTCATGGCTTGCCGGGTCGCGCGGCGCGCTCATGCCCGGCGACCTGCTGCCCCTGCCGCTCTCACACGCCCGCCTGAGTTTCAAGCTGCCCGACGCCTGGAGAGTAGCCTCGAACGAACGGGCGAACGAGGCGGGGGTCTATGACCTCGCTGATGCGGAATCTTTCGTCGCCTTCGCGGGCGGGGACGTGCGCGAGCGGGCCGCGAAGGTGCGGGGCATGGACTTGACAGTCGCCTTCGCGGGCGACTGGGCGTTTACGGACGAGGACGCCGTCGGAATCGTCACGGCGATGGTTAAGGGGCACGCCAAAACCTTCGACGGCGTGCCGCGAAAAAGTGCGCTCGTCGTCATCGCGCCGTTCCCGCGCCCTTCAGCCGCGAGCCAGTGGGCGGCGGAGACGCGCGGGGCAACCGTCCTCTATCTTTCCGGCCGCGCGCCCGCAAAAGTCTCCGCCCTCGCGCGACTCGGCGCGCCGCTCGCGCACGAGTTGTTTCACCTGTGGGTCCCGAACGGCCTCGGGCTCGCGGGCGACTACGGCTGGTTCTACGAAGGCTTCACGAACTACCAGGCGCTGCGCGCCTCGCAGCGACTCGGCGATCTTAATTTCAACGACTACCTCGACTCGCTCGCCCGCGCCTCCGACGCCTACGACGCGCTGAAGGGGCAGGACACGGTCTCGCTCCTCGAAGCGTCGTCGCGTCGCTGGAGCGGCTCGAACGCGCTCGTCTACCACAAGGGGATGCTCGTCGCGGCTCTCTATGATCTGAAACTCCGCTCCGCGACCGGCGGCAAACGCTCCCTCGACGACGTCTACCGCGCCTTGTTCCGGCGCGCGCAGTCGGGCTCGCGCGGGCTCGACGCTAACGCCGTCGCCCTCGGAACGCTCGAAGAACTGCTCGGCGGTCGTGAGTTCACAGACAGATTCATCAGAGGCGCGCGAATAATTGATCTCGCGGCGGAGCTTCAACCCTACGGACTGCGGCTGGAGAAGATGGGCGCGCGCAGCCGCGTCGTCGTCTCGAGTTCTTTGCGTGGCGCGCAGCGCGACTTGCTTCGGCAGATTGGGTTACAATAACCGGCAGCGGGATCGCGGCAGCCGCCGTCTGGCGTTATCTTTCTGATCTCCCGCGAGGAATCCCTTCAACACATCCGCCTGAGCGCGAGTCGTCGAGAATGCAGACACTTTCCCGCCAAGTGACACTTAGAGCCGTCATAACTTTCCTGCTGCTCGCGACGACGGTGATGCTCGTCGCCGGGTGCAAGACTCTGGCGGGCGTGCGCCGCACGGGCGTCGTCATCGCGCGGCGCGCGCAGGTGCGCAGCTCGACCGCCATCGTCGCGGCCGACATCAAGGAAGTCCTGCGCGGCGACGTGGTCGACA
>DATLMC010000183.1:0-50454 GCA_035537435.1 Pyrinomonadaceae bacterium | reverse complement strand
GCCGTCAGGATGTTGTTGATCGTGCGCGCCGTGTCCTCGCGCGCCAGGACGCCCAACAGAGCCTTCGAGAGGAAACTTTTCAGGCGCTGCGCCGAGTCGGGGCTGGCGTGTTCGAGCATCGCGCGCAGGGTGTGCGGGCGCAGGCGCGCGAGCGCGTCCGAAGAGTAGGCGGAGACGGTCTTGGAGAGTTCCGCGCCGCGGGCGATGGCGAGGACACGGCCGGCGATCTGATCCTTGATGAGCTCCAGCTTCTCGGGCGCGACGCTGCCGACCAGCTCGTTCAGCGGGCGCGCGAGCAGTCCGTCGATGGTCGAGTTCAAAAACTCCTCCGCCTCGCGGGCGAACGCCTCGCCGCGCAGGAACTCCTCGACGCGGCGCGGCAGCGTCTTGTTGACCATCTCGTCCACCTCGTAGTGGATGCGCTCGCGCGAGACGAAGATTTTTTTGAAGAAGTTGAGCTGCGCGTAGTAGTCGTCGACCTCGCGCTTGATGAGCGCGCCGATCTGCGTGCGGGTCTTCCTGTTCGTCGCCAGCTCCGAGAGGTGCGAGACGATCGGCGCGAGCTGCGCGTCGATGCGCTCCTTGACGAGCGCGGCGGTCTCCGGCGTGAAGACCTCGGCGAGCGTCGCGTTGCTCCCGGCGAGCTCGTCCACCCGCGCCGAGACGAAGTCCCTGACCTTCGCCTCGAAGCCGCGCTCGGTGACGATGTTGCGGAAACGCTCCTCGGCGAAGCCGATGAGCTGCTCGTACGCGTCGTCGGTGACGACCTCGCTCAGCCGCCGCGAGAGCAGCTCGTCGACGCGGCGGTCGATGAAGGAGTTGACCGCCGCGGCCGTCTCTTCGCTCCGGAGGATGTCGGCGATGTACTCGGCGACGCGCATCTGCAAGGCGCTGATGGCGTCGAGCACGGGCGCGCGCACGCCCGCGGGCAGCGCCTCGACGAAGGAGGAGCGCGGCTTGTCGAGCAGTTCGTGCGTGTAGCCGGAGACGAGGTCGGAGACCTTGCGCTGGAAGAAGTCGGTCTCGAACAGCGCGTCGGTGACGGTGTCGTGCGAGACCAGCTCGTTGCCGACGGCGTTGCCGATGGTCTGGGCGAGGCGGGCGCGGTGGCGCGGGATCATGCCCTGGGGCCAGACCGTGACGCCCAAAAATTTGACAGGGTTGTGCGGGCGAAACAGCATCCGCACGGCGAGCCACGCCGCGCCGTAGCCGTGGACGGTGGCGAAGATGATGAGAAACAGCAGCTCGAAGATTTGCTGACGAGTGATTGACCGCCCTCCCCTGCTCCGGCGCGCCGCTAGTGTCGGGTTTTAGTCTTGATGAAATTAAACGCAGCGGGCGGGGCTCGTCAAACGGCGGCGGGAGGCGCGACGTTCGGTCGCGCGGGGCGGGCGGCGAAGTCGCTCAACGGCGTCGCGGTCTCGGCGCGGCGGCGCGCGCCCGACGAAAGCCGTCCAGGTAAGAGAGGAGCCCTAACAGGTAATCGAGGCTGTTCCGGTAGGCGTAGCCGGCGGCGTAGAAGACTGTCTCCTCCGCCTCCTCGACGAGCCCGCGCCTCGCGGCGCGCGACACGGCGGCGATTAGCCGCGCGAACGGTCGACTCCTGCTCTGACGCGCGACGCGCGTCAGAGTCTCGATCCGCCCGGCTCTCAAGCCGTCGCTCAAAGTCACCATTCGCCGGACGAACGGCGTGACGCCTTCGGCGTTGATGATCTGCGAGACGAGGCGGCGGATTTCTGACGCGGGCAACACGAGACGCGCCGTCGCCAGCTCCGGCTCGGCGAGAGCTTTGACGGCCCGCTTCCTGTTACCTTTCGCCATCAGCGTAAAATTTAATCGTAGGGGCAGGGACGAGCCCTGCCCGCGCGTGTCGCTGGAAGCTGTTCGAGGAGTCCCGTAGGGACTAGATGTTTATAGCCCCGACGAATCCATTAACCTCTTAAGCCCCGTCAGGGGCGGGATGTGAACGTGCCGCTCCTACGGAGCTTGCGTGATTGTTGGATCGTCGTGGCTATAAACATTCCGCTCCTACGGAGCGACGAGCCTCAGACATCGGCTGAAAGTCTTGAGCGGGCGGCGGTGAGCCCTGCCCCTACAATCGCCGCAAACGCCTGTGCTATCTTATGCCGCCCGCGCGATGGATAACTTCGACGACCACGAAGACCAAATGCTTGATGGCTAGCTCTCACAACGCGAGTGATGAGCAGCGCCCTTGAAAAGAGATACAGATCAACGGCGACCACCAGGCATCATCGAATTATATTTCCAACAGAGAATTTTCGCAAGCTCGACTTGGGGCCTGCGGGTCGCGGTGCTTTTGTAGGGGCAGGGCTCGTCCCTGCCCGTCTCTCTCCGCAAGAGGGCGGGCAGGGACGAGCCCTGCCCCTACAATTTAGGAATGAGTTTTTAGTCCCGTCGGGAGGTGTTTCCTGATGGGCTACGCGCGTCCGAAACCGAAGCGGCTGGCTGAAAAGCTTCGTGCGATTCGCAACGCGCTCGGTCTTTCCAAGACCGAGATGTTTAGGCGTCTCGGAGTTGATCAGTTTATTGACTACACTAAAATTTCAGCCTTTGAGTCAGACGACAGGGAGCCGTCGTTGATGGTTCTTCTGCAATACGCGCGCGTCGCGGGCGTCAACATGGAAGTGCTCGCCGACGACGAGTTAGATCTGCCCGAACGCCTGCCCGGTCAGACGAACCACGAAGAGATCAGACGACAGTTCACTCACCGCCGCCGCTCGCGGCGGTGAGTGAACTGCTCGCGCTGTGCGTGCCCGCAAAGTGGATGAGCTGTCGGGGAGTCGTCGCGCCCGGCGGGGGCTTCAGTGCCTCACCCCTGCTCTAGCCGGGGGGGAGAACAGGCGGCTCTTTGTGGAAGAGCATGACGACGTTGTCGAGGTACGTGATGTCTCTGCTGCCGGTGAACTCGGCGCGGATATACATCTTCTCCAGCGAGTTGAGCACGAACTCGAAGTCGCGGGCGGTCGCGGGCTTGTTATGCGTCTTATCGATCCAGCCATCGCCCGGCGCCAGCGTGACACTACGCGTGACCCAGACCCCGGCGCTGGGCGGCGGGCTCGTGCTGAATTGTAGTTCCCTGTCTCCGCGGATGAGTTTCATCTCCGCGGCAACGAACAATGGCCCTGTCCCACGCTTGACGTCGTAGTCTATGCGGAAGCTGCCACGCTTGTTGCCCAGAAACTTTTCCGGAGCCTGGAAGTAGCAGATTCCGCCGGTTCCATGATCTCTCATCTCAACGCAGCCGCCCGGATGGCCCGCGGTGGCGTTATAAACTAGATCGCCGTCGCTGAGGGGGGCGGCAGTCCACCCTTCCGCGTCCTTATCGAAACGGCTCTCGGCAATGACTAGTGGGGGACCTGACATCGTGATTCTCCTTTCTCTCAATGCGTTTGATCGGGGCGGCGGCACGGCGTTAGTTAGGCGCGCCATGAGCCGCCGGTGAAGACGCCCGTTTCGCCGGACCTACTATTATCTGGAACTGCGGATCGTCTCGGAATTACGCGCGCCCGATCCGTGCGGACTGGGAGCGGGCTCTAACTCTGCGGCGGAATCGAACGACCCTTGTTGGATAAGCTGACGTGAGGCCAGTAGGCGGCGGAAGTGAGCGCGCGAGGAGGCGGTTAAAGCGTGGGCACAATATGCCTACCGGCGGCGCATGTCAATAGCTTTCATGCCCGGACTACCGGAGCGTGCGGGCGCAACGCGCGCTGCCCGCGACATCGCAACTTTGAAGGGCCTGAGCGAGATGCGCCGCGCGTTGCGCCGGTCAGTTATTTGCGCGCGTCGACGACGTGGCCGCCGCGCTCGGTGGCGAGCGTGAAGTTGGGGAGGACGCGGAAGGCGGTGAGCCCGACGGCGACGCGGTCGCCCACTTTGAGGCGCGCGGAGTTCGCCTCCGGTTTGGGGCGCGTGACGATGACGGGGACGCCGAGCCGCTTCTCCGACGTGTTGATGGTCACCTTGTAGAGCGTCGGCTCGCCGCCCGCGCCCTGGCGCGCGACGAGATCGAGCCTCACCGTCAGGCGTTCGTGCGCGCCGACGAAATGAACCTCCTCGACGACGCCGTTCGTCAGCCGCCGGCAGCCGGGCGGGAGTTGGCCGCTCTCGCTGAGCGTCGCGTCCTCGGGGCGGAAGACGAGCTTGACGGACTGCCCCTCGCGGAAGCGCGCGGTCTCTTCGGGCGCGGGCAGGGAGGTCGTGCCGATCTCGACCGACTGGCCGTTGACGACGCCGAGCAGCAGGTTCGCCGCGCCGAGGAAGGTGGCGACGTACTCGGTCTCCGGCCTGTTGTAGACCTCGTCGGGCGTGCCCACCTGCTCGATGCGCCCGGTGTTCAGGACGGCGATGCGGTCGCCCAGCTCCAGCGCCTCCTCCTGATCGTGCGTGATGAAGACGGAGGGGACGTTGATCTTTTTCAGCAGGGCGCGGATCTCGCGGCGCAGGCGCACGCGGGTCTGCGCGTCGAGCGCGCCGAAGGGCTCGTCGAAGAGCAGCACCTGCGGCTCGTAGGCGAGCGTGCGCGCTATAGCCACGCGCTGCTGCTGGCCGCCGGAGAGCTGCGAGGGGAACTTGCCGCGGTGCTCTTCGAGGCCGACGAGCGCGAGCAGCCTCTCGACCGTCTCTCTGATCTCTTTCTTCGGACGCCTGCGAATCCGCAGGCCGTAGGCGATGTTGCGCTCGACCGTCATGCGCGGGAAGAGCGCGTAGTCCTGGAAGATGACGCCGACGCCGCGCTCGCGCGCGGGCAGCTCCGTCACGTCCTTGCCGTGCAGGTGGACGCGCCCCGCGTCCGGCTCTTCCAAACCGGCGATGACGCGCAGGATCGTCGTCTTCCCGCTGCCCGACGCGCCGAGCAGCACTAAGGACTCGCCCTCCGACACGTCGAAGCTCACGTCGTCGAGCACCCGCGTCCCCTTAAAACTCTTGCTCAGGCCGCGCACGCTCGCCGCGATCTGCGCGTGCTCGTCGACACGGTTCTCGCCGCCAGAGCCGCCGCCGCGCCCCTCATCGCCCGCCGCGTCGCCCGGCGTCGCATCGCGCGCGCCTCCGCCCGCCGCGCCGCGCGTCTGGTCGCGCCGCGCGTCGTCGCCGCCTGTCGCTTCTCTCCTGGGTTCGGGGTGCATCGCTGCTCGCCTCTAGTCTGCGTCGATCCAGTCGCGCGCGAAGAAGAGGATGCTGAAGATGGCGAATGAGAAGAGCGCGAGGACGATGGCGACGGCGTTGGCCGCCTCGACCTGCCCCTCGTTGAACTTGGCGAAGATGTAGAGCGGCGCGGTCTGCGTCCTCCCGGCGAGGTTGCCGGAGACCAGGATCGTCGATCCGAACTCGCCGACGGCGCGCGCGAACGTCAACAGCGCCCCGGTCACAATCGCGCCGCGCAGGGAGGGGAGCGTGACGTGCCAGAAGGTCTGCCAGCGCGTCGCGCCGATGGTCGCGGACGCCTCTTCGAGCGTGCGGCTCATCGTGTCGAAGACGGGCTTGATGACGCCGAAGGCGAGCGGGAAGGTGACGAAGATGTTGGCGAGGATGATCGCCGCGCCCGTGAACATGATCTGGACGCCGTGCGGCGCGAGCAGCCGCCCCAGCGTGCCGTAAGGCCCCCACAAGAGCAGCAGGGCGAAGCCCGCGACGGCGGTCGGGATCGCGGTCGGCAAAGAGATCGTGACGATGACGGCGTTGCGCCCGCGGAAGTCGTGGCGCGAGAGGACGTAGGCGGCGAAGAGCCCGAACACGACGTTAAAGGCGGTCGCCCAGAAGCTCGTCGCCAGCGACAGCTTCAGCGCGAAGACGGCTTCGGGCGCGGAGAGGGCCGCCCAGAAACTCCCCAGCCCCTTGCTCGTCCCGAAGATGAAGATCGACGCCAGCGGCAGGAGCACCAGCGGCAGCATGATGAAGAGCAGCGTCGCGACGCTCAACGGGCGCACCACGTCGAACCCGCGCACGTGCCTCAGGGTTGCGATCCTCGAACTCATAAAAGCCGTGACAGGTCAACGGTGACAAGTGACAGGTAGAACCAGAACGGTTTTTCTTGCCTGTCACCTGTCACGGTTTACGGTTTACGGTTTTGTACCTGGTCGCGCCAGACCTTTTCGATCACTTCCGGGTAGGCGCGCGCCCAGCCGCCGAAGTAGTCGACGGTGAAGGGCTGGTTGATGTGCGCGAACTCGCGGTTCGCGTCGTTCAGCCTGTCGTCGGTGGCGGAGCGGAAGTGGTACTGGACGAAGGCGCGCTGCGCCTCCTCGCTCCAGAGGTATTGGAGGAACGCTTCGACGACGGGCCGCTCCTCCGCCTTCACGTTGCGGTCGATGATGACCGCCGGGTGCTCGCTGAAGATCGTCGCCTCGGGGATGACGACGTCGATCCTGGCGTTCGCCTGCTTCATCAAGAGGCCCTCCAGCTCGTAGGTGACGAGCGCGTCGAAGTAGCCGGCCTCGAACTGCGTGCGCGCCTCGCGCGCCGAGCCGGGCGTGGACTTCACGTTGCGCCAGACGGCCCGCAAGGTGTTCAGCGCGCGCGCTTCATCTCGCCCGCCCGTCTGCTTCTCCGACTTGACCAGCTCCGAGCCGTAGATGGCGAGCACAGACCACTGCGCGCCGCCGGAGCTGACCGGGTCGGGGTGGACGACCTCGACGCCGGGCTTCGCGAGGTCTGCGAAGTCGCGGATGTTCTTCGGGTTGCCCTTGCGGACGAGGATGACGAACGGCGTCTTGTTGACGACGGCGTGCTGCGGCAGGCTGCGGAAGTCGGACGTGACCGCGCCGCCCTGTCGCAGGCGTTCGGCGTCGCGCTCGATGGAGAGGACGGCGACGTGCGCGGGCGCGCCCTGCAATATCTGGTTCGTCACCGTCTCCGAGCCCGCGAAGGAGGAGACGAACTTCACGTCCTGATTGTGCTCCTGCTTCCACTTGGCGGCGAACGCCGGGTAGATCGCTTTTTCCAGCGACTCCTTCATGATCGAGAAGCCGTAGACGGTGATCTGCACGGCGTTCGCGCCGCCCCGGTCGGCGGGCGACTGCGGCAGGCAGCTTGAGAGCGCGAGCGACGCGACGGCGAGGCAGGCGGCGGCGCAGAGCGCGAGCCGCCGGGAGAGTAAGCGTGTCCGCATCACGTCGTTTGTGACCTCCGAATACCTCCAGCCTGACGAGCGCGCGAGTGTGTCCTAAGTTTCCGCTGTGACCGTGTGGGTGGCAACTCTATAGCACAGAAACGGCGCGCAGCGGGACTACTTTTTTATGACTTTCGCGAAGCGGGCGCGACCGCGCGACGGCTGCTCTTCGTAACTGTGTTGCCAAGACTATTGTTTCCCGTAATACTATGCGCCTAAACCGGGCGGCAGCAGTTTTCATTCCACACGCAGGACACGACCACGAAGCCACGGAGGGTGACTTGAGCACACGGGCTCTCACGCAGATCGATCCGCCGCCGGCGCGTTGGGCGAAGGTCATCGACCAGACGAGATGTATCGGCTGCCACGCCTGCACGACCGCGTGCAAGTCCGAGAACGAGGTGCCCCTGGGCGTCACGCGCACCTACGTCAAGCACGTCGATGTCGGGGTCTTCCCGCAGGCCCGCCGCGCGCATCAGGTGACGCGCTGCAACCAGTGCGCGCACGCGCCGTGCGTCACCGCCTGCCCGACGGCCGCGATGTTCAAGCGCGGGGACGGCATCGTCGATTTCGATAAATCTATTTGCATCGGCTGCAAGGCGTGCATGGCGGCGTGCCCCTACGACGCGATCTTCATCAACCCGGAAGACCACTCCGCCGAGAAGTGCAACTTCTGCGCGCACCGCATCGACATGGGGCTGGAGCCGGCGTGCGTCGTCGTCTGCCCGGTCGAGGCGATCCTGGTCGGCGACATGAGCGACTCGGACTCGAAGGTCGCGCGCATCGTCAACCGCGACACGGTCAACGTGCGCCGGCCCGAGAAGGAGACGCACCCGAAGCTTTTCTACAAGGGCGCGCACCAGGCGACGCTCGACCCGCTCGCCGCCCGCCGCCCCGACGGCGACCTCTTCATGTGGAGCGAGCAGCCCCGGGGGGCGGGGCTGGTCAACTCCGGCCACCCCGAATACAACAACTCCTCGGCCGCCGCGCTCCTCTCCTACGACGTGGGCCACTCGATCCCCTGGGACTGGCGCGTGAGCCTCTACACGTGGACGAAATCCATCGCGGCGGGCGTGTACCTCGTCGCGACGTTCATCATCGTCTTCGGCAGGCTCACCGGGTTTTCAAACTCCGAGTATCAACTCCTCAGCCCGAGCGGCGAGTTGTGGCGATGGGTCGTGCCCGTGCTGTCGGGCGGGTTCCTCGCGATCACGGGCGGGCTCCTCGTCTGGGATCTGGAACACCCGGAACGCTTCTACATGATCTTCACGCGCCCGCAGTGGCGCAGCTGGCTCGTCAAAGGCGCGTTCGTCATCGCGGGCTACACGCTCGTCCTAGCCGCGCACTTCGCCGCGTCGCTCGCGGACGCGCCGCGCGTGTTCTCGTATCTGCTGATCGTCGGCGTCCCGCTCGCGGCGATGACGGCGATCTACACGGCGTACCTCTTCGCGCAGGCGAAGGCGCGCGACCTGTGGCAGAACCCGCTGCTGCCCTCCCACCTGCTCGTCCAGGCGCTCGTCGCGGGCTCGGCCGCGCTGCTCCCCTTCGCCGCGTGGCGCGAAGAGACGGCGGTCGCGCCGCTCGCGTGGGTGCTCGCGGTGTCGAGCCTCCTGCACCTGGCTCTGGTCTGGGGCGAGACGACGCTCACGCACCCGACCGCGCACGCACACCTCGCCGTTCGCGAGATGACGCGCCGCCGCTACGCCGCCTACTTCTGGGCCGGTCTCGCGCTCACGCTCTTGGGCGCGCTCGCGCCCTTCATAGACATCGCCGCCGTCCCCCTCGCCCTCGCCGGGCTCCTGCTCTACGAGCACGCCTACGTGCAGGCGGGGCAGTCCGTGCCGCTGGCTTGAGGCGGCTTTATTCCGGCCCGGATGCCGGTTGAAAAATCGCCGCGGGCGACGTATCTTCTTTGTAGATACATCGGGAGGTGAGCCATGAAAGTTCAGGTTCAGAGGTGGGGCAACAGCCTCGCCCTGCGCATACCGAAATCCTTCGCCGTCGAGTCGAACATCGAACAGGGCTCGGTCGTCGAGGTCTCACTCGATCAGGGGAGGATCGTCGTCGAGCCGGTCAGGGAGACCGACTACACGCTGGAAGAACTCTTGTCCGGCGTGACGAAGCGCAACCTGCACGCGGAGGTTGACGGAGGCGCGGCGGTGGGGAAAGAGGTCTGGTGATGGCATACGTGCCAGAGCGCGGCGACGCGATCTGGATCACTTTGAATCCGCAGGCGGGGCACGAGCAGGCGGGGCGGCGACCGGCGCTCGTCCTCTCGCCTTCTACCTATAATCGCAAAGTCGGGCTGGCGATCCTCTGCCCCATCACGAACCGGATCAAGGGCTACCCGTTCGAGGTAAGAATCACCGAAGGCTTGAAAGTGAGCGGCGCAATCCTGTCCGATCAGGTGAAGAACCTCGACTGGAAGGCGCGGCAGGCAGAGTTCATCTGCCGCCTCCCCGCCGCGGTTACGGACGAGGCGCTAAGAAAGCTCAACACGCTGCTGCGCATCATCAGAAAAGCTTGATTGCGCCCCGACGCAGACGCCCCTCTTACGAGCACGCCCGCGTGCAGGCGTGGCAGTCCGTGCCGCCGGCTTGAGCGTGCGTTTCAGGCGGCGCGGCTCATTCACAGTCGGGAATGATTGGATGTTAAAGCCGGAAGGCGAGCTCGATAATTCTGTAATCATCCGCCGAGGTGTTGAGTATGGAAAAGATTGCAGCCCTCACCGAACACTACCAGAAGACCTACGAATTGACCTTCGAGATGTGGAAGCAGCGGAACAGGGTCTTTCTCGTTCTGGTCGGTACAATCGCGGTGGCCGCGCTTTTGACCTTTCGCGTCAGCGACGCCAAGCCTCTCCTGGTCAAGTGGGTGGCGAAATATCTAGGCTTAAGCGAGTCCGAGCTTCAGATGAGCTTCCCGTACGGACTCCTACAAACGTCACTCATGGTAATAATTTTTTACCTGATGATGAACCTCTTTCACAGGGCGCATAACGTTCTTTTCTACTACGGCTACCTCGGACGCCTGGAGACGGAGATCAGAAGGCATCTTCATTTGTCGGAGGCCAGCTATTTCTTTACCAGAGAAGGCGGGTCTTACTGGGACGACCGCAAGAAGTCGAAGTTTAGAGGGTTAGGGCTGGACGCGGTTAAATACATCTACATGGCACTACTCTTCGTGCTGCTGGCCGCCTTCATTGCCAAAAAGCTGTACGACGATTTTCATACGGGCACCGTCGGGTTGGGGTTGGTGGAGTCGGTCGTCGCCTTCCTCACTCTCTTCTATTTTGTGCAATACGCCCACTCATCGTACAGAGGGGATAGCGACGCCGCCGTCGTGCCCAAGTCAGCGCCGCCGGACAACGAAATCAATGCCGAGTTCACGGGGACGTTAGACGAGTATGTGAATAAGCACACGGGCGATCTGACGAGTTCGTTGCAACGAAACAACTTTAAGAACGTTCGGATCGCGAGCCGCGAGACCGTGACGAACGCCTTAAGTCCCGAAGGGCGCAAAGTCATTATTGAATACGAATCGGGCGAGAGGCGGGAAGAGCGGACGTTCTATTATTTTGAGGACAGTAAAGGTGAGAAGATCGCCATTCCCTCCTAGCTAACGCGCGAGGGCACGTTCAACCTGCTGCGAAGAATATGAGTAAATTAGAGGAGCTAGACCACCGAGTCAGCGCCGCGCGCGGGGAGACGGAGGCGCGGGGAGAGACGTTCTATCTACACCCGGGTTACGTAGCAGCGTGTTAAAATGCTGGCACAGTCCGGAGTCTTGGTGCGAGCCATGAAAACTATCGAATTAACGGTCGAAGAGGCGATGCTGGCGGAGGTCGACGAGGCAACTCGCGCTCTCGAAATGACGCGCGAGGATTTCGTCCGCACGGCACTGGAGAGGGCACTGCGGCAGCAGGAGATCATCGCGCTGGAGCAACGCCACGCGCGCGGCTACGAGCGCCGGCCGCAGACGGCGGAAGAGGTCGGCGAGTGGGAAGACGAGCAAGTCTGGGGCGAGCCGTGAATCAGGGCGACATTTACTGGCACACCTTCCGCTCGCCCGACAAGCGCCGACCCGTGCTCCTCCTGACGCGTAACTCGGCGATACCCTTCCTAACCAGTGTCACCGTCGCACCCATCACGAGCACGATCCGCGGCATCCCGTCGGAAGTGCTCCTGACGCCGGCGCAGGATGGAGTCGCGGTTGATTGCGCGGTCAACACCGACAACCTGCAAACCGTCCAGAAGGCGAGCCTCGGTTCATACATCGCACACCTTTCACTCGAACGGATGCGCGAAGTACGCGCGGCAGTCGAGTTCGCGCTAGGCTTCGACGCCCTGACTTAGACGGCAGGCTGAACCTGTCATCATCGATTCATAAAGATGAGCCAGAAGAAACCGAATGAGCGCGTGAGTGCGTCCCGCGGGGAGACGGAGGCGCGGGGGGAGACGTTCTATCAGGGGCCGAGCCGGATCAATCTGGCGGCGTTCCCGCCGCGGGAGCGTTGGGGCGACTGGGTGGAACTCGACTCGCGCGCGCACCCGCGCATCAAGGAGCGCCGCTACACGCTCGTCCCGACCACATGCTTCAACTGCGAGTCGGCGTGCGGGCTGCTGGCTTACGTCGACAAGGAGTCGGGCGAGGTGCAGAAGTTCGAGGGCAACCCGGAACACCCCGGCTCGCGCGGGCGCAACTGCGCCAAAGGCCCCGCCACGCTCAACCAGATCACAGACCCCGACCGCATCCTCTATCCGCTCAAGCGCGCCGGCAAACGCGGCGAGGGTAAGTGGGTGCAAACGAGTTGGGACGAGGCGCTCGACGCCATCGCCGCGCGCATCCGCAGAGCTGTCATCGAGAACCGGCACAACGAGGTGATGTACCACGTCGGGCGTCCCGGCGAAGACGGGTTCACCGAGCGCGTCTTAGCCGCGTGGGGCGTTGACGGTCACAACTCGCACACGAACGTCTGCTCGTCGAGCGCGCGCGCGGGCTACCAGTACTGGATGGGACTCGACCGGCCGAGCCCCGACCACGCGAACGCGAAGGTCATCTTCCTCATCAGCTCGCACCTCGAAACCGGCCACTACTTCAACCCGCACGCGCAGCGCATTATCGAGGCGAAGGCGGGCGGCGCAAAGATCATCGTCTTCGACACGCGCCTGTCGAACACCGCCACGCACGCCGACTACTGGGTCGCGCCGCACCCCGGCTCGGAGGCGGCCATCGTCCTCTCGATTGCGAACTATTTGATCCGGAACGATCTCTACAACCGCGAGTTCGTCCGCCGCTGGTGGAACTGGGAAGAGTTTCTCGCGGTCGAGCGCCCCGAGCTCGAAACCAGCTTCGAGACGTTCGAGCGTGCGCTGAAAGAGATTTACGCGCAGTACACGTTCGAGTTCGCCGCCGCGGAGTCGGGCGTCGGGGCGAAGGTCATCGAGGAGATCGCGAAAGTGGTCGCGACCGCGGGCACGCGGTTTTCCAGTCACAACTGGCGCTCGGCGGCGGCGGGCAACGCCGGCGGCTGGCAGGTGGCGCGCACGCTCTTCTTCTTAAACGCCTTGCTCGGCGCGGTCGCCTGCGAGGGCGGCGTCTACCCGAACGCCTGGAACAAGTTCGTGCCCAAGCCCATTCACGTGCCGGGTCACCCGCACACTTGGAACGAGTTGACGTGGGCGCGCGAGTACCCGCTCGCGATGAACGAGCTGTCGTTCCTGCTGCCACAATTTTTGAAGGACGGGCGCGGGCGTGTCGATACCTACTTCACGCGCGTCTACAACCCGGTGTGGACGAACCCGGACGGCTTCTCCTGGGTTGAAGTCTTGAAAGACGAGAGCCTGATCGGCTGCTACGTGGCGCTCACGCCGACGTGGAACGAGACCGCCTACTTCGCCGACTACGTGCTGCCGATGGGGCACGGCTCCGAGCGCCACGACATACACTCCTATGAAACGCACGACGCGCAGTGGCTGGGCTTTCGCCAGCCGGTGCTGCGCGAGGCGCGCGAGCGCGGCGGCGAGAAGATCGACGACACGCGCCAGGTCAACCCCGGCGAGGTGTGGGAGGAGAATGAGTTCTGGCTGGAGCTGACGTGGCGCATTGACAGGGACGGCTCGCTCGGCATCCGCCCGTTCGCGGAGTCGAAGCGGCGGCCGGGCGAGCGCCTCGGCGTGGACGAATACTACGGCTACATCTTCGAGAACTCCGTGCCGGGTCTGCCCGAACGCGCGGCCGAAGAGAACCTGACGCCGCTCCAGTTCATGCGCCGCTACGGCTCGTTCGAGATCAAGAAGAAGGTCGGCGCGGTCTACGAAGAGCCCGTGCCGCAAGACGAGTTGGAGGACGTGAGGGTCGACCGCTTCGGCCGCGTCTACACGCGCACGCCGAAGCCCGCGTCTCCGAACGTCGTCCCCATCAACACGCCCGACCCCGACGCCGAGGGCCGCCGCCTCGTCGGCGTGCAGGTTGACGGCGAGATCCGCCGGGGCTTCCCCACGCCTTCCGGCCGACTCGAATTTTATTCGCGCACCCTCGCCGACTGGGGCTGGCACGAGTGGGCGCTCCCCGCCTACATCAAGAGCCACGTCCACCCGGAAAACCTCGCAGAGGATCAGACGATCCTGATCTCGACCTTCCGCCTCCCCGTGCAGATTCACACGCGGTCTGCTAACGCCAAGTGGCTCGACGAGATCGCGCACACCAACCCGCTCTGGATGCACACGTCGCACGCCGCGCGCCTGCGGGTGAAGACGGGCGATCTCGTGCGCGTCGAGACCGAGACCGGCCACTTCGTCGTTCGCGCCTGGGTGACGGAGGGGATCAAGCCGGGCATCGTCGCGTGCAGCCACCACATGGGGCGCTGGAAGTTGAAGGAGCAGGGGCAGCGACAATTGATGGCGACCGTCTCGCTCCGGCGCGAGGGCACGCGCTGGACGCTCCGCCGCGAGAGCAGCGTCGCGCCTTACGAGTCGAGCGACGCGGACACGCAGCGCATCTGGTGGACGGACGTGGGCGTCCACCAGAACCTGACCTTCCCCGTCCACCCCGACCCCGTCTCCGGCCAGCACTGCTGGCACCAGGCGGTGCGCGTTACGCCGGCCGAGCCCGGCGACTCGCACGGCGACGTGTCGGTCGACACCGCGAAGGCGCGGGAAATTTACAAGCGCTGGCTCGCAGAGACGCGCCCGGCCGATCAGTTTTCGCCCGACGGCACGCGCCGCCCCTACTGGCTGCTGCGCCCCCTGAAGCCCGCGCGCGAAGTCTACCGGCTCCCCGCCGAGCCCGAACCCGTCGGCGCGGACTGACGGAAGCCGCGCCGATCCGTGAATCTCTCTGTGGGACGCGCGCGGCGCTTTCGCCGCGGCTCTGTTTTGTGCGATGCTATTCGGCGGGACGGCCGCCGGGCTGTGGCGGCGGCGAAAATTTTTACGGACGGAGCGAAATCAATGCGTCTACCAGTTTCATTAGCGACCGCGTGTCTCGTCGCGCTGGCGCTCGTCGCCGCGTGCTCGCCGCGCGACGGGAGCGCGCCCGCGATAGGCGTGGGGGCGCAGAACCCGCAAACGGCGAACGTGAGCCAGCCGCCCTCTTCGCAGACCCCGGCTCCCACGCCCCAAGGCGACGGCGTGCGGCGCGTCACGCTCCAAGAGCTGCGCGCGGCGATGGATAAGGGCGGCACGGTCGCCGTCTTCGACGTGCGCGACAAGGCGTCTTACGAGGCGGGGCACATCAAGGGCGCGAAGCTCGTCCCGTGGGAGCAGGTCGCGCAGAGGCTCGGCGAGTTCCCGAAGGACAGGCTCGTCGTCACCTACTGTGCTTGACCGAGCGAACACACCAGCGCCCGTGCGGCGCAGACGCTCAAGGAAAAAGGTTACACCAACGTCGCGGCCCTCCTGGGCGGCTGGAACGCCTGGAAGAGCGCGGGGCTGCCGACCGAGGCGGGCGACAAGTAAGATTGCGGATCGCGGAATTCGGATTGCGGATTTATGGCAATCCCGGATCAAGGTCTCTGACGAAGAAGCCCGCGCTTGATGCTCTCAAGCGCGGGCTTCTTCAATCCGCAATCCGCAATCCGAATTCCGCAATTCACATTTGCGGCACGGGCGCGGCGACGCGCACCGGGTCGGGCGTGACGACGCGGGCCGCGGGCACGCAGAGCACCGGGCACGGGGCGTTCCTCACGACGCGCTCGACCTCGGCCCCGAGTACGGGGGAGCCGCCGAAGAAGGCTTCGTGCGTGCTCGTGCCGATCACGATCAGGTCAACGTCCGCGTTCGTCGCGAGGCGGACGATCTCCTCGTAGGGTCGCCCCTCCGCCACGTGCGTCACGCACTTCCCCGCGCCCCCGCGCTCGAAGGTCTCCATCCTGCGGCGCACGTACTCGCGCAAGTCCGAGAGGGCGCGCGTGCCGCTTTCGGGGAAGAGGTCTGCGAGCTGCCCCATGTAGTCGCCGACGACGTAGATGCTGTGGAACTCCGCGCCCGCCTCGCGCGCCAGCTCCGCCGCGAGCCGGGAGGCGGGCTCGGCCGACGGGCGGAAGTTCGTCGCCAGCAGCACGCGGTTGAGCCGAATCTCCGTCTGCCCCTCGCGGTGCGAGACGAACTCGCGCTGCGGCGGCCTGACGGCCAGCACCGGGCACGCCGACTCGGCGATGATCTCCTCGGCGGTCGAGCCGAAGAGCGCGTGACGCAAGCCCCTGCGCCCGTGCGTCGAGACGGTGACGAGATCGACGCCGAGCGCGCGCGCCGCGTCGGCGATCTCTCTACCGGGCTCGTCGCCCTCCGTGATGCGCGTCTCGACTTCGAGCCCGGCGAGCAGCGGGTCGGCCAGCACGGCGTCGACCTCGCGCCGCAGTGTCCCCAGCCACTCGTTCTGCGGCTCCTCGAAGGCGCGCAGCGGGAGCGTCAGCAGGTTGGCCGGTACGCTCCCCTCCTGCACGCTGAAGAGGATGACGCGCCCCGCGCCCCCGCGCGCGAACGCCGCCGCGTACTTCAGCGCCGCGTGCGCGTGCTCGGAGAAGTCCGTGGGGAAGAGTACGTTTCGGAATGGGAACATGATCAAGCCTCGTGATAAGTAATAGTCTGGAGTCTAAAGTCAGTCTGAGGTCTGAGTCTGAAAGCTAACGCCCGGCACGCATAACTGCAAGATTCATTTCCGACCGACTGTCTCTCGACTCCGGACTTCAGACTCCAGACTTCTTCAGGGCTACTTCGGCGCGCGGCGTCGGCCGGCCCAGTTCGACGCGCGCCAGGCGAGGTGGACGAGCGCGCCCATCCAGCGCGGCGTCGGGGCGATTGGCGGCGGCTGATCCGCGCCGAGCCTCTCGGCGGAAACGTCGGCGAAGATGAAATTCTCCGACTCGACGGGCGAGCCGGCCAGCCGGCGCAGCATCGCGATCTGCCCGGCGTGCGTCATCGCGTCGGCGAATGGCCCCTGCAACAGTTGCTCCGGCGTCAACCCCTTGGGCGTCGCGCCCGCGGCGAGGAGGGCGGCGACGTCGGCGACGACCGAGTGGAAGCGCTCGATCTCGGCCTCGAAGGTCGCGAGCGGCTCGGCGCGGAAGACTCCCCCGACGAAGAACGTGCGCGCGTAGCCGAGCACGCCCGTCATGTGACGGACGAGTTCGCGGGGGGTGCGCGCGCCCGCGCCCGCCTCGAAGTCCGCGAAGCCCGCGGGCGCGCCCCGCAGCGCCTTCTGCGTGCGGTAGGCGAGCGCCGCCAGGAAGTGGCGCAGCAGGGCACGCTTTCCGTCACCAGCCATGATCTACTGAATGAGCGTGACGCGCGACGGGTAAAGCCGTAAACCGTAAACCGTGACGGGTGACAAGAGAAAAAAGGATTTACTTGTCACCTGTCACCCGTCACGGCTCTGCTCACGTCCACCTGATGCCCGCGATGCGTTCGAGCTGCGGCGTGAAGTTGAGGCGCGCGAGGGCGCGTGGTCTTCGTTCCGCGAGCGCGGCGAGTTCGCGCGCGACCTCGCGCCTCACCGCGCGCGCGCCGCCGTCCTCGGCCGCCGCGCGCTCGACCACCCGGCGCAGCGCCTCGCAGACGCCCGCGACGAACGCGGCGGCGTCCGCCCCGCGCGCGAGCCGCGCCTCGCCGTCCTCGTACTCGACGCAGGACGCGAGCGACGCGAGGAACGGGTACTGATCCGTTAACTCGCCGCGCGCCGCGCGGAAGTGCGCGGCGAACTCGCTGCCGCCCGAAGCGACGAGCGCGCGCTCGACCGACGCGATCAGCTCGCCGCTCAGTTGCAGCAGGTTGCGCCGGTCGATCTCGTCCTGCATCCGCGCGGCGTCGTCATCATCCCCCGCCGCCGGGTCTGCGGGGGATGACGACGCCGCGCGGCGCTCGCCGGCCCCCGCCGGCTCGAAGTCGCCCTCGAAGACGCTGACGCGACCGCCCGGCTCGCTCGCGCGCACGAAGATGCGCTGCAAGGCCGCCTCGCCCTCGGCCTCGCGCCCCGTCGCGTGGTCGCGCTCCCTCACGCGCGGCCGCTCCCTCGGCGCGAGGTAAATGTCCGCGTCGTACTCGTCCAGCTCGACGTGCACGCGCCCCCCGAAGTCGCGCTGCTGGAGGTGGCGCACGAGCGCGGCGAGGCTGACGTAAGCCGTGTCGAGGTTCTGGTGGACGACGCGCCCCGCGCGCTCGCCGCTTCGTTCGGGCATGGGATGTTTCCACCGTCAGTTTCGGGCGCGGCGGAGTTTAGCATAACTCCGCCCGTGGCTCTTTGTCCGCTGTCCGTGGTCAGTTGTCAGTCGTCCGACTCCCCCTCGTGCGGTCGCCGGTCGGGCACGAGCGACTGACAACTGACGGCGGACAACGGACGGATTTATGATAAACTGCGCGCGCTACATCCGCAGCCACAACCCGTTCGGGCTTAAAAACGCGGGCGCTCTACCCCACTCTCGGCAAACTTCTGGAGACCACGCACGTGCTTCGAGGACTCTTTCGCACGAAGAACCTGGACGACATCCTGGCGGCCGCGGGCGGCCCGCAGTTCTCGCTCAAGCGCACGCTCGGCGCGTTCAACATCACGCTCTTAGGCATCGGCGCGATCATCGGCGCGGGGATTTTCGCCACCGTCGGCACCGCCGCCGCCGGCGACGCCGCCCGCCCCGGCGCGGGGCCGTCCCTGATGCTCTCCTTCGTCATCACGGCCGTGGTCTGCGGCTTCACCGCGCTCTGCTACGCCGAGTTCGCGTCGATGGTGCCGATCTCCGGCTCCGCCTACACCTACTCCTACTCGACCTTGGGCGAGCTCATCGCCTGGATCATCGGCTGGGATTTGATCATCGAGTACGCGGTCGGCAACATCGCCGTCGCGATCAGTTGGGCGAACTACTTCCGCACGCTGATGCACAACCTCGGCGTCGACATCCCCGCGTGGCTCTCGACCGACTACCGCACCGCCGCGAAGCTCGCCGCCAACAACCCTACTCTGTACGCGCAGGACTTCGGCGGCGCGCCGCACCTGTTCGGGCACGCCGTCATCTTCAACCTGCTCGCCTTCCTCATCGTCGCGCTCATCACGGTCGTGCTCGTCTGGGGCATCCGCGAGTCGGCGAGCTTCAACGCGGGGATGGTGATGATCAAGATCACGGTGCTGCTCTTCTTCATCGGCATCGCGCTCTACTACGTCTCGCCCTCGCACATGGTCGAGAACTGGCACCCGTTCCAGCCCAACGGCTGGCGCGGCACCTTCACCGGGGCGGCGCTCGTCTTCTTCGCCTACATCGGCTTCGACGCCGTCTCGACGGTCGCCGAGGAGTGCAAAAACCCTTCGCGCGATCTGCCCATCGGCATCATCGCCTCGCTCGTCGTCTGCACCGTCCTCTACGTCGTCGTCGGCGCGGTCTTCGCCGGCATCATCCCGTACCACGAGCTCGTCCAGAAGCTCGCGAACGAACAGGCCGAGCCGCTGACGATGGCGCTCGACCACGCCGCCCCGAAGGGCGTGACGTGGCCCTCGACGCTCGTCGCCTTCGGCTCGGTCATCGCGCACACGGCGGTGCTCTTAGTCTTCCAGCTCGGCCAGCCGCGCATCTTCTTCTCGATGGCGCGGGACGGGCTGCTGCCTTCGGTCTTCGCGAGCGTCCACCCGCGCTTCAAGACGCCGCACGTGACGACGATCCTGACGGGCATCTTCGTCGGCGGCATCGCCGCCTTCGCGAGCATCGACGAGATGGTCGACCTGACGAACATCGGGACGCTCTTCGCCTTCATCCTCGTCTGCGTCGGCATCCCCATCCTGCGCATGAAAGACCCGGCGCGCGAGCGCCCGTTCCGCGTGCCGCTCGGGCCGTTCCTGCTCCCGCTGCTCGGCGTCGTCTCCTGCTTCTTCCTGATGTTCTACCTGCCGCCCGCTTCCTGGTGGCGATTCATCGGCTGGCTCGTGCTCGGCTTCGCGATCTACCTCTCCTACGGCTACACGCGCAGCACCGTCGGGCGCAAGGTCGGCAGACCCGACCGCACGCCCGCGCCCCTGAAGATCGCGGCGCTCGGGTTCCTCGTCGTCGCCGTCGGGCTCTTCACGATCCCGCACGACCTCGGGCCATTCGCGATGATGGACACCGCCGCTAACGCGACGGCCGACCGCCACGACCGCGCCATCTACGGGCTCGTCATGATCGCGCTCGGACTCGTGACCGGCGTCGTCGGCACTCTGCTCGGCGGCGCGTCGCGGGGCGACGCCGGACCGGGCGACTCGGCGGCGCGCTGAGGGCTCGCGCCAGGGAGGATTAACCATGAGGGCGGTTCTGTTTTCGGCTCTGGCGTTATGTCTCGCGGGCGCGACCGCGGCGGGGACGGCCGGCGGCGGCATCGCGCAGCCGGTCGCGGCTGCCGCGGTGCGTTGCGACGTGGCCGCCTACGTCGTCGATCCAGACCCGGCCGGGCTCAACGTGCGGTCGGGTCCCGGCAAGGCGTCGCCGGTCGTCGCCACGCTCAAGCACACCGACTATTCGGTGGCGATGAGGATCACGGGCGCGACGGGTCAGTGGGTGAGGATCGAGAAGGCTTTCGCGGAAGAGACCGACGAAGAGTTGTTCAAGGGGCCGGGCTGGGTGTACGCGCCGATGCTCGCCACGCAGACGAACGACCGGGCCGCTCTGGAAGGCGGCAAGCCCAGCGTCAAGATTTTTAAGGGGCCGGGCAGGCGGAGCGGGGTCGTCACACTCCTGCCCACCGAGACCGAGGTCAACATCATCGGCTGCCAGGGCGGGTGGGCTCAGGTGCGCTACAAGAAGTTCGAGGGCTGGCTCGACCCGGAGACGCAGTGCGCCAACACCCTGACGACCTGTTCCTGAGGCGGCGCGCCCGCGCGCCGCCCGTATCGCCCGGCTTGGGACTCACATGAAAATTCTGGTGCTCGGCGCGGGCCGCATGGGGCTCGGCGCGGCTTACGATCTCGCCCACAACTCGCCCGAAGTCGGGGCGGTCACGGTCGCGGACGTTGACGGCGAGCGCGCCCGCGCCGTCGTCGACGCGGTCGGCGGCGCGAAGCTCACGCCGGCGCAGGTCGACGTTGAAGACTCCGCGCGCGTCGTCTCGCTGATGCGCGGGCACGACGCCGCCGTCAGTTGCGTCACCTACTTCCACAACCTCGCGCTCGCGCGCGCGGCGATTGAGGCGCGCACGAACTTCTGCGACCTCGGCGGCAACAACGCGGTCGTCGACGCCGAACTCGCGCTGGACGCCGAAGCGCGCGCCGCCGGGGTCAACGTCATCCCCGACTGCGGGCTCGCCCCCGGCATGGTCGCGGTGCTCGCCGCGCACGGCGCGGAGAGGTTCGACGAGCTGGAGGCCGTCCACATCCGCGTCGGCGGCCTCCCCTTGAGCCCGAAGCCGCCGCTGGACTACCAGATCGTCTTCTCGGTCGAGGGGCTGATCAACGAATACGTGGAGCGCGCGAGGGTCGTGCGCGGCGGGCGGATCGTCGAGGTCGAGTCGATGACCGAGGTCGAGGAGCTTGAGTTCCCCGCCCCGTTCGGCCGGATGGAGGCGTTCCAGACTTCGGGCGGCACGTCGACCTTGCCCGACAGCTTCCTCGGCCGGATTCAGGAGCTCGACTACAAGACGATCCGCTACCCCGGCCACTGCGCGCAGTTCAAGCTGCTCGTCGACCTCGGTCTCGCCTCAAGCGACGAGATCGATCTGGGCGGCGCGCGCGTCAGCCCCCGCAAACTCCTCGGCGAGATGCTCGTCCGGCACCTCCCCGCCGACGAGCCGGACGCCGTCCTCGTCCGCCTGGAATTCCGCGGGCGTTCGGGGGGCGGCGCGCGCACTCTGCGCTACGACATCATCGACCGCTTCGACGCGCGCACGGGCCTCTCCGCCATGCAGCGCACGACCGCCTTCCCCGCCTCCATCGTCGCGCAGACGATGGCGCGGGGCGCGACCACGGCGAAGGGCGCGATCCCGCAGGAGCGCTGCATCCCGCCCGCCCCCTTCGTCGCCGCACTCGCCGCGCGCGACATACGCATCGAGGAGAGTTTCATCGCCTGAGCATGAGCCTTTCGGAGTTCGGACAGCCGCGAATTCAGACTCACCACGGAGGGCACGGAGGGCACGGAGTTCACACACAGAGAGTCGCTTTTCTCTGCGCCTCCTGCGTGCCCTCTGTGGTGAATCTTCATGCGCTTAACATCTACGCGGGTAAGGGGGGCGGTTGTAGTTTCGGGCGCGGGCGCGCGTTATAATGCGCGCGTACCCTACGGGCTAGCCCGGTCGCAGAAACCCTCCCGCATTCGGAGCAACTCGGTATGAACGCACTGCCAGTCATCGTCGGCGCGCTCTGCGTGATGGCGATCTCTTACCGCTACTACTCGGCCTTCATCGCCGCGAAAGTCCTCGCGCTCGACGACGCGCGCCCCGTCCCCTCGCAGACCATGTACGACGGGCACAACTACTACCCGACGAACAAGTGGGTGCTCTTCGGCCATCACTTCGCCGCGATTTCGGGCGCGGGGCCACTGGTCGGTCCCGTCCTCGCCGCGCAGTTCGGCTTCCTGCCCGGTCTGCTCTGGCTCGTCATCGGCGTCTGCCTCGGCGGGGCGGTGCACGACTTCATGATCCTCGCGGCCAGCGTGCGCCGTCGCGGCAAGTCGCTCGCCGAGATCGCGCGCACGGAGATCAGCCCGCTCTCCGGCGTGGTCGCAGGGATAGCGATCCTTTTCATCGTCGTGATCGCGCTCGCGGGGCTGGGGCTCGTCGTCGTCAACGCCCTCGCCGAGTCGCCTTGGGGCACGTTCACCGTGGGCTTCACGATCCCGCTCGCGCTTTTGATGGGGCTCTACATGTACCGCTTCCGCAAAGGAAGGATCGGCGAGGGTACTGTAATCGGCATCATCGGCCTCTTCGTCGCCGTCCTCGTCGGCGGGCGCGTCGCGGAATCGAGTTGGGCCGAGTCGTTCACCTTCTCGAAGCACACCATCACGCTCCTGATGGCGGCTTACGGCTTCATCGCCTCGGTGCTGCCCGTGTGGATGCTGCTGTGCCCGCGCGACTACCTGTCGTCGTACCTGAAGATCGGCACCATCGCGTTCCTGATCTTCGGCGTCATCCTCGTCCACCCGACGCTGAACATGCCCGCGCTGACGCCGTTCGTGGCGGGCGGCGGCCCCGTCATTCCGGGGAAGCTCTACCCGTTCGTCTTCATCACCATCGCCTGCGGCGCGATCAGCGGCTTCCACGCGCTCATCTCTTCCGGCACGACGCCGAAGATGATCACGAAGGAGACGGACGCGCGCATGATCGGCTACGGCGCGATGCTGATGGAGGGCGTCGTCGGCGTCGTCGCCCTCATCGCCGCCTCGTCGCTCTTCCCCGGCGACTACTTCGCCATCAACACCAAGGTCGACACGCCCGAACAGAAGGCGGCTTACGTCCGCATGGTCGAGTCGCACGCGGGCGGCGACTTCGATCTCCAGCCGAAGGAGATCGATCAGCTCCAGGCCGAGTCCGGCGAGAAGAATTTGCGCGGGCGCACGGGCGGGGCTCCGACGCTCGCCCTGGGCATCGCCAAAATCTTCAACGCGATCCCCGGCATGACGGGCCTCATGAAGTACTGGTATCACTTCGCCATCATGTTCGAGGCGCTCTTCATCCTGACGACCATAGACACGGGAACCAGAGTCGGGCGCTTCCTCGTCGGCGAGTTCGCCGGGCGCTTCTACAAGAGGTTCGAGGAGCCGACGTGGCTGCCCGGCTCTTTGATCACGACGGCCCTGGTCGTCGCGGGCTGGGCGGCGTTCATCTGGTCGGGCTCGATCTCGACGATCTGGCCCATGTTCGGCGTCGCCAACCAGTTGCTCGCGGCGGTCGCCCTCTGCGTCGCGACGACGACCATCATCAATTCGGGGAAGGCGCGCTACGCGTGGACGACGCTTGTCCCGCTCGCCTTCGTCGGCACGACGACGCTCGTCGCGGGCTGGATGTCGATCAAGGACATCTTCCTCCCCCTGACGCGCAACCCGAAGACCGCCACTCAAGGCTACGTCGACGCGACTCTGACCGCGATCCTGATGGCGGCGGCAATCGTCATCCTCTTCGACTCGATCAGGCGTTGGACGGGCGCGCGCCGCCGGCCCGAGCCGACCGTCGAGCAGGCGTTGGCCGCCGAGCACCCGCTCCCGCAGAGCGCCACTTGAGATCGGGGCGCGCCGGAGGCGCGCGGGCGCGGCGAAAGGCGGGGAGTCATTGATCCGCGCCGCGCGCGCCCGCCCCTCACCCCCTGCTCACGGTTGGACAGACTCACCCGGAATCGGCAATAATTACGGCTTTCTAGCGCGACTTGCTGGCGGCTGTAGGGTACGGGGACGCGCCTACCGTTGCGTCTTCGTTCCTTCGTCCACATCCGTCCGGGGTGAGGTTCGCGCCGGCTCGTTCCCCTTCAGACATCACCATCGGAAAGGAAATTCTCAGACGTGGATTTTAACAACCGCTTTTCTAACTTCAGGCTGCGCGCGCCCGGCGCGGGCGTCAGGCGTGCCGCGCTCGCGCTCTTCGCGTGCCTCGCGCTCTTCGCCGTCCTCTCGTCGGGCGCGCTCGCCCAGCACACAGACCCGGCGGCCCCGGCCGACGCGCGCGGCGCGGGCGCGCCCTCGCGGCAGGCGACGGAGGCGTCGCCGACGCGCCACGCGGGCGGCGAGGCGAACCTCGTGCTGCCCGATCTCTCGAAGGTGACGTTCCTGAACGGCAGCGTCGACGGCCACACGCTGCTTTTGACCGGGCTCGTCATCTGCGCGCTCGGCCTCGGCTTCGGGCTCATGATCTACACGCAGTTGAAGAACATGCCCGTCCACCGCTCGATGCGCGAGATTTCGGAGCTGATCTACGAGACCTGTAAGACGTACCTCATCACGCAGGGCAAGTTCATCCTCATCCTCGAAGCCTTCATCGCCGTCGTCATCGTGCTCTACTTCGGCTGGCTCTCGCCGCCCGCCGACCCGAACGCCTCGGTCGGCCTGCGCGTCCTCGTCATCCTGCTCTTCAGCCTGGTGGGCATCGCGGGCAGCTACGGCGTCGCGTGGTTCGGCATCCGCGTCAACACCTTCGCCAACTCGCGCACGGCGTTCGCCTCGCTTGGGGGCCGCCCCTACCCGATCTACGCGATCCCGCTGCGCGCCGGCATGTCCATCGGCATGATGCTCATCAGCATCGAGCTCCTGATCATGCTCTGCATCCTGCTCTTCGTGCCCCGCGACTACGCCGGGCCGTGCTTCATCGGCTTCGCCATCGGCGAATCCCTCGGCGCGGCGGCGCTCAGAATCGCGGGCGGCATCTTCACCAAGATCGCCGACATCGGATCGGATTTGATGAAGATCGTCTTCAAGATTAAGGAAGACGACGCGCGCAACCCCGGCGTCATCGCCGACTGCACGGGCGACAACGCGGGCGATTCCGTGGGGCCGAGCGCCGACGGCTTCGAGACCTACGGCGTGACGGGCGTCGCGCTCATCACCTTCATCCTCCTGGGCGTGACCGATCAGGCGACCGTGGCGGTGCAGCTTCTGGTCTGGATTTTCGTCATGCGCATCATGATGGTCGTCGCCTCCGCCCTCTCCTACTTCGTCAACGAGGCGATGGCGAAGGCCCGCTACGGCAACTCGCAGACGATGAACTTCGAGAAGCCGCTGACCTCGCTCGTCTGGATCACGTCGGTCGTCTCGGTCGTGCTGACCTACGTCGTCTCCTACCTCATCATCCCGGAGCTGCGCGGCGACACCACGCTCTGGTGGAAGCTCGCGACGATCATCTCCTGCGGCACGCTCGCCGGGGCGATCATCCCCGAACTGGTCAAGGTCTTCACCTCGGTCGAGTCGCGCCACGTTAAAGAAGTCGTCACCTCCTCGGAGGAGGGCGGCGCGTCGCTCAACATCCTGTCGGGGCTCGTCGCCGGAAACTTCTCCGGCTTCTGGCTCGGCATCTCCATCGTCGCGCTGATGGCGATCGGCTACGCCTTCAGCCTCTACGGCCTGGGCGCGCTGATGGTCGCGCCGGCGGTGTTCGCCTTCGGGCTCGTCGCCTTCGGCTTCCTCGGCATGGGACCCGTCACCATCGCCGTCGACTCCTACGGCCCCGTCACCGACAACGCGCAGTCCGTCTACGAGCTGTCGCTCATCGAGCAGGTGCCGAACGTCGAGGCGGAGGTCAAGCGCGACTTCGGCGTGGACGTGAACTTCGACCGCGCCAAGCACCTGCTGGAAGAGAACGACGGCGCGGGCAACACCTTCAAGGCGACGGCCAAGCCGGTCTTGATCGGCACGGCCGTGGTCGGCGCGACGACGATGATCTTCTCGATCATCATGACGCTCACCGCCGGCATGACCGCGCGCGTCGAGAGCCTGTCGCTCCTGCACGCCCCGTTCGTGCTGGGGCTCATCACGGGCGGCTCGATCATCTACTGGTTCACGGGCGCGTCGATCCAGGCCGTCACGACGGGCGCGTACCGCGCCGTCGAGTTCATCAAGAACAACATCAACCTGAACGCCGAGAAGGCTTCGGTCGAAGACTCGAAGAAGGTCGTCGAAATCTGCACGAAGTACGCGCAGAAGGGGATGTTCAACATCTTCCTGACGGTCTTCTTCGCCGCGCTCGCCTTCGCCTTCGTCGAGCCGTTCTTCTTCATCGGCTACCTCTTCTCCATCGCCATCTTCGGCCTCTACCAGGCGATCTTCATGGCGAACGCGGGCGGCGCGTGGGACAACGCCAAGAAGATCGTCGAGGTCGAGCTGAAGGCGAAGGGGACGCCCCTGCACGACGCCTGCGTGGTCGGCGACACGGTGGGCGATCCCTACAAGGACACCTCTTCGGTGGCGCTCAACCCCGTGATCAAGTTCACCACGCTCTTCGGGCTGCTCGCCGTCGAACTGGCGGAATCCCTGCGCGCGAGCCGCGACGGCGACCCGATGCTCAACTTCGCGCTCGCCGCCGTCTTCTTCGCCGTCGCCTGCTTCTTCGTCTGGCGCTCGTTCTACGGGATGCGCATCGGCACCGAAGTGACGGACGTGAAGGTGAAGGACATGGGCACCGACCGCGAGGGCGTCGCCGCGGACTAATACAAGCCGTGACGGGTGACGGGTGACAAGTGACAAGTAGATCATTTTCTTTCTTGTCACCTGTCACGGCTTACGGTTTACGGCTTTACGAGGTATCACTATGAACACTTACGCCAAGGCCGGAACGCTCAAGGCCGAAACTTTCGCGGGCGCGCTGCTCGCGCCGCTCGATGGGGCGAAGCGGGTCGCGCTCGTCGTCGGCTTCAGCCTGCTGACCGCGCTCGCCGCGCAGGTCGTCATCCCCCTGCAGCCTGTGCCGATCACGGGTCAGACGTTCGCCGTGCTGCTCGCGGGCGCGCTCCTGGGGCCGCGGCTCGGCGCGCTGGCGATGTTCGCCTACCTCTTCGAGGGCGCGGCGGGCTTGCCGTTCTTCCGCGGCGGAGGCGCCGGCGTCGGCCACATGACGGGCGCGACGGGCGGCTACCTCTTCGCCTACCCCGTGGCGGCTTACGTCGTGGGGTTGCTCGCCGAGCGCGGGTGGGACCGGCGCTTCCTGACCGCCGCGGCGGCGATGCTCGTGGGCTCGCTCCTGATCCTCGCGGGCGGCTGGCTGTGGCTCTCGCGCTTCGTCGGCCCCGAGCAGGCGTTCCAGCTCGGCGTCGCCCGCTTCGTCGTCGGGGACATCATCAAGATCGCGCTCGCCGCCGCCGCGCTGCCCGCGGGCTGGGCTCTCGTCGGCAGAGGTAAGAGTCCGCGCGGACGCTGAAGTCGCCGGCGGCGACCGGCCCGGTCGGCTTGAGACTGATGGGGCCGCCCGCGCGCAGAGTTGCGCGGGCGGCCCCATTTTTTCGCGCGCCTCCCGCGGTCGGTTGACTCGCGGCCCCGGCGCGCGCGCGCCGCCTTCCCGGTCAACCGCCCCAGGTCTTTCGTGCGCGCGTTTGACGGGCGCGCGCCCCGCGTTATAATCCGCACACGGTCTTTCCCCGAAACAAAAGTTTTCGAGTCGCCCCGGACGCCCCCGCGCGGCCCTTTTTCCGCGCGGGTCGGGCGACTTTTCCGACCGCGCTACCGGGATATGAGCAGGCGTAACGGCAAACACACGGGCGGGTCGACCGCCGCCTCCGCGGGCGCGGCCGCGGCCGACCCGCGGCGCGCGTCGAAGGGCGCGCGCACGAAGTCGCCCGTGCCCGCCGACGAGGCGGCGCGGCTCGACGCGCTGCGCCGCTGCGAGGTGCTCGACACCGCGCCGGAGGCGGCGTTCGACGACATCGCGCGGCTCGCCGCGCACATCTGCGCGACGCCCTTCGCGCTCGTCTCCCTCGTCGACGAGAACCGCCAGTGGTTCAAGGCGCGCGTCGGGATAGACGTTTCCCAGACGCCGCGCGACGAGTCGTTCTGCGCGCACGCCATCCTCGAACACCCCAGCGTGTTCGTCGTCCCCGACGCGCTCGCCGACAAACGTTTCGCGCGCAACCCGCTGGTGCTCGGCGGCCCGGGAATCAGGTTCTACGCGGGCGTCCCGCTCGTCACCTCGGGCGGTCACGCGCTCGGCACGCTCTGCGTCATCGACACCGTGCCGCGCACGCTCGACGCCGAACAGGAGAAGGCGCTGACGGTGCTCGCGCACCACGCCGCCTCGCAGTTGGAGCTGCGGCTCAAGTCGCGCTCGCTCGTCGAGGCGAACGAGTCTCTGCGCCGCGAGGCCGCGGAGCGCGAGCGGGCCGAGCGCGAGCACGAGGTGACGCGCGCGCGGGAGCGGCGCACGCGCGCCAGCGCCGACGCGACCGAGCGCCACTACCGCTTCCTCGCCGAGACGATCCCGCAGCAGGTCTGGACGGCGCAGCCCGACGGCGCGCTCGACTACGTCAACCGCCGCGCCCTCGACTACTTCTCCCTCGACAACGCGCGCGTGCTCGGCGCGGGCTGGCAGCAGGTCGTCCACCCGGAAGACATCGGGGACTCGCTCGCGCGCTGGCGGCGCTCGCTCTCGACGGGCGAGACCTACGAGGTCGAGTTCCGCCTGCGCGACGCGGGCGGCGTCTACCGCTGGCACCTCGCGCGCGCGCTGCCGATGCGCGACGCCGAAGGTACGATCGTCAAGTGGTTCGGCACGAACACTGACATCGACGATCAGAAGCAGCTCTACCGCCTCGCGCAGGAGGCGAACCAGATGAAGGATCAGTTCCTCGCCGTCGTCTCGCACGAGCTGCGCACGCCCCTCACATCGATCATGGGCTGGGCGGAGCTGTTGAGGCTCGGCATCCTCGACGAGAAGGGCGAGCGGCACGCCGTCGAGGTCATCGAGAACAGCGCGCGCTCGCAGGCGCAGCTCATCGGCGACCTGCTCGACATCTCGCGCATCATCACGGGCAAGATCAGACTCAACGTGCAGCCGCTGGAGCTGCCGCCGGTCGTCGAGGCGGCGCTCGACGTGGTGCGCCCCGCCGCCGCCGCGCGCTCGATCAAGCTCTCGGCGCGCTACGATCCGCGCGCCGCGAAAGTATCGGGCGACCCCGACCGCCTCCAGCAGATCGTCTGGAACCTGCTCTCGAACGCGGTGAAGTTCACGCCCGAGGGCGGGCGCGTCGAGGTCAGGCTCGCGCGCGCGGGCTCGCACGCCGAGCTGAGCGTCTCGGACACGGGCGTCGGCATCGCGCCGGACTTCATCCCTTACGTCTTCGACCGCTTCCGCCAGGCCGATCCGTCGGCGACGCGCGCCCACGGCGGGCTCGGCATCGGGCTCGCCATCGTGCGTCACCTCGCCGAGCTGCACGGCGGCGAGGTCTCCGCCGAGAGCGCGGGCGACGGGCGCGGCGCGACCTTCCGCGTCCGCCTCCCGCTCCTTAACGCGAGCGCGAACACCGAGCGGCGCGAGCCGCGACCGAGGCGGGCGACCGCGGCTAAAATCTCCAGGTGAGGAGACTGCCGCTAAACAGACTCCGACATGGCGGGCACATTCACGATCAAAGTGCGGTCGCGCGAGCGTGAGGAGCTGGTCGAATTCACCGGCGAGGTGCGCCGCCGCCTGAAAGAGTCGGGCGCGCGCGAAGGCGTCTGCACGCTCTTCGTCCGGCACACGACCGCCGGCCTCACCGTCAACGAGAACGCCGACCCCGACGTGCCGCGCGACATGCTCCAGCACTTGCGCACGCTCGTCCCGCAGCACGGCACGGGCTTCCGCCACGCGGAAGAGAACTCCGACGCGCACATCAAAGCCACGCTCGTCGGATCGAGCGTCGCCGTCCCCTTCTCCGACGGCGAACTGTTATTGGGACGATGGCAGGGAATCTTTCTCTGCGAGTTCGACGGCGGGCGCGAGCGTCAGATCGTGATGGTGGTATTAGACTGAGCGCGGTGAGTCGTTGAGCATTTCATCGAAGGGCGCTTGCGCCTGCGTCATCACGACGAGGTCGGGCTTGAGCGAGGCGACCTGTTCGAGGTTCGTTTTGCTCCATCAGCCGATCTTCGGGTGGTCTTTAACTTCGGGCGAGAAGTCGTCGTAGTCCGAGACGGCGACGACCCGCTGGAACGTGCCCACCCCCCACAGCGCCTCTGCCGTGCTCGGGCTTGAGCGAGATGATCCTTCGCGGCTTCGCAGGCTTCCCGCCGCCCGCCCCCGCCTCGACGTAGAGAACGTCGCGGCGCGCGGCTGCGGCAAACAGCGCGCAGGCGATTGCGACAATGAGGGCGGCGCGGCGCGGCTCAGTCGCCTTCAGGTTCGTGCGTCGTCGTCGCATCTTCGCGCGCCTCCTGCTTAAAACCGTAGGGGCAGTGGCGGCATCCGCTCTGGCAGCAGTAGCCGCGCCGCCGGAGGAACGCCTCGGTGAAGACCACCAGCGCGCCCTCGAAATAATAGTCCTCGCCTTCGACGAGGTTGCCTCCGGCCGCGCTCATCAGAAGTTGAACTGCGCGCCCGCGCGGGCAGTCCTGCCCGGCGTGCGTAAGCCGCTCTCGTAATAGTCGCGCCCGAACAGTTCCTCGACGACGCCGAAGAAGCGCAACGCGCGCGACTCGGCGAGCGGCAGGCCGTAGCTCGCGCCCGCGTCGGCCTTGAGCGCGCCGCCGAAGCGGTAGACGCGCTTGTCGAAGGTGAGCGGGTCGAAGATGGTCGCGAGGTGGTTGCTCGTCGCCGAGAGATCGAAGGGGTACGCGCCCGCGGGGTCGGTCGACGTGGTGCGCTCTCCCTCACCCGTAGCTTTCACGACAGGTGAGAGGCGCGCCGCGTCGAATTGGCGATACAACTGGATTTCCAAAGAGCCAGAGCCCTCGCGGGCCGCCAGACAGGCCGGCCGAGCTTTAAGGTGAAAGCGTGGAAGGTTGGCCGGCGTCTCTGTTCGAGTTTGCGGCCCCAACCTAACGCTACGCCGCGCGCGGCGTCATGGCATCTGTGTTCAGGGCTGCGGGGACTGCCAGGTCGTGCCGTCCGCGTAGAGTATGCGCATGATGACGACGCGCTCGCCCAGATTTTGCCGCTCTTTATCGTCGAGGACGCGCGCGCTGATGGTTTGCGTCGGCGGCCTCGTAACCGTGAAAGTCAGTTGCTTGCTTTTACCCGCGCCGATCTTCTCCGCGCTCGTAAACCGGTGACGCCCGCGCTCGGTCTCCGTGTCCTTGTCGAAAAAGATGTAATCCCAGTCGATCTCCGTGATCGCTTTCGCGCCGTCGTTCCTGACCGAGGCTTTATACATGAAGACGTAGCGGGCGGGGCCTTGCTGCTGGCGGAGGAGTTGCTGGTTCGCGGCGTCGGCTTTGACCTCGCGCCTGACTCTGTCCTCCTCGACGCTGCCCTTGTTGACTTCAAGCCGCCTGTCGTTACGCGTCCGCACGCGCATGTCGTCGAAATTCTCGACGGGGCCGCCGAACGGGTCGCGCTCCCAGTTGACGCGCTCCTTGCTCCAACTGAATTTAACGACCGCCAGGTCGGGCGGCCCCTGTGGGCCGGCGGGCGGCGTCTGGGCCTGTGAGATTACCGCGAGAGACAAGAAGAGAAGCAGCGCGCCTGTGAATTTCATCGGTCATCCCTCCTCATACGGTTTTGCCGGACATAATACCGGAAACGGGCCGCCGCCGCCGGGCGCGGAGCCGTCTCCCCACCTCCCCCCCAGTAAAAAAGGTTGGGGCTGGAAAGGCGTCGCTTCCCAGCCCCGTCAGGTCCCTCAGCGGGCGGGCTTAAAAGACGTAGCGCGCGCCGACGATGATGCGGCGGTTGCCACCGTTCGTGCCCCACTGGTTGAGGAAGTTTGCGCCCGCCGTGACGGTCGAGTTCGGCGTGCCGAAATCGCGCGTGTTGGTGGCGTTGAAGAAGTCCGCGCGCAGTTGGAACTTCTGCGACTCGTTGATGCGCACGTTCTTCAGGAGCCCGAAGTCGAGGTTGTTGATGCCGTCGGCGCGCAGGATGTTGCGCCCCGAATTACCGACGCGCTGGCAGATCGTGACCGGGTTGGCAACGGTGCCGGTGTTGACGCAGGGCAGCGCGGCGAAGAGCGGGTCGCCCGACGCGCGCAGCCTGACCAACTCCTCGACCGACATGCGCGAAACGTCGGCGGTCGTGACCACGTTGGCGCGTGTCGCGATGCCGATGGCGCCGCTGATGCCGGAGATCGTGCCGGTCGGGTCGGAGCCGTTCAGGACGGAGAAGGGCGCGCCGCTCTGCAACGCGAGCGAGGCGTTCATCTGCCAGCCGCCGAGGACGTGGCCGACGAAGCCCCTCTGCTCGCGGAAGAAGGGCAGCTCGTAGACGCCGTTGACGGACAGACGCAGCGGGCGATCGTAGGAAGAGCGCCCGCGCTCGGCGCGGCGGTCGTACGGGTCTTGCGCGACCGCGATCTCCGAAGCCGAGTTGTTGAAGATCTCGGACGACGTGTCGATGAACGAGCTCCAGGTGAAGTGCGCGCCCGCGCTGAAGCCGCGGCTCAGCCGTTTTTCCAGGCTCGTCTGCATCGAGTGGTAGATGGACGAGCCGGAGTTGGCCCTCAGGCGCACGGTCGCCTTCGTCGGGTCCTGCCTGACGATGGGCGTCTCGGTAGACCTCCTGGTTCTGAAGAGCACGGGGTTGGCGTCGATGCTCTCGAAGAGCCCCGACCCCTTCGTGCCGACGTAGCCGACGCGCAGGACGAGGTCGCGCGTCAACTCGCGCTGAATCTCCATGCTGAAGGAGTCGTAGTCGGGCGAGTGGAAATCCGGCGTGACGGTCGTGCGCGTCACCGCCGCCGGGTTGAGCGGCTGGTTTCTGAAGGTGGCGAAAGCGTTCGCCAGGTTGGAGATGTTGACGGCCTGCACGAACGGGAACGAGCTCCAGATGTTGAGCGCGATGTTGGTGAACGCGTAATCGTTGGTGCGCGAGTAGCCGCCGCGCAGCACGAGCTTGTCGCCGCCGGTGAGGAAGCCGAGCACGCCGCCGGTGCGCGTGCGCGGGTTCCAGTTGAAGCCGACGCGCGGCTGGAAGTTGTTCTTGTCGCGCGGCGGTATCGGCCCGACGACGAAACGCTGGTCGCCGCCGGCCGCGGCGACCACGGGCGCGTTGAAGTCGACGAGGTCGGCGATCGGCTGCCCCGGGTTCTCGTAACGCATCCCGTAGGTCAGGGTGAAGTTCGGGCGCAGCTTCCACTCGTCCTGCACGTAGAAGAAGAAGTCGTGCCAGTCGAGGTGGAGGACGCGCGCCGTGCCCGTCAGGTCTTTGTTAATCTGCGCGGTGGCGGCGGTGTCGTTGACGAACGCCGTCAGGGTCTCGTAGACGAGGTGGCCGCGCGTCGTCGGCTTGAAGAGCTGGTGCAGCTCGTTCTTGCGAATGTCGCCGCCGAACTTGAGCGCGTGATCGCCCATCGCGTAGGAGAGGTTGTCCTGCAACTGGTAGGTGTTGCGGATGGAGTTCTGCGGGAGGTTCGCCGCCAGCCCGATGGCCGTGCGCGTCGTCGAGGCGTTGAGCCCCTGCAGGCCGAGCTCGTTGATCTGGATCGACGGGATCGCTTCGGCCCTCAGGTCGGAGGCGACCGTCGCGCTGCCGGAGCGCAGGAACGCGCCGCGCAGCTCGTTGACGACCCGCGGGCTCACCACGCTGTTGAGCGCGAGGTTCAGGCCCTGGTTGCGCGAGACGTTCGAGGACTCGTACCCGGGCGGCGTCGACTGGCCCGAGCCGGAGATGTTCTGATCCTGCGAGATGTAGCGCGCGTTGAGGATGTTGTTTTGCGTGAAGCGGTGATCGACGCGGAAGGAGCCCTGCCAGTCGTCGAGCTTCGTCGCGCTCGTGCCGGAGAGCGAGCCGACCTCGACGGGGACGGTCGCGCCGTTCAAGGTGAAGTTGACGAACGAGCCGGGGATCGGCGTCTGCGCGGCGGGGAGGAAGCTCAGGAGCGCCTGCACCTGCGGGCGGCTGCCGACGAGAGATTGCAGCGTCGCGCGGCCGGCCACGGTCGGGATCGTCCTGACTTCGATGCCCGAACCCAGTTGCCTGTCCCACCAGCGCTGGAGCGAGAAGAAGAAGAAGGTGCGGTCGCGCCCGCTGATGTAGGTCGGGCCGCCTTCGCCGAAGCTCGGCAGGTGGAGCGGGCCGCCGAAGGTCAGCCCCGCCTGGTTCTCGACGCGGAACGGCGCGTGCCGCTTGCCGGGGTCGGTCGCGTTGGGAGCGCAGAAGCCGCTCTTCTTGTTGAGATTGTCGCAGGCGTTCAGCGCGTTGTCGTTGTGGAACCAGAAGCCGGAGCCGTGGTACTCGTTCGTGCCGGACTTCGTGATCGCGTTGAAGACGGAGCTGCTGTTGCGGCCGTACTCGGCGGTGAACTGGTTGGTGACGAGGCGGACTTCCTGAATGAGGTCGGGGTTGTTGAGCTGGACGGCGCCGCCGCCGACGCCGAAGTCGTTGTTGTCCTGGCCGTCGATCAGGAAGTTGTTCGAGCGCAGCCGCCCGCCGTTGGCGGAGTAGTTGATGCCGTTGGTGAAGCCCGACTGGTTAGACTGCAACTGGCTCACGCCGGGGGCCGAGAGCGCGATGTTGTAGACGTTCCGGTTCGTCGCGAGCGGGAGTTCCGACAGGCGCTTCTCGTCGAAGCGGGTGCCGACCTCGGCCGTCGTCGTGTTGAGGAGCGCCGCGTTCTCCGAGACCGTGACGACCTCCTGCACGCCCCCCGCCTTCATCGTCACGTCGACGACCGCGGGCTGGTTGAGCAGAAGCTGGATGCCGGTCTGCACGTACTTCGCGAAGTTAGTCGCCTCGACCGTCACCTCGTAGTTGCCGACGGGCATGTTCGTGAAGCTGTAGCGCCCCTCGCTGTCGGTCTGTGACGTGCGCGTGAAGTTGGTCTGGGGGTTGCGCGCCGTGACGGCCGCGCCGGGGATGGCCGCGCCCTTCTCGTCGAGCACCGAGCCTGAGATCGAGCCGGTCGTCTGCGCCGACACGCACACGGCCGATCCGGCGAGCATGACGGCGAGCGCGAGCGTGAGTTTCAATGTTCTTAACATTTCTGCCTCCTTCAAAGGGACGTTCCTGAACCGTGGAAATGGCTCCCTGGGTTGACGTGGGCGCGTCCTTGTCGGTTCAATCGACACGACGCGTGGTCTTTGGGTACGACTGCGGGCTCGATCAACGGTCGCGTAAATCCTACGAATAATGGCTGCGAGGTTTCCGTCGAGGCTGAGGTGGGTAACCTCTAGGTTATGAAAAGTGCGACCGACGTTTTAATAACATAGCAAGCAGTATGCCCCGCGCCGCGCGCGTCCGGATCGAGAATTTACTTAGATTTAGCGGGTGTGCGGGGCCGGCCGCCGTCCATTTTTTTGGAATCTTCACAATTTCATAGACCGCGCCCGGCCCGGCCCGGCGCGCGAGGCACTCCCGCATGATCCGAGACGCCCCCAGGTACGACCGCCTCGCCGCCACTTACGACCGCGCGATGCGCCCGCTCGAACGCCGGCTCGTCGCGCGGCTGCGGGCGCGCGCCTTCGCCGAGGTGGGCGAGGTCGCGCGCCTCGTAGAGGTGGGCGCGGGCACGGGCGCGAACTTCGCACACTACCCGCGCGGCGCTGCGGGCGCGTGCGTCGAGTTGAGCGCGGAGATGTTGAAGGTGGCGCGGGGCAAGGCGCGGCCCGCAGGCTTCCGGTTAGTGCAGGCGCGCGCCGAAGCGCTGCCCTTCGCCGACGCGACGTTCGACGCCGCCGTCGCGACGCTCGTCTTCTGCTCGGTCGAGTCGCCCGCGGCGTCCTTCGGCGAGCTGCGCCGCGTGGTGCGCGCCGGCGGCCGCGTCGTTCTAGTCGAGCACGTCAGACCGCGCGGCGCGCTCGGCTTCGTCTTCGACGCCGTGAGCCCCCTCACCGCCTGGCTGCTCGACGACCACTTCAACCGCCGCACGGCCGAGGAGGCGCGGCGGGCGGGGCTGCGCGTCGCGCGCGTGGAGCCGCACGCGCTCGGCATCGTACAGCTCATCGTGTGCGAGGTCTGATAGAATCTGGGGCGATGCCTCCCATGAAAGAATGCGCGCACGTCGGGTGTCAGGGCTGGAACTACGCGGACTGGGTGACGCCTCCCGCCGGCTCCGCGCCCGTCTTCTACCCGCAGGGCACGCGCGACGCCGACATGCTCAAGACCTACGCGCGCGCCTTCGACACGGTCGAGGTCGATTCGACCTTCTACGCCGTGCCCTCCGCCTCGGTCGTCGACGGCTGGAACAAGCGCACGCCCGCACGCTTCACGTTCGCGCTCAAGCTCCCGCGCGAGATCACGCACGAGGCGGCGCTCGGCAAGGGCACGGATCACGTGCTCGCAGAGTTCTGCGACCACGCGCGGCTGCTTCAGGAGAAACTCGCCGCCGTCCTCGTCCAACTCCCGCCGCAGTTCGAAGCCTCGCCCGACACGACGCGCGCGCTCGCGCGCTTCCTCGCGCGCCTGCCGCGTGATTTGCGCTTCGCCGTCGAGTTCCGCCACGCGAGCTGGATCGAGGAAGGGGTCGTCGAGCTTTTGAACAAACATAACGTCGCGCTCGCGCTCGTCGAGGGAGAGTGGATCGAGCGGCGCGCGCTCTGGCGGTGCGTCGAATCGTTGACCGCGGAGTTCGCTTACGTGCGCTGGATGGGGGAGCGCGACCTCACGCGCTTCGACGCGGTGCAGCGCCCGCGCGGTAAGAATCTGGAGCTGTGGGCCGAGGCGACGAGGCGTCTGTGCGAGCGCGTCCCCGCGGTCTTCGCCTACTTCAGCAACTTCTACGAGGGCTTCGCGCCCGCGAGCGCGAACCGGCTCAAAGAGCTGCTCGGTCTGCCCACCGTCCCGCCCGCCGATCTCGAAACTCAGCAGTCCCTGTTTTGACTGATCTGACTGAAGTCGCCGAGCGAATATTTTGAGCGCGTCCACCCGGGTTGGCAACTTATCGGCTACCGCGTTCCCGTGGGTCTCGGTGTCGCTACTCCGCCTCGCGCTATCCGTGGCTCCAAGGCAACGGCAGTCAGGAGGTGTCCGGTGAACTTCGCGAATCGACTGAGGCGTCCAGTGGGCGGGGCCAGATCGGCCGAGGGGCGCCATCTCCGGGACACTCCGTCGCTTGACCACCGTCACGATCTGCCGCGATCATGCGTGGCGTGAAGACATCCGGGAAGGCATCGCTGACAATCATCGCGCTGGCGCTGCTCGCCTGCCTCGTCTGGCTCGGATCGCGACCCGCAGAGCCGGACGCCGCGAGCGTCTCGGACGCGTCACGAAGCCCGTCGTTCGAGGTGCGCGTCGAGCGGCCTCGCATCGACCGGTTCCTCTACGGCATACTCCCGGCCAAGGTCGAGGAGAAGCTACTGGGGGGCGGCGAGCTGCGGTTCGACCACGCGAGCCGCGGCGCAAAGATCGGCAGCGTCGGACGCGACCGCCTCGAACTCAGCGCCGACGGCTGGGACCTCTTCGTCGAGACCGACGGCGAAGGGCGCATCGCTCCGGGGACGCGCCTCGTGTTCCCGATCGAGATCGCGGATGTCCGGCGGACGCTGCGCTGCCGACCCGCGGACGCAACCACCGGCTACCTCCACGCCGCCACGCGGGCGGGCTCCGACGTGCTCGACGGCCGTTTCCTCGTCGAGCTCGCCGCCTGCGTGAACGCCGAGACGGGGAAGATCATCGATACGGAAGCCGGGGCCAATCCGGGCCAGGCGTGGCCGTCAGCACCGCTCACCGTCCGCGGGAGCTTCGCGGGCCTGCCACAGGGCCGCCGCTAGAGCCTGAGGGAGACCGCCCAAAGACCCTATATTTGGGAGCATGCGCTTTCAATAGCCAAAGCACGCCTAACAACGGCATGCACCCGAACGCGAACAGCCCTGCCTTCATCCGCAAGACTTGAACGCTCGTTTGGTCGTGTGCGCGGCGGGTGACGGCGGGCGTTGGGCTGCCGGGTTGTTAGAGTGAACGGAGAGTTATAAACTTAGCAAAATTTTTCTGGTCGAAATCGACCGTCACGCCGGAGACCCGGGAAGGCCGGGGCACGCGGGAAGCAGACGCCGCGATCCGCGAAGCCCTGGCCGGACGAATACCCATGCCGGAAATGCACCGCGCCATCATGGCCGCGCAGGTTTTCGTGCCCTTAGCCGCCCCGCCGGTTTTTGACGGCGGCTACATGAAAAGCTGGCGCCCGGCAGTCTACGTCGAAGGCGGCGATGAGTTTCTCGTCGTGTACACCGATAAAGAACTGCTTCACGCCTTTAATACTGCCAACCCCGATTATTCTTACGCGTACATGACCGACGCCGACTGGGTGCTGACCGTCCTGCCGCCGAATCGCGGCCTCGCTTTTAACGTCGGGGGGGGCAAGACCAACTCTGTCTTGTGGCCGGCGGAAGGGATAGCCGAATACCGGCGGGAGAACGAGATCAAGGAGTTCGAGCCGACGAACACGCTCGAAGTGTATTTGCAGCGGGGGTGCGCGGGCGAAATTTCGACGGAGGAATCTTTGCCCGTGCTGGTTGAAGCCGACATTTTCGTGCCGAGCGCAACGGAGTGTGAAGCAGATCTATCGGGTTTCGTCCCCTTCGTTTTCAACCCACACGGACAGACCTTAGCCGCGGCGTTCACCAATCCGAAATTGATGGACATCTATAAAGACAGGATGAGGGGCAGTGTCGTTATGAAAGGCAGTGAGTTGCTTTCAACACTCGCGCCGGGGTTTGGCTTAGTCATCAACCCCGGCTATCGAATCGGCATGGAGATTCCGGAACCCAGAATCAAAGACATCGTGCGGAAGTTCGTGAAAAACGAAAAACGCTGACGAGGCAAAAAGCCCAACCGGGCGCTCAAGCCGACTCGCCGCGTGTGTGCTGAATGCAGGAGAATAAGTTTATGACTACGACCAAGACGAAATCGCCGACGAAACGCTTCCGCGTGCTGCTCGAAAAAGACCCGAAGAGCGTCGCGACGGGCATCCTCGTCCCCTTCGACGTGCAGAAAGTTTTCGGCGCGCGCGCCCGCGTCGCCGTACGCGGGACGATCAACGGCTTTCCCTACCGCGGCTCCATCTTCCCGATGGGCGACGGCAGGCACTACATGGTCGTCAACGCCAAGATTCGCGCCGGGGCGAATTTGCAGGGCGGCGAGACCGTCAGCGTCACGATGGGGCGCGACGAAGAGCCGCGCACCGTCGAGCCGTCAGCCGACTTCGCCCGCGCGCTCAAAGGCAACAGGCGGGCGCGGGCGACGTGGGAGGGCCTGAGCTACACGCACCGCAGGGAGTACGCGCAGTGGATCGAGGAGGCGAAGAGGCCGGAGACGCGCGAGCGCAGGATCGCGAAGGCGGTCGAGGCTCTTGAGGCAGGTAAGAAGGAGAGGTACGACCGTGCCTGATGGAGCCACATGCATCTAAGGGCGTCCAAGAAAGCCTTCGGCGTCGGAGATCATTGTCGGGGCAGGGCTCGTCCCTGCCCGCCGCGCGCCAAAAATCGCCCTCGTGTTTGCCGATTCAACGCGGGCAGGGACGAGCCCGGCCCCTACAGTCTTGCGGCGGTCTCTAACTCTCGCCGAGTTCGTTCATCACGCGCGCGAACTGCTCCATCTCTTCGCGCGCGCGCGCCAGGGCGCGGCGGCTGTCGAGGTAGGCGGCCCAGTGGGGCGTGGCGGTGAGGGATTTGAGCGTGCCCTCGTCGAGCGTCTGCGCCATTAGCGCGACGAGGTCGCCGGTGACGCGCGTGTGTTCGAGCAGCGCGCGCATGATCGAGTAGGCGAGCCGCGCCTGCCCGCCGTCGAGATCGCGCCGCGCCCCGCCCGCCGCGTCGTCGGCGTCGCCCGCCGCGCCCGCCGCTTCGCCCGCGCCGGCCGAAACGCGCGCGGCGTCGTCCGTGTCACTGTCCGGCCCGCGTCCGCTCACGACTTCGCCTCCGACGCATCTCCCCGATGCCAGCCGCCGCGCACGAACGGCAACTCCGCGACGCGGGCGCGAGACCCGCCCCGCTCCCCTTCGATTAAAACTTCCGTGCCCGCCGCGAGGAAGTCGTACTTGACGACGCCGAGCGCGATCTGTTTTCGCAGCCGCGGAGAGAAGACGACCGAGGTGACGCGACCGATCTCGCGGCTCGCGTCCGCCGCCTTGAGCTTCGCCCCCGGAGTGAGCGCCGCGCCCTCGTCGTCGCCTTCGGGCACGAGCCCCGCCAACTTTTTCGCGACGTGCCCGCGCCAGTGGATGCGCGCAATGATCTCCTGCCCGACGTAGCAGCCCTTCGTGTAGCTCACCGCCTCGCCGAGACCCGCTTCGAGCACCACGTTCGACGCGTCAACGTCCGCGCCGTATCTGGCGACGCCCGCCTCGACGCGCAGGACTTCGAGCGCGTCCTGCCCGACGGGCCGCGCGCCCGACGCTGTGAGCGCGTCCCACAACTCCGCCGCGCGCTCAACCCCGACGACGAGATCGAACCCGTCCTCGCCCGTATGCGTCGCGCGTGAGACGGCGACGACGCCCCGACGCTCGCTGAGCGCGACGCGTCCGCGCGCGACCGCCGCCGACGCGTCGTCGCCGAGCGCGTCGGCGACGACGCGCCCGGCGCGCGCGCCCTGCACGGAGAGTTGCGCGGTGAGATCGGTCGTGTCGCTGACCCTGAAATCGCCGGCGAGCGAGAAGCGTTCGAGGTTTTTGAAGACGGCGGCGCGCGTGGCGGGTTCGGTGTCGAAGAGAAACGTCTCGTCACGGGTCGCGCGCCACACGCGCGCGAAGGCGATGAGGCGTCCCTGGGGGTTCGGGAACGCCGCGTCAATCCACGCGCCCGGCGCGAGCGCCTTCACGTCGTTCGTGATGAGGCCGTTCAAGAACTGCACGGCGTCCTTGCCGGCCACCTCCACGCGGCCGCGCGCCGAGAGATCGATCAAGCCGGCCCCATCCCCCCCGCGCACGGCGTCGTACTCCGCCGCCGCGTCGCCGTAACTGGCGGGGAGCAGGTAGCCCTCGCGCTCGTCGAAGACCGCGCCCGCGCGGCGGTGCGTCTCGTCGAGCGCGAGCTTTCGTGTCGTCAGTTGTTCGGCCGTGTCTGTCATGCGCGTTGTGAAAGGGCCTCGCAACGCCGGACGGCGCGGGCGACGGCGCGGTAATCCATGAGCTGCGCGTCCTCGCGGCGGTGCGAGGCGAGCACCTGCGGGCTCGGGTGGTAGAGCGGCACGAGCAGCCGCCCGCCCCACTCAAGTACGCGCCCCGCGGACTCTTTCAGCGTGAACTCATGGTAGGCGACCGCGGAGAGTGCGGCAAGCGCGACCGCGCCGAGCGTGACGACGACGCGCGGATCGACGAGCCCGATCTGACGCCGCAAAAACTCCGAGCAGTTTTTAATCTCCGCGCCCGTCGGCCTGCGGTTCGCCCCCGACTCTTTGCGCGGGTTGCACATCACGGCGTTCGTGATGAAGACGCGGGAGCGCGCGAGCTTGATGGAATCGAGGTAGCGCGCGAAGTTGCGCCCCGACTGATCGCCCGAAAACGGCACCCGCGTCCGGTCGCCGCCCTGCCGGCCCGGGGCCTCGCCGATGAACATGACGCGCGCCGACGGATCGCCGTTGCGCTCGCTGAGCACGGCCGTGCGCCCGCACATCGCCGCGCACCTGCGGCAAGCCGCGGCTTCCGACGCGAGCGCGGCGAAGAGGGCGCGTTTTTGTTCCGGAGGGGGCAAGCGCGTGAACAAAAGTAGGGGCAGGGCTCGTCCCTGCCCGCCGCGCGTTAGCGCGAATAGCATTCGTAGACTATCCAACCTCGAATGATTACAAGCGGTTCGAGCGACCTGCGGATCGCCCGCGGGCGGGGACGAGCCCCGCCCCTACAAATTTTCCGCGCGTCGCGCCGCCGCCGGAATTACTTCGTGACGGTGATCGTGCGCTCGGTCGAGTTGTAGCCGCCGTTGTCGACGACGTTGCCGCTCTTGTCCACGAGTTCGAGCTTGACCTTGTGCGCGCCCGCGTTCCAGCCGGCGAGCCAGATCGGCGACCACTTGTCGATGAACTTCGCCTCGCCGTCGTCCACCGTGTAGCGCACGCGGTAGTCGCCGCCGTCGCCCTGGAGTTTGGCGTTCGAGAGCCAGAAGTCGATCATGATGGCGTCGGCGTCAGCGCCCTTGTACTCGCCCTTCGGTCGGCTGTAGGTCAGCAAGGGCTTGGCGCGATCAACCTCTCCGCCCTGGCTCGGCGGCATGTCCTTGCCTTCGGGGGCGGGGGCCGCGCCGGGGTTCGCGGGCGCGACGTTGGTATTCCTCTGCGCCGCGTTAGCGTTCGCCGCGTTAGCGTTCGCCGCGTTCGCGTTGCGCGCGGCGTCGGCGTTGCGGTTCGCCGCGGCGTTCTTGTTGTCGGCCATCGTCTGGCCGGTGGCGGTGGTCGTCGGCTTCGTCGCGTCGCCGCCGCCGCGGACGGTGAAGGCGACCATCTGGAACGAGCCGTCGTTCTTGTAGGACTCGTGCCACGGGCGCGAGGCGAAGACGCGCAGGGTGTGCTTGCCCTCCGTGACGTTGCGCAGCTCGAACGGCTCGCCGAGGTTGTAGTAAGCCTCGTAGGGCTGGTTGTCGAGGATGACGTGGATGTGGTTGCCCATGCCGGTCGCGGGGTCTTTGTGCGGCTGGTAGCCCTTGAGATCGCCGGAAAGCGCGAGGCGGATTTTGACGGTCGAGCCCGCGACCGTCGCGCCGTCGCGCGGCTCGACGAACCGCAGGGTGGGCTTCGCCTCGTCCTGCTCGCCGCGCGCGGTCATCTGATCTTTGATCTTCTGCGGGCGCTCGGCCTCGCTCAACGTCTGCACGGGCGTGGCGGTCGTCGGCGGCGCGACGTTGGTCGTGGCGGTCGTGTTGGAGTTGGCGTTGTCGGCGGGCGCGCAAGCCGCCGACAACAGGGCGACGACGGCGCACAGCGGCGCGAACAGAAAGGCGCGGGCGGAGAATCTCATACGTGCCTCCGGTGAAGGGTGATTTGGAATCGTGCGGCGGAATTATAGAACGAAAGCGGGGGAGACGCGAAGGAGGGCGAAAGACTCACCGCGGGGCCGCGGAGGGCGCAGGGATCGCGCAGAGTAAGAATGTCTTTCCCCGCGCCCCCTGCGCGTTCTCCGCGCCTCCGCGGTGAACCCTATCTTAGACCTCTCTCAAGCAGTCGCCGGGCGCGAGACGGCGTTGACCTGGAGACGCCGCTCGACCGCCGCCCAGTCGATGTTGGAGAAGAACGCCTCGATGTACTTGGGCCGGTCGGCGGGCGCGTAGTCGAGGATGAAGGCGTGCTCCCACACGTCCATCACGAGCGCCGGCGTGAAGCCCGCGACGTTGCCGGTCTCGTGCAGGCTGATCCAGTGGTTCGAGAGCGCGCCGTTGGCCGGGTTCTGGTAGCAGATCGCCCAGCCGACGCCGCGCATCTTCCCGACCGAGACGAAGTCGGCCTTCCAGATGTCGTAGCTGCCGAAACTGTCCTCGGCGAGCTTGAAGAATGTCGAAGTCTTGTCCGGGTCGACGTTGCCCTGCCGCTTCATGTTGCCGAAGTAGTACTCGTGCAAGACCATGCCGTTGTACTCGAAGCCGAGCCGGCGGGTCAGCTCCGAGTAGGCGGGCACTTCCTCCTGATCGATCTTGCCGTCTTGCAGGAACTCGGAGATCTTCTCCGTCAGCTTGTTCGTCTCCTTGACGTAGCCCTCGTAGAGCTTGAAGTGCGTCTCCAGGGTCTTGTCCGAGATGCCGCTCAGGCCGGAGAGGTCGAACTGCTTGGGCTGGTACGTGAACTTATTGATCATGGCTTTACCTCACTTCCACGGGTGGCTTGACAGGCGTGGCTACAGTTTACACCCGAAGAAGCCGTAAACGGTAAACCGTGACAGGTAAATACCGTAAACGGTAAACCGTGACAGGTGACAGGTGAAACCCTGCCTCCTCCTGTCACGGTTTACGGTTAACCGTTTACGGCTTTTCTATCGCCCGAAGATGATCCAGTCGCCGTGCGAGGTCGCCATGAAGAAGAGCATCGGGAGCGAGAGCCAGGCGTTGGCGCGCGAGGCGAGGAAGGCGCGGCGCGCGAACTCGGGCGGGGCGGCGGGTCCCGTCCCGGCCATCCCCGCGATGATGCGCTTCTGGAGGGGCCAGATGATGCCCCAGACGTTCAGGAGCATGATTAGCCCCAGCGCGCCGCCGATGCCGATGGAGAACGTCTTGTTCGAGGCGAAGCTGTCGCGCCCGACCGTCAACTGCCCGTCGAGCCATTGCACGATCAGAAACCCCATCACGATGACGAGCAGCGCGACGACCGCGGCGAAGACTTTGCCGTCCTTCGTCAGCGCGGGAACCTTCATGATGATCATGTACTCGATGGCGAAGACGACGATGGGTATCAGCAGCCAGACGAGGAGCACGACCCAGATGTTGACGTTGCCGCCCGCGGCGTTGGCGTTCGTCACGTCGCCCTTGAGGATGAACATCGCGTAGTACATCAGGCCGACGAGGACTGTCCCGACCGCGCCCCAGCGGAAGTACCAGAGCGTGCGCGTGAGCAGATCGGGGTTCACCTTCTTCTTCGTGTCGGCGTCGAGCCCCTTCTGGAAGGAGACGTTGACGAGGTTGAAGAAGTAGAGCAGCCCGATCCAGGTGACGCCGAAGACGAAGTGGCTCCAGCGCAGCAGGATGCGCGGCAGTTGATCGCCGCCCGGCGCGTGGAAGAGGTCTTGAAACATGGCGAGACCGACGGGGAGATGTGCGGTTGACTCGATCAGCATAAGCCCTCCGAAAGTTTAAGTTTTTCGGTGCGAGATGGAAGAACTATAAGTTGTCTCGGTTGTCGCGCGTGAGATTAGCACCAAGCACGATCCGAAGCAATGGAAAGAGAGGTCAGAGGCTAGAGGTTAGAGGTCAGTCAAAACCAAACCCGTGCGCCAAGAAATGAGAGCGTCATAGCGCGAATTTTAGGCGTCAATTTCAACCTCTGAACTCCGGCTCTTTACTGACCTCTAGCCTCTGACCTCTACTCCACCGGCCTCGGCCCCGCGTCCATGTTGCGCGTGCTCGCCTGGTTGACGACTCGCACCTTGAGATCGTCCTCGACGCGCACCTGGCAGGAGAGGCGGACGTTCTCGGCGAGCCCGGTCTCGCGCGCCAGACGCTCGCGCTCCGCCTCGCCGATCTCGCCCGGATCGCCGGCGAGCACCTCGACGCGGCAGGTCGTGCACTTCGCGTTGCCGCCGCAGCGGTGCAGGATGTCTATGCCGGCGTCCTCAATCGCGAGGACGAGCTTGCGCCCCGCCTCCGCCTCGAACACCTGCGTGCCCGCGGCGGCCTCCGCTTCGATCTTAGGCATGTCTCCACTCCTCCGGCTCGTCGGTATTTAATTGCTTAGGTTTGACCCGCAGTGTACACGAAAAACTGAAAACGCGGTACACCAGGAAGCGAAGAGCGCGCCGCGCTTCGCCGCCCCCGCCGGGGGGTTGCGAAGCGCGGCGCGCTCTCGCTCAAAGCACGCCGCGTCTCTAAAAACCGGCGGACTCGCCCGCCGGGCCGCTTAGGCCGTGAACGAGGAGCCGCAGCCGCAGGAGCCGGTCGCGTTCGGGTTCTTGAAGGCGAAGCCCTGACCCATGACGCTCGTCACGTAGTCGATCTCGACGCCGTTCAGGTACTGCGCGCTGAACATGTCGACGAAGAGGCGCACGCCCTTCGCGTCGAAGACGTGATCGCCCTGCTTCGACTCCTCCTCGATGTTGAGGCTGTACTGGAAGCCGGAGCAGCCGCCCGGCACGACCCGCACGCGCAGGCCGGAGGTCTCCGGCAGGCCCTCTTCGCCCGCCATGAACTTCTTGATCTCTTCCGCCGCCGCGTCCGTCACGTTGAGCGCCACGGTCGGCATCGTCGCTGTTGACATCTAAAAATCTCCTCTCAAGCTATCCGTCGCCGGTATCCTTTATTCAGATGATTCTGTCCGTGGTCAGTTGTCCGTTGCTAGTTTAACTGACGACTCGATTTTAACCGCTCGACGCCCGGATCACAAACAACGGACAACTGACCACGGACAACTGACATCCTTTAAGCCCCGCTCATCACGATCTTCAGCTCCGGCTTCATCGCCTCGATCGACACCTGCCGCGCCACCTCCTCCGCCACGTGGCGGAACGCCTTGGCCTGCACCGAGTCGGGCTGGCCGACGACCACGGGGACGCCCCTGTCTCCGCCCTCGCGCACTTCGAGGCCCAGCGGGACGGCCCCGAGGAACGGCACGCCGTAAGCCTCGGCCAGCTTCTGCCCGCCGCCCGCGCCGAAGATGTCGTAGCGCGTGCCCGTGTCGGGCGCGACGAAGTAGCTCATGTTCTCGACGATGCCGAGGATGGGAACCGCCACCGTCTCGAACATCCTCAGCGCGCGCCGCACGTCGGCGACCGCGACCTCCTGCGGCGTCGTCACCAGCACCGCGCCCTGCACGGGGACGAGCTGCGCGAGGCTCAACTGCACGTCGCCCGTGCCCGGCGGCATGTCCACGATCAGGTAATCCAGCTCGCCCCAGAGCACGTCCTGAAGGAACTGTTTGACGAGGCCGTGCAGGATCGGCCCGCGCAGGATCATCGGCTCGTCGCCCGGCTTGAGCAAGGCCATCGACATCATCTTGATGCCGTGCGCCTCTACGGGCAGGAGTTTGTTGCCCTGGATTTCAGGTCGCACGCGCGAAGCGCCGAGCATCAGCGGCACGTTCGGGCCGTAAACGTCCGCGTCCATCAGCCCGACGCGCGCGCCGTCGGCCGCGAGCACGGCGGCGAGGTTCACGGCGACGGTGGATTTTCCGACGCCGCCCTTGCCCGAAGAGACCGCGACGATGTTGCGCACGCCCGGCACCGTCACCTTCTCGCCCAGGCCGCGCCCCTTCGGCACCTCCGCGTCCATCGTCACGCGCACCGCGGAGACGCCCGGCACGGCGCGCACCACCTCCTCCGACTGCTGTTGCAACTGCTCGCGCACGGGGCACGCCGGCGTAGTTAAGACGATGCGGAACGAAACGTCGCCGCCCTCGATCTTCAAGTCCTTGACGAAGCCGAGCGCGACGATGTCCTTGTGGAGATCGGGGTCTCTGACCTGCCTGAGCGCGTCGAGCACGCCTTGTTCTGAAACCTGTGTCATAATCTTTTAGTCCGATTGAGTCCGCCGAATGGTCTTTATCGAATTATAAAGAGATTCGCGGGAGACGTAAATTTCCGAAGCCGTCGCTTATGTCTGAGAACTTTAACACGAAGATCGTCCGCGCCGCCTGCCCGCACGACTGCCCCGACACCTGCGCGATGCTCGTCCACGTAGAAGGGGGCCGCGCCGTCGCCGTCGCCGGAGACCCCGCGCACCCCTTCACGCGCGGCTCGCTCTGCACGAAAGTCGCCAACTACCACGAGCGCACGCACAGCCCCGACCGCGTTAAGACCTGTCTGCGTCGCGCCGGCGCTAAAGGCGAGGGGCGGTTCGAGCCGATCAGTTGGGACGAGGCGCTCGACGAGATCGCTTTGCGCTTCCGCTCGCTCGCCGAGTCCGACGAGGGCGCGCAGACCATCATGCCCTACAGCTACTGCGGCACGATGGGGCTCGTCCAGTCCGAGTCGATGGACAGGCGTTTCTTCAACCGCCTCGGCGCGTCGCTGCTGGAGCGCACGATCTGCGCCTCCGCCGGGACCGAGGGGATGCTCTCGACGCTCGGCGCGAAGCTCGGCACCGACCCCGAACGCTTCGCGGAAGCGCGCCTCATCATCCTCTGGGGCACGAACACGATCTCCTCCAACGTCCACCTCTGGCCCTTCATCCTCAAAGCCAGGCACAAGGGCGCGCGCGTCGTCGCCATCGACCCGCGACGCACCCGCACCGCCGACCAGTGCGACGAGCACGTCGCGCCGCTGCCCGGAACCGACGCCGCGCTCGCGCTCGCGCTGATGCACGTCATCTTCGCGGAAGGTCTGGAGGACGGGGATTATTTGGAGCGTCACACGGTCGGGGCGGAGGAGCTGCGCCGTCACGTGCGCGAGTACCCGCCCGCGCGGGTCGCGGAGATTTGCGGACTCGAAGCGGAAGTGATCGTGAGGCTCGCGCGTGAATATGCGACGACGCGGCCCGCGGCGATCCGTCTGAACTACGGCTTGCAGCGGCACGCGGGCGGCGGGATGGCCGTGCGCTCTATCCTGTGCCTGCCCGCCGTCACGGGCGCGTGGCGCGAGGCGGCGGGCGGCGCGCTGCTCTCGACCTCCGGCGCGTTCCCCCTCGACTACGACGCGCTCCAGCGTCCCGGTCTCATCCCGACCCCGCGTCCGCGCTCGCTCAACATGTCGCAACTGGGCGACGCGCTGACGCGGGTAGACGATCCGCCCGTGCGCGCCCTCTACGTCTACAACTCGAACCCGGCGGCCGTCGCGCCCGATCAGCAGAAGGTGCTCGCGGGGTTAAGGCGCGAGGACTTGTTCACGGTCGTCCACGAGCAGTTCATGACCGACACCTGCGACTTCGCGGACATCGTGCTGCCCGCGACCACGCAGCTCGAACACTTCGATCTGCACAAGGCTTACGGCCACTTCTACCTGACCGTCAACGAGCCGGCAATCGCGCCGCTCCACGAGGCGAAGCCGAACACGGAAGTCTTCCGCCTGCTCGCTGCCCGCCTGAATTTTACGGAAGACTGTTTCCGGGACACCGACGAAGAGATCGCGCGGCAGGCCCTCGCCGTCGATCACCCCGCGCTCGAAGGCGTTACGCTCGAACTTTTGCGCGAGCGCGGCTGGGCGCGGCTCAGCCTGCCGGAAGGGTTCGCGCCGTTCGCCGGGGGTAAGTTCGGGACGCCTTCCGGCAAGTGCGAGCTTTATTCGGAGAGCCTGGCGGCTGCGGGGATGCCCGGCGTGCCGGAGTTCATCCCGCCGCGCGAATCACGCGCGAGCGCGCCGGAACTGGCCGGAGAGTTCCCGCTCGCGCTCATCTCGCCGGCGGCGCACGCCTTCCTCAATTCGAGCTTCGCGAACCTGCCGAAGCAGCTCAGGCAGGAGCGCGCGCCGTTCGTCGAGATCAACCCGCGCGACGCCGCGGCGCGGGGCATCCGCGAAGGCGAGCGCGTCCGCGCCTTCAACCAGCGCGGCTCGTGCGAGCTGACGGCGGTCGTCACGGAGAGGGCGCGCGAGGGCGTCGTCGTCTCGCCGTCGGTCTGGTGGAACAAGCTCTCGCCCGGCGGCGCCGGGATCAACCAACTCACCTCGCAGGGGCTCACAGACCTCGGCGGCGGCGCGACCTTCTACGACGCGCTCGTCGAGGTCGAGCGAATTTGAAGAGTTGTCCGTGTCAGTTGTCAGTTGTCAGTTGTCAGTTGTCCACCGCTTTAAGCCCTACCCGGCTGGCGCGTTAATTCTCACCAAGCCCCCGCGAACCTGAACGACGAACTACGGACAACTGACGACGGAAGACTGACGGCCTTCCCCTCAGTCGTCGAAAGCAACCGCGACGAGAATGGCAAGGGTGAGTACGACTGCGCTCACGCCGATGCCGACGCCTATCGCCGTGTTGCGCGCCGTCGAGTGGCCGCGGTTGAGCTCGATCTTCGAGACATCCTTGTACGCGATGGTCGACGGCGCGTCCGTCTTGCGGTCGCGCAGCACGAAGTCGCTCTCTCGGCGCTCGACGACATAGCCCTTGTGCTTCGTGCCGTCCCTGAGCTTCACAGTCACGCGCGCCTTCTCGCCGATCCCGGCGCGATCCACCAGCACCCTCACCTCTTCGGGCGTCTGCCCGTCCTTCGTCGTCTGCCCGGCGGCGAGCGCGCCCGTCTGCGCCTGCACCAGCAAGAGCGTGAGCGTGAGCGTCAGAATTTTTCTCATCATCGTTTGCCTCCTCGACCCGCCCCGCGCGGGTCCCGACCCGTAATAGCCGAACCCTCCCACATGGCAACCGCGGCGCCAGGCGACCACACGACGCCAGGCGTAATGATCCGCGACTTCCCCGCCGTCCCGCCCTCGCTCGCCCCGCGCGGCGCAAGAATAATCCGACGAATGACGCCGGCCGACCCGACGCGCTTGACAGCGCGCCCGCGCATCGCCGATACATAACGCGACCGACTCCCCGTCAACACGCCGTGCGCCGCGCGGGATGTTATCATGTGCGCGCCCTTCGGCGTCTAACCCCATGAGAAAAGAAAATCGAACTCCGCGCCCCGGCCCCGCACGTGCGCGCCGCGTGCTCATAGCCACTAATAGAACCGGAAGAACTGTAGGGGCAGGGCTCGTCCCTGCCCGCGTGTTACCGAAAGAAGACGGGCGGGGACGAGCCCTGCCCCTACATGATGTCACCCGCCGGGTTTTGTTATGCGCTCTTAGCGTCGTCGCAACCCTCATCTTCAACACCGCCTTCGCCGCCGCGCCGCGTGCGCAGACGACGCCCGCGCCGCGAGTCGCGCGCG
>DATLMC010000182.1:0-9942 GCA_035537435.1 Pyrinomonadaceae bacterium | reverse complement strand
TGGCATCGTGCTGACGGGCGGGGGGGCGCTCTTGAAGAACCTGGACAAGCGGCTCTCGATCGAGACGGGGCTGCCCGTCTCGGTGGCCGAAGACCCGCTCTCCTCGGTCGTCCTCGGCGCGGGCAAGATGCTTTCGGACTTCAACCTCCTGAAGCGCGTCAAGTGGGACAACACGCTCACGGGCGGCTCGTAAAAAGCCGTGACAGGTAAACCGTGACGGGTGACAGGCAAAACCGCTTCGTCTTACCCGTCACCCGTCACCCATCACTCGTCACTGAATTTCATGCCTGTCCAGCGGACGCAGAAGGAGATCAGGCGGCGCGCTCCGCTGTGGCTCGTCCTGCTGCTCGGCGTCAACCTCGCCCTGATGTCGGTCTCGGCGCGGGACCAGCAGACGCAGGCGCGCAAGATCAGCGTCTGGGCGCAGGCGGTCGCGACCCCCTTCCAGAGCCTCTTCTCCGGCGCGAGCCGTTCGGGCGTCGGCTTCTTCCAGTACCTCAGAAACTTGAGCGCGGCGTCGGGCGAGAACGAGCAGTTGCGGCGCAGGCTCGCCGAAGCCGAGGCGCAACTGCGCGAGGCGCAAGCCGCGCGGGCGGAGAACGAGCGTTTGCAAAGCCTGTTGGGGCTCAAGGAGTCGCGCCAGTACCAGCTCGTCGCCGCGCGCGTCATCGCGCGCGACCCTTCCGACTGGTTCGACTCGGCGATCATCAACCGCGGCAGCTCGGCGGGCGTCGAGCGGAACATGCCGGTCGTGACGCAGGACGGCATCGTCGGGCGCGTGGCCGAGGTGAGCCCGGTCTCGGCGCAGGTGATGTTGATCACGGACGAGCGCGCGGCCGCCGGCGCGGTCGTCGGCCAGTTGGAGACCTCGAACGCGCTCGGCTCGGTGCGCGGCTTCGGCCGGAACGGGCTGCTCGACATGCGCTACGTGCCCGGTCTCGAAGAGGTCAAGCAGGGCGACGCGGTGACGACGACGGGGCAGGACGGCATCTACCCGCGGGGCTTGAAGGTGGGCGACGTGATCGAGGTGCAGCCCGGTACGGCGACCAAGCCGCACGAGATCAAGGTGCGCCCCGCCGCCCGCCTCAACTCGCTCTCCGAGGTGGCGGTGCTGCTCTACCACCCGCCGCCGCGCGCCGTGCCCACGCCGACGCCGACGCCGCAGAGGAACACGAAGGGAAAGTGACAGGTAAACCGTGACAGGTGACGAGAAAAGTCCGGGGTGCGGAGTCCGGAGGCGGGAGTCAACTCGCTCCGCGTTCGTCTTTGACTGCGGATGGCGGACTCCGGGCTCCGGACTCTCTTACCTGTCACCCGTCACCTGTCACTCGTCACGGGTCTTATGAGGCTGAAGATCGCCTTCATCGTCGTGGCCGCGGTGCTGTTGCAGACCGAGCTGCCGCAGGTCTGGCAGCCGCTGCGGCACATCGATCTGCCGCTCATCGTCGTCACCTACTTCGCGCTGCGGCGCGACGTGGCGCAGTCGATGGTGGTCGGCTTCTGCGCCGGGCTCGCGACCGACATCTTCAGCGCGGGGCTGCTCGGCGCGGGCGGCTTCTCCAAGACCGTCGCCGCCTACCTCATCGCCGCGCTCGCCACGCGAGTGCGTCTCGACAACCCGCTCGTCCGGATCCCCGTCTTAGCTGGTGCGACCGCGCTCGACGCCGTCGTCGTCGTCATCCTGCACCGCGTCTTCGGTCAGCCGTCGCTCCAGACCTTCGCCGACACGGCGTCGCTCAAGCTGATCGCGACGACCGCGGCGGGGACGCTGCTGTTCTACGTGTTCGACGTTTTCTTCAGCGACCGCTCGCGCCAGCGCAGGCACTTCGCCTTCCGCCGCCGCGCCGCGCGCCGCAGCTTAGTGAGGAGATGAGATGAAGTTCGAAGACGAATCGCAGAACCTGCGCCTGCGCCTGCGCATCATCCAGGTCGTCGTCATCGTGCTGCTCGCCGTGTTGGGGACGCGCCTCTACTTCCTGCAGGTCGTCAACGGCGCCTACTACGCCGAGCGCGCCGAGAACCAGCGCGTCAGGCGTCTGCCGATCCCGGCCCAGCGCGGCACGATCTTCGACCGCAACGGCAAGATACTCGTCGACTCGCGGCCGACCTACAACGTCATCCTCTCGCGCGAGGAGATGCGCGGGCGCGAATACGCCTCGCTCACGCAGCCCCTCTCCGAAGGGCTCGGCGTCGACGAGGAGCTGCTGCGCGAGCGCTTCGACGAGCTGAACCGCCAGCCCGCCTTCGAGTCCATCGTCATCAAGCAGAACGCCTCGCCCGCCGACATCGCGTGGGTCGAGACGCACCAGGGTATCGATCACGCCGAGCTGCGCATCGAGCAGCAGCCGCAGCGCCGCTACCTCCCGGACGGCGTGCTCGCGCACGTCCTCGGCTACGTCGGCGAGGTGAACCCGAAGCAGTTGGAGAAGGACGATTTTCGTAAGAAGGGCTTGAAGCCCGGCGACGTGATCGGGCAGGAGGGGCTGGAGGCGACCTACGACGAGTACCTGCGAGGCGTGGACGGCTACCGCGAGGTGATCGTCGACAGCCGCGGGCAGATTCAGGACACGATCAAGACGGTCGAGCCGCAGCCGGGCCAGGACCTGGTGACGACCATCGATCTCGACTACCAGCTCACCGCCGAGGAGCAGTTGCGCAACTCCCCGAACGGCCGCGGCGTGATCATCATGGCGAACCCGAACGACGGCGAAATCTTCGCGCTCGCCTCCGCCCCGACCTTCGACCCGAACATCTTCTCGCAGAACGTCAAGACGAAAGTGGTGCGCCAGCAGATCGCCGAGCTGTTCAAAGACCCGAAGACGCCGATGGTCAACCGCGCGATCTCGGGCCGCTACCCGCCGGGCTCGACCTGGAAGATACCGATGGCGGTGGCCGGGCTGGAGCAGGGCGCGATCTCGATCAAGAAATCGAACCTCGTCTGCGGCGGCGGCATCCAGATCGGCAACAAGTTCACGCGCTGCATGGGCCACCACGGCTCGCCCGAATTGCGCTACGCGATCCGCATCTCGTGCGACGGCTACTTCTACCGCCTCGGCCTGAAGATGGGCATCGACGGGATCATGAAGATGGTCTCGGACTTCGATCTCAACCGCCGCACGGGCGTCGATCTCCCGCACGAGAACGTGAGCTGGACGCCCTCGCCCGACTTCAAGAAGCGCTTCAACCCGCGCGATCCGGACTGGCGCGACATCGACACCGTCTACGCCTCGTTCGGGCAGGTCTACGACTTCGTCACGCCCATCGCGCTGCTGCGCACGATCTCCGGCGTCGCCGTCGGCGGCAAGCTCTACGTCCCGCACCTGCTCAAGGAGGTGAAGGCGACCGCCGCGGTCGGCGATCCCAACGACCGCGACACCTACCGCCCGGCGCGACCCGCGCTGAACTACGAGAAGGCGCGGGAGCAGGGCGCGCCCGATCAGAAGGGGCTGCGCCCGAACCCGAAGGTGATCCCGATCTCGGACGAGAACCACCGCTTCGTCGTCGAGGGGATGTGGCAGGTCGTCAACGAGGGCGGCACGGGCGGCGCGGTCAAGATCGACGGCATGGACATCGCGGGCAAGACGGGGACGGCGCAGGTCGTCTCGCTCGGCAAGGACACGGGGCAGAACAAGGATCACTCCTGGTTCGTCTCCTACGCGCCCGCGTGGAAGCCGGAGGTGGTGACGGTCGCGCTCATCGAGAACGTCGGCTTCGGCGGCAAGTTCGCCGCGCCCGCCACCCGCCAGATGTACGAAATCTACTACCGCAAACAGCACAACGGCGAGCCGACGCCGGGCGCGCAGATCGCCCAGGGCGCGGGCCGGGGGCCGGCACGGACGCCGGCGCAGCAGGCCCCCGTTCACTGATCCATCACACCTGAGCCATGGTTGCGATCATCGAGAAAAAACGGTTCCGCGATTTCGACTGGCTGCTCGCGCTGCTGGCGGTGGGCATCGTCTTCTTCGGCACGTGGCAGATCTACAACGCGCAGCCGACCGAGAGCTACTGGAAGAAGCAGCTCATCGGCCTCGCGATCTCGCTCGTGCTGATGGTCGTCGTCTCCTTCACCGACTACCGCAAGCTCGTCCACTTCGCGCCCGCCTTCTACCTCTTCGGGCTCTTCCTGCTCGTCATCGTGCTCATCCCCGGCATCGGGTTGAAGATCAACGGGCAGCGCTGCTGGATCAAGACGCCGGGCATCGGGCAGTTCCAGCCCTCCGAGTTCGTCAAAATCCCCACGGTGCTGATGCTCGCCTACTACTACAGCAAGACGCGGCACCGCGGCGCGCTCGCGTGGAAGGAGATGCTCGTCGGCGTCGGCATCCTCGCGCTGCCCGTCGGCCTGATCCTGCTTGAGCCCGACGCCGGCCAGGCGATCACCTACTTCCCCCTGCTCGCCGTCGTCCTCTTCCTCTCTTCGATCCGGATGTGGATCGTCATCACGGCGCTCGCGCTCTCGACCGTGATGATCCCGGCGGCCTACGTCGTCGGCGTGAAGACCGGCAAGATCAAGAACTACCAGCAGCAGCGCATCCAGGTCATCCTCGATCCCGAAAACGCCGACCGCAAAGGCTTCGGCTACCACACCTGGCAGTCCATCGTCACCGTCGGCAAGGGGGGCTTGACGGGGACGGGCGTCGGGACGACGGACGAGTATTCGCAGAGCCGTCTGAAATTCCTGCCGGAGCCGCACACCGACTTCATCTTCGCCGTCACCGCCGAGACGACCGGCTTCGTCGGCTGCGTGCTGCTGCTTTTGGCCTACGCCGTGCTGCTCTCGCGATTATTAGGAGGCGCGCGGCGCGCGCCCGACCGCGCCGGGATGCTCGTCATCATGGCTATAGTCGGCGGGCTCGCCTTCCAGATCTTCATCAACGTCGGGATGGCGCTCGGCATCCTCCCCGTCATCGGCGTGCCGCTGCCACTGATGAGTGCGGGCCTATCGAGCGTGCTCGCCACTTTCATCGCCATCGGCTTCGCCGTCAGCGTGCAACTGCGCCGCTTCGTCAACTAAACCTCCGGCGAACAAAAGCCGAGGGGCGGCGCGTTGACGTACGCGCCGCCCCTCGTTTTTTATTTCTCGTCTGATTGACAGGCGACTTTTACGACCTCCTATTCGGCGGCACTTTACCCTTCGGCGGCGCGGCGGGCTTCGCGGGCGCGGGCTTCACGTCCTTCGCATCGACCGTGGGCGTCGCCATCGGGGGCGTCCCGCCGGCGGGCGCGATCCAGAGTTCGACGGTCGGCTGCTCGCGGTAGCCGCCGACGCCGGAGAGGGTGCGCGCCCCGTCCATCTTGCGCGTGTTGATCGTGTAGTCGGTCGCGTTGTCGGCCGCCTTCTGCGCGTCCTCTGGGCGGCTCGTGCGCCCGCCGTAGGCGATGAGGTAGCCCTGCGCGGTCGGGTCTTGCTGTAGCGCGTTGACGAACTTGTCGAGCTGCGCCTTGTTCGCGGAGAGATCGGTCGTGACGTACTCGCCGAACTTGACGGCCGGGGCCTCCGGCTTCGTCACGGAGGTCGTGCAACTGTTGGAAGTTCTGCAATCGCGCGCGAAGCCGCCGACATCGACCGTCGCCGTCACCGTCTGACCGCCGATCCCGGCGGTGTCGACGGTGATGCTCGACGTGCCCTGGCCCGAAGAGATCGTGCCCGCCGAGACCGTCCAGTTGTAAGTCGGCGTCACGTTCGGGTCGCCGCCGCTCACGTTCGCGGTGAAAGTGAGCGGGGCGTCCACGGCGACGGCGTCCGGGCACGAGACGGTGACGGTCGGGCAGGGCGGCGTCTGCTGCTGCTGGCTCGAAGCGCTCGCGCCGGGCAGCAGCGCGAGCGCCAGGGCGACGAGCGGCGCGGCGCGGCGCAGGTGACAGAGTTTCATATTCATTGCTCTCCTGAAGATTTTTGTCTGGATTGCTTGCCGAATAGAGCTCGCGGGTCGTGGCGACATGACGGGCCAGCCCGGCCGGATGGTTCGCGAGACCTTACCGTCAAATCACGATCACGTCAACGTTCGAGACCGCGGCTCGCGCGGAAGAGAGGCGCACGCGCGCGCGTCTCGCGAACGCGCGCCCGGACTTTCCTCGCGTTTCGCGGCGCACTCGGCTATACTCGCCGGGTCTTGTCCTGCCGGAGTTTTCTTCCGATGGCGCGCGAGGCGTGCCGGGCGCGTACAGTCTGTTTGAGACGCGCCGTGGACGGGACGAAAGTTTTGAAAGGTCGCCGGTGACGCTACCGGCGGCCGTCGATGAGATGTTCGGCGCCGCACCCGGCGCTTGTTCCCTGCATCCGAGATCGCACCCGCGGGTCGCGCCTCCTCGGAAGACTTCGGGGGGCAGCCGCGCGGGGCTCGTTCGAGGGCGGCGCGCTTACGGTCGGCGGGTCGGGAAGGTTTTCGCGCCAGAGCGCGACTTCGGGCCTTAGCCGCACGCGCGCCCTTTCGTTACGGCGGCTCGACGGAGCTTCCGAGTGGACAGTTTCAGACGCTTTCCCGCACGACGGGGAGCGCGCCAGCGCCTGCCGCGGCCGAACGCCGGCAAGCCCGCGCGCCCCCTCGACAGCGTGACGCCTCAGACCGCATCGCCCGACTCCTACAGCGCCCGCCGCGCGTCTCACCGCCACCCCACACGAACGAAAGTTCACACCGCCCGCCCGCGCCGACGAACGTGTTGCGCGCCCGCGCGCGCGGTCTCACCGAGGAGTCAACAGGTTTCCAATGTCTAAAGAGTTAATCGTCAGCGTCAACGGGCGCGAGAAGAAGATCGCCATCATCGAGAATGGCACGGTCACGGAGTTTTACATCGAGCGGGGCGAGGGCGGCCAGGGCGTGGTCGGCAACCTCTATAAGGGGCGCGTGATGCGCGTCCTGCCCGGCATGCAGTCCGCCTTCGTCGACATCGGGCTGGAGCGCGACGCCTTCCTCTACGTCACGGACTTCTTCGACGAGGAGGAGGAGTTCGAGCGCATCGTCGTCGACAAGACGAAGGGCGGCGAAGCCGAGACGGCGCGCGCCGCGGCGAACGAGAAGATCGAGCGTGCGCGCGTCGAGCGCGAGCGGCAGATGGAGTCGGCGCACGAGCTCGCGCTGCCCGAACCCGCCGAGGGCGAGGAGCAGGAGGAGGGTGAGGCGCGCGTTGAACCCGCCGCCGCGCCCGCCCAAGGCGTCGCCGCGCCCGCGCAGCAGGCTGCGGAAGATCAGGACGACGAGGGCGCGCGGCGCGGTCGTCGCAGGCGCGGCGGCAAGCGCGGCCGCGACGAGCGCGAGCAGGCGGGTCGGCAGTCGTCGGACGCGGGCAGGCCGGCGTCGAGTTTCGAAGAGGGCGTGCGCGCGCTCGGCATCTCGCGCGAAGACATCGACACGCCCTTCGTCGCCGCCGCCGACTCGTTCGAGCGCGTGGTGGACGAGGACAACGCCGCGGCGCATGACGACGGCGAGATGTTCAAGGACGCGCGCACGCAGGAGCGCATTTTCGATCAGATTCGCGCCTCCGAGTTCGACATGGACGCGGCGGCGACCGCCGAAGTCGGCTCGCTGCTCGGCTCGGCGGGCGCGGGCGGCTCTTCGCAGTTCGAGCGCGTCGCCGACGACGACGATCCGACCGCGGGCGCTTCGCCGCGACAGACGCGCGGCGTGGAGCGCGCGGTCGCCGCGTCGGTCGGGTCTCTGGCCGACGACCTCGAAGGCGAGGCCCCGGCTCAGGGCGGCGCGGCGCAGGCGTTCGAGCGCGTGAGCGACGACGAGAAGGCGGTCGAGTCGCCGTCTGCGGGCGGCGCGAGGAAGGGCGCGGCGCGCGGCGCGGCGTCGAAGTCGGCGGCGTCGAAGGGCGCGTCGAAGAAGGCCGCGAGCAAGAAGCCCCTCGCCGCGGGCGACGCGGAAGGCGGCGCGACGAAGAGCGCGGCGTCGAAGAAGGGCGCGGCGAAAAAGGGCGCGGGTAAAGGCGCGACGAAGGGTCGCGCCTCGCGCAAGGGGGGCGGCGACGGCGATCTCGCGGACGCGGAAGCCAGCGTCGGGTCGCGCCCGGCGCGCGGCGAGTTCGGTCGTCGCGGCGGGCGCAGGCGCAGGCGCGGCGGTAAACCGCCGGAGGGCGAGGGCGGCGCGACGGGCGCGGACGGCGCGAACGGTCAAGCCGAAGAGGTGAGCGACGTGGAGGAGACGCAGCACGTCGAGGCATCGCCGATCATTGAAGCCGTCGAGGCGGCGGAGCCCGTCGCCGCCGACGTTGACGCCCCGGCTGTCGCGGAGGGCGCACGCCCCACGCGGAGCGAGAGCGGGCGCGGCGGGCGCGGTGGACGCGAAGGCGGTCGTGACGGCGGGCGCGACGGTCGTGATACGCGCGACAGTCGTGGCGGTCGCGGCGGCGAGCGCGGCGGTCGCGACGCGCGGCCGGGCGGCGGCGGTGACGGCCCGCGCGGCGATGCGACGCGTGGCGATGGCCGGGACAACCGCGGTGGTCGCGACAATCGCGACGCGCGCGGCGGCCGTGATAACCGGGAGGGGCAGAATCGCGAAGGCCAGGGTCGTGAAGGGCAGGGGCGCGAGGGCCAGGGCGGTCGCGAGGGGCGCGGGGAGCGCGGCGGGCGGCGCGGCGCTCCGATGATCACGGACTTGCTGCGCGAGGGCCAGGAGATTCTCGTGCAGATCGCGAAGGAGCCGATCTCGCAGAAGGGCGCGCGCATCACCTCGCACATCGCGCTGCCCGGTCGCTACCTCGTCTACATGCCGACCATCGAGCACGTCGGCGTCTCGCGCAAGATCGAGTCCGACTCCGAGCGCCAGCGGCTGCGCAAGCTCATCGCCAACATCCGCGCGACCGAGGACGTGCCCGCGGGCGGCTTCATCGTCCGCACCGCCGGCATCGGCATCACGGAGGAGAACCTGCGCGACGACGCGCGCTACCTCGTCCGCACGTGGCGCGACATCCGGCGCGAGGCGGAGAAGAAGAAGGCCCCGTCGCTCGTCCACGCCGATCTCGATCTCGTCCAGCGCATCCTGCGCGACCAGCTCTCCGAGGACTTCGCCGCGATCCGCTGCGACACGGAGACGGAGTACCAGGAGATCGTCGAGTTCGTGAACCGCATCCAGCCGCGGCTCGTCAACCGCGTCAAGCTCTACACGCGCGAGGAGCCGATCCTCGAAGCCTTCGGCGTGCAGGCCGAGATCGACAAGGCGATCAAGCCGCGCGTGTGGCTGCGCTCGGGCGGCTACCTCGTCATCAACCAGACGGAGGCGCTCGTCTCCATCGACGTGAACACGGGCAAGTTCGTCGGGCGCGGCGGCTCTCGCCTCGAAGACACGATCACGAAGACGAACCTCGAAGCCGTGGACGAGATCGCGCGGCAGATTCGCCTGCGCGATCTCGGTGGCATCATCGTCTTAGACCTCATCGACATGGAGGACAGGCGCAACCGCAACCGCGTGATGGGCGCTTTGCAGGACGCTCTGCGCGACGACAAGTCGCCGACGAAGGTGCTCTCGTTCAACGACTTCGGACTCGTCATCATGACGCGCAAGCGCGTCAAGCAGTCGTTGGAGCGCACGCTCTGCTCGCCCTGCCCTTACTGTCAGGGCGCGGGGTTGGTGAAATCGCCGCAGACGATCTGCTACGAGATACTCGAAGAGGCGCGCAGGCTTTCGCGCGGGCTCGACGGCGACGAGGTCAAGCAGGCGACCTTGCGCGTCCACCCCGAAGTGGCGCGCGCCCTGCGCTCGACCGAGAGCGACGTGCTCGCCGAGGTCGAAGACTACCTCGGCGGGGTTGACGTGACGGGCGACCCGCGCGTGCACCAGGAGCAGTTCGACTTCGCGCTCGTCTAGGGCGCGGGTGAAAATAGTCTCCGCGGTTAGGGGTCGGGGTTAGAGTCTTCAAGACTCTAACCCCGATTTTTAGTTATCAGCCTCTAACAAGAAGGGGATGACTGTAGGGGCAGGGCTCGTCCCTGCCCGTCTTCTC
>DATLMC010000181.1:0-18754 GCA_035537435.1 Pyrinomonadaceae bacterium | reverse complement strand
GCCCTTGAGCCGCTCGAAGGCTTAAGCGTGATGCGCGCGCGGCGTCCGGTCAAAAATGATCGTGACCTGACCAACGGGCCCGGCAAATTATGCATGGCGATGGGCATTGATAGGAGCTTTAACCGTGCAGACCTTCGGGGCGATTCAATCTGGATCGAGGCGGGCGAGCGTGCCGTCGCGGACAGGGAGATAGCCTCGGGCCCGCGCGTCGGCATTGACTACGCGGGCGAGTTCGTCGATAAGCCCTGGCGATTCTGGATTCGTGATCATCCTTACGTCAGTAAGACGAAGGCACGAAAGACCGGACTAGGATGATTGCTCATCAGCGGATGGCCGGATGCTGATGACGACGGATTTCGAGGCCGGAGTGTTGCTCTTGTCGGCGACGTGGCGGACGGGCACGAGCACGTTCGCTTCGGGGAAGTAGGTCGCGGCGCAGCGGCGCGGGATCGAATAGGGCACGACGCGAAAACTTTTTCCGATCCGCTCCTCGCCCTCGAAGTGGCTGACGAGATCGACGAGCTGACCTTCGGCGAGACCCGCCTCCATCACGTCCTCCGCGTTGAGGAAGACGACGCGGCGCGAGCCCCGGACGCCGCGGTAGCGGTCGTCCAACCCGTAGATCGTCGTGTTGAACTGATCGTGGCTGCGCATGGTCATCATCAGGAACTGGCCCGGCGCGAGCGCGAGTCGCGGAAGTTCGTGCACCGTGAACTCCGCCTTGCCCGACGCCGTCTTAAACTTCCTCTCGCGCGCGCCGTTCGGGAGGTAAAACCCGCCTGGCTCCCTCACGCGCCGGTTGTAATCGTCGAAGCCGGGCACGACGCGCTCGATTGAATCACGAATCAGATCGTAGTTCGCCGCCAACGCCTCCCAATCAACCGTCGTCCCCTCGCCCAGGACGGCGCGCGCCAGGCGCGCGACGATCTCAGTCTCGCTCAGCAGTTGATCCGACGCGGGTTCTAAATTCCCGCGCGACGCCTGCACGACGCCCATCGAGTTCTCGCAACTGACGAACTGCTCGCCCGCCGCACGCGCGTCGCGCTCGGTGCGGCCGAGGCACGGCAGGACGAGCGCCTGCTCGCCCGTGATGAGGTGCGCGCGGTTGAGCTTCGTCGAGACGTGACAGGTGAGCCGCGCGCGGCGCAGAGCCTCGGCGGTAAATTCAGTGTCGGGCGTGGCGGAGAGGAAGTTGCCGCCCATCGCGAAGAAGACGCGGGCGCGCCGGTCGTGCATCGCGCGGATGGCGGCGACCGTGTCGAAGCCGTGCTCGCGCGGCGGCTCGAAGTCGAAAGCCCGCGCCAGATCGTTCAGGAAAGTCTCGGTCGGCCGCTCCCAGACGCCGACCGTGCGGTCGCCCTGCACGTTCGAGTGCCCGCGCACGGGGCACGCGCCCGCGCCGGGCTTGCCGATCTGCCCGCGCAGGAGCAGCAGGTTGACGATCTCCTGAATGTTCGCGACGGCGTTTTTGTGCTGCGTGAGTCCCATCGCCCAGCAGAAGATCGTGCGGTCTGACTCGACGAAGATGCGCGCCGCCTCCGCGATCTGCTCGCGCGCCACACCGCTCCCGGCGACGATCTCGTCCCAGCCCGTCTCGCGAATCGCGGCGGCGTAAGGGTCGAAGCCGTTCGTGAACTCCGTGATGAAGTCGCGGTCGAGCACCGCGCCGGGTCGTCGCGCTTCGGCTTCGAGGACTTCTTTGGCGACGCCTTTGAGCAGGGCCACGTCGCCGTTGACGCGCACCTGGAGGAAGAGATCGGAGAGTTGCGTCCCGCGCCCCAACAGGCCGGAGACTTCCTGCGGGTGCTTGAAGCGCTGCAAGCCCGCTTCGGGCAGCGGGTTGATGTGGACGATCCGGCAGCCGCGGCGCTTCGCCTGCTGCAAGGTGGTGAGCATCCGCGGGTGGTTCGTCCCGGGGTTCTGACCGACGATGAAGATCGCGGAGGCTAGCGCGAAGTCGTCGAGCGTCACCGTGCCCTTGCCGACGCCGATGGTCGCGGTGAGCGCCGCGCCCGAAGACTCGTGGCACATGTTTGAGCAGTCGGGCAGGTTGTTCGTCCCGAACTGCCGGACGAAGAGTTGGTAGAGGAACGCCGCCTCGTTCGAGGTGCGACCCGAAGTGTAGAAGACGGCTTCGTTCGGCGACGCGAGCGCGCTAAGCTCCGAGGCGATCAACCGGAACGCCGCGTCCCAACTGATCTCTTCGTAATGAGCGCTCCCGCGTCTGAGGAGCATCGGGTGCGTCAGCCGCCCCTGCCGGTTGAGCCACAGGTCTGAGTGTTCGGACAGTTGCGCGACGCTCCACTTTTTGAAGAACTCCGGCGTGACGCGCCTGGTCGTCGCCTCGTCCGCGACGTGGCGCGCGCCGTTCTCGCAAAACTCGGCGTGCCCGCGCTCGCCGTCCGGCTCCGGCCACGCGCAGCCCGGACAGTCGAACCCATCCTTCTGGTTGACCGCCAGCAGCGTCTTCAGGCTCCGCCGCACGCCCATCTCGCGCAGGGAATATTTCAGGCCGCTCCAGGCGGCCGGGACGCCGGCCGCGACCTGCGGCGGTCGCGTGATCTCGCCGGGCTCGACTTCGGCGGGCGGCTGCGCGCAAGGCTGAGAGCGCGCGGGGTCGAAAGCCGAGTCCGCGACCACTCCGCGCGCCCCACCGTCGCCCTCAACGCCCCGCGTTTCGTCGGCGCTGCCGCCGCCGTCGCCTGCGGAGCTTGGCTCGGCGGTGCGGTAGTGGCTCGCCTGTTCGCTCGAAGCCTCGTCACTCTGCCGCGCCGCGGCGTCTGTGCCCGCGGGCTGAACCTTCTGCGCCATCAGCTTTCACCCGTGCTCTGTATTCTGGTGAATGATACCGCATGAGAGATGTGAAATTGCAGCGGCGCGTCTGCGCCCCGAAAGTGAGCGGCCTTTGAAACTCCCTCGGCGACGCGAACCGCTTCCGGTGAAACGTAACTTTTCATCTTCCTGCCTGTTTTCGTAAAAAGTGTGCTCACGACTTTGACCGCGGGGGGAGCGAGGCGATGAGAAAAGCGATAAGAATTTTGCCGGCACTGTTGTTGGCGACGATCATCCTGTGCTTAGCCTTCGGGCGCGACGGCGGGGCCGCCGCCCAGTCTCAACCAGCCGCCCCGCAACAGCCGCTCGAATACTCGGACATCCCCGTCAACATCACGTCCCCCGTCGCGCCCGTCCCCGTGAAAGCCGTGGACGGGAAGTTGTACCTCGTCTACCACCTGCTCCTCACGGACTGGGGCTTCTCCGATCTGACTCCGAAGAGCGTCGAAGTCTTCGACGCCTCGCGCGGCAAGACCCTCGCGCGCTACGGCGACAAGGAACTCGGCGAATACTACCGCTTCCGCTCACTCATTCCCACGCCCCCGCGCTCCGAGATGCCGAACAAACAGTACCCGCGCGCGATCGCGAGCGGGCGCACGGGCGTGCTCTTCTTCTGGCTCGCGCTCGACTCGCCCGCCGCCGTCCCGACGGCGCTCCGACACCGCTTCACTTTCGAGGCGAACCCGCTCATCAGGCTGGTGCGCGACCCCGCGTCGGCCGGAGGCGGCGACATGGTGCTCGACGGGTTCGACCTCTCCGTCAGCCGCGACGAGCCCGTCGTGATCGGCGCCCCTTTGCGCGGCGGCCCCTGGCGGTGCGGCAACGGCCCCGCTTACAACACCAACCACCAGTTCCTCACCATCCGCGGCGGCAGGGTGAGCATCGCGCAGCGCTTCGCCTGCGACTTCAACAAGCTCGACGCGAGCGGCAACGTGCTCCCCAACCCTTTCCCCGACGAGATCACGAACCGGATGTTTTACGGCTACGGCTCCGAGGTGCTCGCCGTCGCCGACGGGGCCGTCGTCTTCGTCAAAGACGGCGTCCCGGAGAACGTGCCGCAGGCGTCGGGCGAGATTAAGCCCGCCGTGCCGATCACGCGCGAGACCTTACCCGGCAATTGGGTGGCGCTCGATCTGGGGAATCAACGCTACGCGTTTTACGCGCACCTACAGCCGGGGAGCATCCGCGTGAAGGCGGGCGACAGGGTTCGCAAAGGTCAGGTCATCGCGCTGCTCGGCAATTCCGGCAACGCGGTCGGGCCGCATTTACACTTCCACGTCGGCGACGCCTACGCCTCGAACGGCGGCGACCTGAACGGCAACGAGGGCGTCCCTTTCGTCTTCGACTCTTTCGAGGTGGCCGGCGGGACGCGACGCCGGCGGGAGATGCCCGTCAACAACACCGTCATGAATTTCAACCCCGCCCCGGCGGCGAGGGAAAAAGCTCGCGCCCGCGCCGGAGCGCGTCGTTGAGCTTATCGATGAACGCCGCGCGGCTGATGAGCTTCGCGCCGAGCGCCTTCATGTGCGGCGTCATCACCTGGATGTCGATCCAGTCGAGCCCGCGCGCGTTGAGGCGTTCGAAGAGGTGGAGCAGCGCGAGCTTCGACGCGTTCGGCCTGAGGTAGAACATGCTCTCGCCCGCGAACGCGCCGCCCGCGTCGACGCCGTAGACGCCGCCGACCAGCTCATCATTCTCCCACGCCTCGACGCTGTGCGCGTGGCCGAGGCGTTGGAGCGCGCAGTAAGCCTCGAAGACTTCGGGCGTGATCCACGTCCCGCCTTCTTCGGGGCGCTCGACGATCGCGCACTGGAGCACGACGCGCGGGAACGCGGCGTCGACGGTGAAGCGGTAGGGCGACTGACGAGCCAGGCGCGCGAGGCGTCGCGGGACGTGGAGATCGCGCCATTCCAGGATCGCGCGCTCCCTGGGAGAGAACCACGGGAGCGGGCAGCCTTCGACGGGCCAGGGGAAGATGCCGCGCCGGTAGGCGGCGAGCAGGTTCGACGGGTCGAGGTTGCCGCCGACGGCGACGATGTCGCCGTAGTTCGCCGCGCGCGGATCGGGGAAGTTCATCACGCTCGTCGAGCGCTTGAAGAACGTCGCCGGGTGCTGGTCTCTTTCGGCGAGGGGCATGGGCTCAGGTTCCGAAGCAAGTATCTTAATCGAGATGGGAGATTCGGCGCGGAGGGCGCTGAGGTCGCAGCGGCGGCGCAGAGAAAACGCATTCTTCGCTGCGTTAACTCCGCGCCCTGCGCGCCTGCGGCGGTGAATGCCTTTTATTGCTCCCGACGCGGATAGCTCAGACGCAACTCGTCCTCTTCGACTTCGACGACAACTTCCCCGCCCCGCGCGAGCGATTCGCCGAAGAGCAGTTCTTCGGCGAGCGGCTCTTTGATCTTCTGCTGGATGAGGCGCGCCATCGGGCGCGCGCCCATCGCACGGTCGTAGCCGCGGCGGGCGAGCCACGCGCGCGCGTCTTCCGCCAGTCGGACGGTGACGTTCTTCTCGCCGAGCTGCGCGTTCACTTCTTTGATGAGCTTGTCGACGACCATCTCCGTCACCTCAAAACTGAGCGGGTCGAAGGCGATCCAGGCGTCGAGGCGGTTGCGAAACTCCGGGCTGAAGGTTCTCTCAATCGCGCCGCGCCCCTTGCCGCGCCCGGTGTCGTTCGTGTGGAAGCCCATGCCGCCCGCCGAGAGTTCGTGCGCGCCGGCGTTGGTCGTCATGATCAGGACGACGTTGCGGAAGTCGGCCTTCTTCCCGTTGTTGTCGGTGAGCGTGGCGTGATCCATCACCTGGAGGAGGATGTTGAAGAGGTTCGGGTGCGCCTTCTCGATCTCGTCGAGGACGAGGACGGCGTAAGGCGTCCTGTTGACGGCGTCGGTCAAGAGGCCCCCCTGATCGAAGCCGACGTAGCCGGGCGGCGCGCCGATGAGCCGGGAGACCGTGTGCGCCTCCGCGTACTCGCTCATGTCGAAGCGCAGGAACTCGACGCCCATCGCCGCGGCGAGCTGCTTCGCCAGCTCCGTCTTGCCCACCCCGGTCGGGCCGGAAAAGAGGAACGAGCCGACGGGCTTCTCGGCCTGACCGAGGCCGGAGCGCGAGAGCTTGATCGCCTTCGTGATCTGCCGGATGGCTTGATCCTGACCGAAGATGACGGACTTCAACTCGCGTTCGAGATCGCGCAGGCGATCGCGCTCGGAGCCCGCGACCGTCTTCGGCGGAATCTTCGCCATGCGCGAGATGACCAGCTCGATCTCGTGCGCGCCGACGGCTTCGGGCCGCTCGCCGGCGGGGAGGAGTTTCATCGCCGCGCCCGCCTCGTCGATCACGTCCACGGCTTTGTCGGGCAGGAAGCGGTCGTGCAGGTATTTGCCCGCCAGCTCGGCGGCGAGCTGCAACGCTTCGGGCGTGTAGCGGACGCCGTGGTGCTCCTCGTAGTAGCCCTTCAGGCCGTTCAGAATCTCGACGGTCTCGGCGACGGAAGTCTCGCCGATCTCGATCTTCTGGAAGCGGCGCGCGAGCGCGCGGTCGCGCTCGAAGGCGGCTTTGTATTCGGGGTAGGTCGTCGAGCCGATGCAGCGCAGCTCGCCGGACGCGAGCGCGGGCTTCAGGATGTTCGAGGCGTCCATCGAGCCGCCGGAGACGGCCCCCGCGCCGACGATGGTGTGAATCTCGTCGATGAAGAGGACGGCGTCGGGGATTTTTTTGAGCGCCGAGATGATCGCCTTGAACCGCTGCTCGAACTCGCCGCGGTACTTCGTCCCGGCCAGGACGGCGCCCATGTCGAGCGCGTACACGACCGCGCCCTTCAGGACTTCCGGCACCTCGCCCCTGTGAATCTTGAGCGCGAGCCCTTCGGCGATGGCGGTCTTGCCGACGCCCGGCTCGCCCACGTAGACGGGGTTGTTCTTCCTGCGCCGGCAGAGAATCTGGATCGTCCGCAGCACCTCATTCGCGCGCCCGATGAGCGGATCGATGTGGCCCTCGCCCGCGCGCTCGACCAGGTTGACGGTGAAAGCGGCGAGCGGATCGCGAGCCTGCTGGCCGGCTCCCTCCTCTTCGTCCTCTTCCCCGCCCCAGCCGCCGACTGCCGGCTCGCCGTCGGCCGCAATCTTCGAGATGCCGTGGGCGATGTAGTTGAGCACGTCGAGGCGGCGGATGCCCTGCGCCTTGAGCAGGTAGACGGCGTAAGACCTGTCGGCCTGGTAGAGCGCGGCGAGGACGTTGCCGCCGTCCACCTCGCGCTGCCCGCTCCCCTCCGCTTGCAGGAGCGCGAACTGGAGGACGCGCGCGAACATGATCGTCTGCTCGGGCGAATCGTCCACGCGCGAAACGTCTACCTGCTCCATGTTGTCGGCGAGAAATTTTTCCACTTCGCGGCGCAGCGTCTCGGCGTCGCCGCCGCAGTGGCGGATGACGTTCGCCGCCGTCTCGTCCGAAAGCAGCGCGAGCAGCAGGTGTTCGAGCGTGACGAACTCGTGCCCGCGCCGCGCGGCCTCTTCGACCGCGTTGTTCAGGGTGGCTTCCAGCTCTTTCGTAATCATAAGGGCAGAGGTCAGGGACTAGAGGTTAGAGGTCAGTGCGAAGTGATCGACCGAACTCGATGCATTATCCCCCTGTGGCGTCCTCTTCAACTGTACAAAGCAGCGGGTATTCGCTCGCCTGCGCGAGGCTGGATGCCTTGGCGGCCTTCATCTCCGCGACTTCGTAGGTGTAGACGCCGGCCACGCCCGCGCCCTGCGTGTGAACCTGTAGCATGACGCGGATGGCGTCCGACTCGGTGCGCTGGAAGACGGTCTGGAGGACGTAGACGACGAAGTCCATCGTCGTGAAGTTGTCATTGTGCAGCAGGACCTTGTAGAGGGGCGGCTTCTTGAGCCGCGTGCGGCTCTCACTGACCGTCAGTCCGCCAGTCTCTAAATTTTCCTTCGCCATAAGTCCACACCGGGCTCATCCCTACCCGCCGCCTTAAGGATAGCAACATCTCTGCGGCGGCGGGTAGCGCGCGCGACTCCCTGCTGTAACTTTCCGCCGCCCGGACTGTTTTTATTCCGCAGGCAACAGGCTACTATCTTGAAGGAGAGACGATGAAAAGGCTATTCACTGTGCTCCTGATCACGCTGACGTTCTTCTGGGCGGGCGCGCGGGCGGCGCGCGCGCAGGACGACCCGGAAGTTCGCAAGGAGTTGGAGTCGAGCTACAGGCAGCTGGCGGAAGCTCACAACAGGAAAGACCTGAAGGCCATCGTCGGAATGAAGACCACAGACTTCCACTCCGTCTTCCCCGACGGCAGGCTCGGCGACAGCAAGACCATGGAGGAGTATTCCCGACAGTTCCTCGAAAGCAACATACCCCCCTTCAACATCCGGATCACGATCCGGAAATTAGCCGTCTCCGAAAACAAGCTCATCGCCGTCGCCGAAGTTTTCCAGGAGGTGTCGAGATCGAGGGAGATGGCGGGGAAAGTCAGGAAGGTCGAGACCAGCGTCGTCCAGCGTGAGACGTGGGCGAAGACCCCCGCCGGGTGGAGGCTGAAGATGGTCGACGAAGTTCGTGACGCGAAGAGATTCGTGGACGGCAAGCGGGTCGATCCGACTAAGCCTTACGACCCCGACGCCCCGCCCTACGATCCCGACGCGGTTAAGAAACCATGACTCGGAAGGGCGTTCGCGAGGCTCGCCCCGCGGAGGAAAGCTGTCGGACGTTTGACCGCGCAGAGGAAATTGATTCGCGCCTCGGAGGTCGGCGAGTACGCGTTTTGTGCGCGCGCTTGGCGTTTGCGCGAAGAGGGCGTGGACGCGGGCGGCTGGACTGAGGCGCGCGCGGCGGGCACGGCATGGCACGGGCGGCACGGGCGCGGCGTCGAGGGCGCGCGCCGGCTACAAAGGCTCGCGACGCTGGCGACCGCCCTCGCCGCGCTGCTCGCGCTCGTCATCTTCGCGCTCTGGTGGTGGCGCGGATGATCTTCCTCTACGCGGCTTTTCTCCTGCTCGCGTGCGTCGCGCTCGCGGCTCACATCGCCGCTCGCGGTCGCGCGCGCGCGACGGGGCTGCCCGAAGGCGAACTCGTCTACGGCGACACGGGCTTCGCGGTCGGAAAGATCGCGCCGGCGCGCCTGAACGCGGAAGGTGAAAGACAAGAGCGCCCTCTCGTCTCGCGCCGGCATGGCCTGACGGGGCGGCCCGACTACCTCGTGCGGACGCGCGACGGCATCATCCCGGTCGAGGCGAAGTCCGCGCGCAGACCCGCCGGCGGCAGACCCTACGACTCGCACCTGATGCAGCTCGCCGCCTACTGCCTGCTCGTCGAGGACGCGCTCGGCGCGCGCGTCCCCTACGGCGTGGTGCGCTACGCGGACGCAGAGGTGCGCGTCGAATACACCGACGAGCTGCGCGAGACTTTGCTGGAGACGCTCGCAGAGATTCGTGATGCTCGCGAGGCTGAAGACGTTCACCGCAGCCACGACGAGCCGCGCCGCTGCGCGAGCTGCGGCTACCGCGACGTGTGCGACGAGTCGCTCGCTTGATAATCGTAGGGGCAGGGCTTGTCCCTGCCCGCTCGGGCGCGCGGGCGCGAATAAAGATGCGCGGTCACCCGACCTTGGATGACCGCGCATCTTTTTAAGCGACCAGTCGGACGCCCAGCGGGCAGGGACAAGCCCTGCCCCTACTTTTTTAGCCCGCGACGGGCGCGTCGAGCATGTCGTGGCGCGTGATGATGCCGGTGATGCGCCCGTACTCTTCGACGAGCACGGCGGGGCTCTTCTGGAGTTGGCGCGTCACGTCGGCCGCGCTCACCTCAACGTCGAGGACTGGGAAGCTCGCGCCCATCACCTCGCTCACGGGCGCTTCGAGCAGGTCGCGGTTGCCGAGCACTTTCGCGAGCACGCGGTTCTCCCTGAGCGAGCCGATAGACTTCCCCTCCTCGATGACCGGGATGTGTTCGAGCCCCATCTCATCCATCTTCGCGAGCGCGTCGGCGACGCGCGTCTGCGGCGTGAGGTGGACGAGGGCCTTCGGGGCCTGCCCGCCCTTCGTGCCCGCGATGAGGCCGGCCGTCATCTTCTGTGGTTCGAGCAGCCGCTTCTCCTTCAGCCACTCGTCCGAGTGGAACTTCGAGAGGTAATGCTCGCCCGTGTCGCAGACGATGAAGACGACGACGCCCGTCTCGTCTAGGTCGCGCGCGACGCGCAGGGCCGCGGCGAGGTTCGTGCCCGTCGAGCCGCCGCAGAAGATTCCCTCGCGGCGTCCGAGCTGGCGCGCCAGCTCGAACGACTCGCCGTCGGTGACGTTGATGATCTCGTCCACGTACTTCATGTGGACGTTGTCGGGGATGATCTCCTGCCCGATGCCCTCCACCAGATACGGCGAAGCCTCGCCCGTGCGCCCCGTCTCTTTATAAGTTTTGAAGACCGAGCCGTAAGGGTCTGCGCCGATGATCCGGACGTTCGGGTTCGTCTCTTTGAGGAAGCGGCCCGTGCCGGAGATCGTCCCGCCCGTGCCGAGCCCGGAGACGAAGTGCGTGATCTTGCCGTCGGTCTGCTCCCAGATTTCGGGACCCGTCGCGCGGTAGTGCGCCAGGGGGTTCGCGGGGTGCGCGTACTGGTTCGGGTAGAAACTGTTCGGCGTCTCGCGCGCGATGCGCTGCGCGGTGGCGACGTAGTGGTCAGGCGTGCCCGGCCGCGCCGAGGACGGCACGACGACCACGTCCGCGCCCAGGGCTTTCAGGTAGCGGACTTTTTCGACCGAAGCCTTGTCGGTCATCACGAACGTGCAGCGGTAGCCGCGCACGGCCGCCGCGAGCGCGAGCCCGATGCCGGTGTTGCCCGAAGTCGCCTCGACGATGGTGCCGCCCGGCTTCAACGCGCCGTCGCGCTCGGCGGCTTCGATCATCGAGATGCCGATGCGATCCTTGACCGAGAAGCCGGGGTTGAGGTTCTCCATCTTGGCGAAGACCTGCGCCTTGATGCCCTCGGTCAGGCGGTTGAGTTTGACGAGCGGCGTGTTGCCGATGAGGCCGAGGACGTTTTCGTAGAACTTCATTAACTTGACCCACGAGCGGCGACTGAAGCGACGCTCAGAACAGCAGAGTTTTAGAGCAGGAGAAGAGACAGTTAAAACTGTTTCCCTCGACTTTGTAAAGCAGCCAGCATCCGCCCGGTTACTCGACGCCGCGCATCATGATGTAGGGGCAGGGCTCGTCCCTGCCCGCGTGTCGCTAACAATCCGCGTCGTGTTTGATGATTCAACGCGGGCAGAGGACTTGTCCCTGCCCCTACAGTTATTCCAGGTCTGTTAGTGGCGAGGCTCGAAAAAGTTCTGTTTCATGCGTGAAATTTTGTTCCATTCTCGCCGTTTCTGTGCTACAGTGCCCCGCGGAATGAAGGAATTCGGCTCGGGCGCGGGGCAGTGAGCCTCCCGAATCAGCGCGCGGGCCGACTGAAACGGCGGCGCCACCCCCCCGAAGCCCGTCACCCACTGACCGAAAGACTTTGAAGGAGTTTCGAGAATGACCAACGTGAAGAGACCGATGGTAAATCCGCTCAGCCGACTGCCCCGGCAACAGCGTCTGGTGATGGCGGTGCGCGGCGGCGCGGGCGTCGGCAAGTCGCAGTTCGTCCGCTCGATGGCGGAGGCCGGCCTGGGTCGCCTCTGCATCTTCGACGTGGAGCGCAAGACGCGCCTGCTGAAAGGCAACGGCACGGTTTTCGACGGGCTCGAAGTCGAGCGCCCGGACGAGCTGCCGGAGTTCATCGACTGGGCTCTCGCGGGCGAGGGCCAGGCGCGCGACTACGGCTGCTACGCGCTCGACTCCTGGGCGTCGTACTTCAGCGCGAAGCACAGCGAGACCATCGCGGCGGTGCGCGAGCGCACGACTGATCCGCTGGCGCAGCCCTCGGCGGAAGAGCTGGCCGCCGATCAGATGGTCTTGCAGGGCGTGCTCCGTCGCCTGTGCATCGAGAGCGGGAAGTCGGTCGTGATCGTCGATCAGATTCCGGCGAAGGGCAAAGAGGCGAAGGAGGACAACGAGGTGGGCCGGGTGCTCCCGATGACGGCCAGCGGCCTCGAATACTTCGTCGACATCATGGTCGAGGTCTCTTTGCAGGAGCGCGACGGCGAGATCGTGCGCGTCTTCCAGGTCGTCAAGTCGAACAGCCCGGCGTTCGAGGTCGGATTCGAGCTGACGGGCGACGTGACCTTCTCGAACTTCATCGAGCACATGAAGCGCGAGTCGGGCACCGATCTGCCGATGGAAGCGCCCAAGCCCGCGACCGTCCCCGAAACCATCGAGGAGAAGCCGCAGCCGCTCACACTCGTGCAGCCGCAGTTGAGCGTGCAGGACTTGATCGCGAAGGCGACCAAGCACGGCTTCAAGGAGGCGGACATCGTGACGGGCGCGAAGGTCTACCACAACCAGCCGAACATCTACCGGCTCACGCCCGAGCAGATCGCAGACATCGACCGCCGCCTCACCGCGCGCATCGACAAGATGAAGGCGCAACAGTCGGGCGGGGCCGAGGCGGATCAGTCCGCGCCAAACACCGCCGCCGGCGCGAAGACTCAGACCGCACGCAACGTCCGCCGGGCGTGAGGAAGCTAACAGCTAATAACTGTTGGGCCGCTAAGCATCGGCGATTCGCGTGGATGGAGGCGACGATGGCGAGAATTACTGGAATCGGCGGCGTTTTCTTTAAGAGCAGAAACGACAAGGCAGCGCTGGCGACTTGGTATCAGAAGCACCTGGGCCTGCCGCTAGAGGGCTTCGGCGGCGCCATCCTGAGATGGCCTGATGACAAGTCCGAGGACGGGGGCCTCACCGTGTGGCACGTCGCGGAAAAAGAGAGCCAGTGGTTCGCCCCGAGTGACTCGCCTTTCATGATCAACTACCGGGTTGACAACCTCGAGGAGATGATCGCGCAGCTCCGCACTGGCGGGGTCGAAATCATCGGCGGCCCCGAATCAGATGAGAACGGGAGGTTCGCGTGGATCATGGATCCGGAGGGGAACAAAGTGGAGTTGTGGGAGCCGATGATCTGGGATGAAAAGAACAAGAGCGCGTGAAGTCCGCGTCCAAGCCGCCCAACAACGGCATGCACCCGACGCCCCGTCACGGTACTTCTCATGCACGTTATGCCGGGGCGCGGGTGATGCCGGGCGTTAGCTATTAGCTGTTAGCCAGAGATCAGGAAGAAGTTAAAACGCGGAGGCGGGGGCGATCACTATTGGATCGCCCCCGCCTCCGCGTTTAGCTAACAGTTAACGGCTAACAGCTATTAGCTTCCTCACCAGCCCTGCTGAATCTCCCACCGATCAACTATCCTCTCGCCGTCGAGCACGTTGTAATGCGGGTGCTGCGCGGCGGTCAGGCACGAGTGGTTGGCGAGCACGCGCACGCGCGCGCCGACGCGCAGACGCTCGAACGTCACCTCGTCTTCGACTCTGATCTGACCGTGCTCCTGCGAGACCGCGTCGACGCGCAGGTTCAGCTCGCCCCCTTCCGCGTCGAGCACCCGGCCGTAGCCGCACGCCGGGTCGAGATCGACCGCGCCGCGATCCTTCGAGAGCGCAATCGCGCCCGCGTCGACGACGACCTTGCGACGCGCGCGGTCGCGGTGGACGACCGAGGCGAGGACGCTCAGCGCGCAGTCCTGGAAGCGGCAACTGCCGAGCGTCGCCTGGAACGCGTCGAAGAAGATGTAGTTGCCGGGTCGAATCTCGGTGACGCCGTCGAGGTGATCGACCGCGCAGACGGTCGGGGTCGAGCCGATGCTGACGGTCGGCACCTCAATCCCCTTCCCGCGCAGCGTCTCGGCGAAGCCGGCCATCAGATCGCGCTCGTGCCGGGCGAGCGCAGAGACCTCTTCCCGACTCGCGCAGTGGTACGAATGCCCGGCGTGTGTGAGGATGCCGGCGAAGCTCAGGTTCCGCGCGGCGTCGATGCGGCGCGGAATCTCCAGCGCTTCAGGCGTATCGGGCTCGACGCCGCAGCGGTGGTAGCCGCAGTCTACCTTGAGGAAGACGGGCAGAGTGATTCCGGCGCGGCCCGCCGCCTCGTCGAGCAGGCCGGGGATGTCGGGGTCGTCCGTGATGAGCGCGAGGCGTTCGCAGCTTCGCGCCAGTTCAATCGCCTGACCGAACTTGCCGGGTTCGATGGGGACGGCGTAGGTGATGTCCGCGAAACCGCGCCCCGCGAACCAGCGCGCCTCCGCGAGCGTGGAGACGGTGAGCGCGCCCGAAAAACCTTCTGTCTGGAGCCGCGCGACCTCGGCGCACTTGTGCGTCTTGACGTGCGGGCGGAGTTCGACGCCCGACCGCTGCGCGAGCGACGCGACGCGGCCCGCGTTCCGTCTGACGCGTGCGAGGTCGAGAACGAGCGCCGGCGTTTGTAGATCGAAGAGGTTCATAACTCGGCGTGACTGATTCCCGGCGTGATCGAGTTCGGCGTGACAGCCTTTACTGAGCGTCCGACACGCTTTCTTACTGTCGCCCCGCTTAGCATATCAACCTGGGAAGCGGTCGTGAACCGTCCGGCGGTAGTCGTCGCCGTCGACGTGGACGGTCTTGCACATCTCGAAGAGCCGGGAGCGCAGCCGCACGCCCACCCGGTCTTCTAAAGTCTCGTCGGCCGGCTGGCGGCGCGCGTCCAGGTAGTTGGTCGTGAAGATGGTCAGCTTCCGGTCGTTGTAGCGCGTCCCGATGATCTGCTGCATCGTGTCTCTCACCCAGTCGGTCGGCTTCGACGCGCCTAGCTCGTCGAGCACGAGCACCTCCGCCTCGAAGACCGGGGCGAGGACTTTCAATTCCGAGGTCTGCGAAACAGAATTGTAGGAGTCCTGGATCTCCTTGAGGAGCGCGCCGAACTCGTAGAAGAGGCACGGCACTCCTTTCTCGACGAGCCCTCTGATGATCGACACGGCGAGGTGCGTCTTGCCGACGCCGACGCCGCCCGCGAACAGTAGGCCGTGCCCCGCGGCGGGGTAGTCGCACACGAGTCTGTGAGCGTAGCCGAGCGCGAGGAGTTGAGAGGCGTTACCTTTCGCGGGGCTGAAATTCTGTAGCGAACAGTCCGCGTGCCGGCGCGGGATGCGCGCGGCTTCGATGAGCTTCGCCTGCGTGCTCTGCTCGCGGCAGCGGCAGCGGCGCGCTCCCCTGCCCGGCTCGACTTCCATCCCCGCGCCGTAGCAGAAGGGGCACGCGGCAGGCGCTTCGCTTGAGCGTCCGGGTAACTCTTCGTCTGCCCCGTCGGGCACGGCCGAGAGCTTTAAGGATCGTGCGCGATCACTCATTCACGTGTCTCCTCTCCGCCGCCACTTGGCTCCCCTGCGCCGCGGAGCAAAGCCTCGGCCCTTGCGCGCACGCGCGGAGCGTCCTCCGACAGCAGAAAGCCCCCGCCCTCGACGCCCATCTCCGCCAGCGTGCGCCCGATTTCCTGACCCTGCGTCTCGAATAGCGCGACGCAGCTCTGCGCCAGCATCGTCACGTCTTCGTCTGTGAGCGTTTCCGCCCGCGGCGGTGCGGGCGCGTGCCTGCCGACTTCGAGACCCGGATTCCTTTTGCCGCCGCGCGGTTCGGTGACGACGCCGTGTGCGCGCAGCACGTCGTAAGCCGCGCGCTGCGAGACCCGGATGGCTTTAGGCAGGGCGTGCGCGGCGAACCACTCGCGCGTGCGCTCGTGCTCGCGCGCCGCCGCCGCCCTGACGTGCGGCGCGATCTCTCTCGCGAGCCGCTCGACGAGTGCGTCGCCGTCGATTTGATTCGCGCCGCCCTGGCTGCGTCGGTCGTGCGAGCCGGGCCGTGTGAAGAATGGGCTCAGGTTTAGCGGCGAGTTGTCGGGCTCGGGGGCTGTTTCGCCCGCCGAAGTCCTTTGCCCCGCCGCGCCGTTTTCCGGCGCGTGCGGATTCCTATCTGTGTCTAAAACTTCTGGATCAGCGAAGCTGTCATTAAAGGCTGGCTCAACGGTTGAGCCACGGCGCGCATCGTTTGAGCCGGGGGCGAAGGGTAAAATTTTTTTGCCCGCAGTCCCCTCCCGCACGCCGATTGAACTCGCCGCGCGGTTCAAAAAGACACGGATGCCGGCGCCGTTCTTGCCGGCGAAGTAGCCGATGATGCCCTGTTCGTGTAACCACCGGAGCGCCTTGTGCGCCGTCGCCGATGCCACGCCCAGGACCTCGTAGAGCACCTTCGACGACTTAACCGGCTGATCTTCCGTGGCACGCGGGGCGAAATAGAGTACGCCTTCCCGCTCCCAGAACTCCGCGGGGGCTGAGATCAGGCGCAGATAGACCTTGCCCATCAGGGGCGTGACACGATCCGCTTCGGGCGAGGTCAGAGCGGCGATGATGTCGCGGTCGATCTGATGGAAGTTCTTTCGGTACTCGCCGGGCGCGAGTACTGTCTTGCGGACGAACCGCGGCGCTTGTAAGGGTTGTGCGCTCATGAATCAAACTTTCAACGCGAAATGCTTGATGGGCGGTGCCGGCGCGCGTATAATGTGGCTCCAGTTCGACACACAAATACCGGCTCGCCGACAAGGCGAGAACTGGTCAATGGCCTGAAGCGGACGAGTTTGGCGACTGACGCTTCAGGCCATTTTTTTAAGGCGCGCAGCCCGCGCGCCCGCTCGTTATTAGCGACCCATACCTACATCAGATCACCGTCCGCTGTAAATCCCCCTGCAATATTCATTGCACCCCCTGCAATATTCGTTGCAGCGGCTGCAATGATTCTTGCACCCCCTGTAATATTCATTACAGGGGGTGCAATGAATATTGCAGGGGTGTACATACCCCTGCAACGAGGATTGCAGGGGTGTAAGTGCTAAAACCTCAGTGAAACACCTGAACTGCGGTGGGGAGTGGCGGTGCTGGGCCGATGGGACACCCCTGCAATCATTATTGCAGGGGGTGCGACGAAGATTGCAGGGGTCTTGCGCGCCAAATTATGCGTGGCGTATATACGCTCCGTATACTAATATGCGGTCGCGCTTCCAAAGGCATTCTTAATGACAGGGACACAGATAAAGGACTTACGCAAGGCTCTGGGGTATACGCAGGCGAAGCTTGCCGAAGAGGTCGGCGTCACGGCCAACACCGTCGCCCGTTACGAGCGCGACGAACTCAAGCCTTCGCCGCCGGTGCTAAAGCTGCTCAAGTTGGTCGAACTGCTGGTGACGGAGAAGAAGGCGGCGTAAGCGGATGAAGACGGTCGCCATCGCCAATCAGAAAGGCGGCGTGGGCAAAAGCACCACCGCGGCCTGTGTTGCGGCGGAACTCGCGCTGCGCGGCTACGAGACGCTGCTCGTCGACGGCGACCCGCAGGCGAACGTCACGTCCCACTTTCTCGCCGCCGATCAGATCGAGCTCTCCATCGCAGACGTTCTGATCGAGTCCGAGCAGCGCGAGAAAATCCCGCTCGAAGCTGCCGTCGTGACCACGGAGATGGAGCACCTCGACCTGGTCCCTTCCAAGCTGCGTTTCGCGCGTTTCGAGAAGGAGCCGGCCATTGCCATCAACCGGCTGAGATCGAAGCTCGCCCCGCTGGCTTCGACGTACGACTTCGTGATCATAGACACGCCGCCCACGCTCGGTCAGATCCTGACCACCCCGCTGCTCGCCTCGACGCACATGCTCGTGCCGGTAGCCGCCTCGCCGCTCGCGCAGGACGGGTTGGACGATCTGATGAGCACGTTCGAAGAGGTGAGGAGCACGAACCCCGAGTTGGAGCTGCTCGGCATGGTCTGCACCCTCTTCGACGGGCGCACCTCAGTCTCCGCCGAGTCTTTCCGCAGCCTCAAGGAGCGCTACGGCCCGAAGGTGTTCGAGACGATCATCCACCGCAACGTCAAGCTGGAGGAGTCGCCCGCCTTCCACCAGCCGGTGCAGCTCTACGCCCCGGCTTCGCGCGGCGCGCTACTGTACGCGGAACTCACCGACGAGATATTAAAAAGGCTCGGGGCGCGCAAGAATAAAGGGAAGCTGAAGCTGGCGGTTGAGGAGTCGCGCGCCTGATGGCAGAGCCGAAAACAAAACCCCAGCCCAGGGTGGCCGGCAAAAGCAAGTTCCGCCTGCCCGAGCGCCAGCCGCGCGTGAGCGACATCAACCCGCTCCGCGAGATCCTCCAGGAAGCCAAGGCGCAGGAAGAAGCGCTGGCCGCGCCGCCGCCATTAGCGCCGGCCCGCCCCACCCCTGCAAAGAAAATTGCAGGGGTGGGGCGGAATTACGACACGCGTTTGCGAGACACCCCTGCACTGAATGTTGCAGGGGTATCAGCGTCCGCCGGCGTGGAAACCTCCGCCCGTCCGGCGGGGGATGTCTCCGCCTCTTTCGGAGACTTTTCCAAACGCTGGTCACCCATCTTGCGGTCCGGGCAGATGAGCGTTTGCCGGGTGCTGTTCGAACTGACATATGGAGTGGGACAGGCGGAATGTTTCACCTCGATGCCGAAGCTTGCCGCCGCCGCCGGCATTAAAGAGCGCCAGTGTTATAACGTCGTCGCCCAACTCGAACAACTCGGCTTTATCGCGCGGCCCGAGATCTTCAACACCCCGACTAAAAAGGGGACCGTCTTCCGCCTCTTCCTGTCACCCCAAGAACACGCCGCCTCGGGACCGAACCGTCACTACCACATCGGGGAAGGGGACTGACACCCCTGCAATCTTCGTTGCAGGGGGTGTAATCATTATTGCAGGGGTGTCCAATGCATCGACCACTCCGAGGGGACTCTACCCACCTGTCGGGCGTTATAAAGCTTCACTGGCGGGTGAGAGGCGAGATGATGTTTCACGCTCTAAGATGTCTGATAGGCGGGAAGCAACTTTTAGTAACTCAGCGCGCTCCCACTTGCCGGGCCGCCCGCGCTTAGTGTCTGTGGCGGGGTAACGCTGAACGTGGCGCGCGGCCCGCAGCATGCGCACCAAC
>DATLMC010000180.1:0-15141 GCA_035537435.1 Pyrinomonadaceae bacterium | reverse complement strand
ATCCGCGGATCGCGCGCCCCTCCTGCTTTCGGCGAGTCGATAGTCTAAGGCTTCGGGCTCGCGGTCGCGCCCTTCGCCTTCTCGCGCAGGGCGTTGAGCCGCTCGGTCGCCCAGTCGGGGATGCTGCCCTGCCGGCCGATGGACGTGACGAAAGACTCCATCGCGCTGAGCGCGCCGCCCGCGTCGCCCGCCTTCTCGCGCACGCGGCTCAGGTCGAGGAGCATCTGCGGGGCGGCGTCGCCGTAGAGGTCTGCGGCGCGGGCGAAGTGGCGGGCGGAGAGTTCGAGCTGATTCTGCTGCTCGTAGAGGCGCGCGAGGTGGTAGTGGACGACCGGGTAGCGTGCGCCGTTGCGCTCCGCGACGGGGTTGAGGGCGGCAATCGCCTCGCCGTTGCGGTGCAGGTTAATGAGCGCGAGCCCCAGTTCGAGGTTGGCGGGCGGGAGATACCCGCCGTTGCGCGAGAGCACGCCCCGGTAGCGCCTGACGGCCTCCTCGTATTTCCCTTCGTCGCCGGCGTCGCGCGCCGAGCGCAGCATCGTGTAGCTGACGGGATCGACGCTGAAGGAGCGCGCGGGCGCGCCGGGGCGCGCGGCGGCGGGGGCGGCGGCGGGACGCGTCGTGGCCTTCGCGACCGTCGCGCCGACGACCGGCGCGGCCGTGTTCGGCGCGAACGCGCCGTCGCCGCTCGACGCTTCGCGCTCGACGCCGGAATTGATCTCGTCGCGCGCGTAGGCGATCTCGCGCGGCACCGAGCCGCCGATCTGCGCGGCGCGGGCGGTGAACTTTTCGAGCAGGGCCAGGCCGCGCTTCTCGTCGCCGTCCTGCGCGTAGGCGAGGGCCAGCGCCGCCGTCGCCTCGACGTGACCGGGCGCGAGGCGCAGCGTGCGCGTCCACTCGCGGATGGCGAGGTTCGTCGCCCCGCGCAGCAGGTGCAGACGGCCGAGGTTGTAGCTGGCCTCGGCGTAGGTGAAATTCTCCTGCATGAGCGCGGCGTTGAGCGCGTCGTAAGCCTCGTCCCAGCGGCCCTGCCTGGTGAGCACGACGCCGAGATTGTTGAGGGCGCGCGCGTAGTTGCCTTTGCGCTGGCTGACCGCCTTGCGGTAGGCGTCCGACGCGGCGTTCGAGTCGCCCAGTCGCGCGAGGGCGTTGCCGGTGTTGAAGAAGAACGCGGGGTCGTAGCGATCCTCGTGGATCATCAGGCGCAATTCGGAGAGGGCCTCGCCGCTCATGTTCAACTCGACCAGCCGGTCGGCGAGCGCGCGCTGCATACTCGCGCGCTGCTCCGGCTTCGCGGCCGCCGCGATCTCGGCGCGGCGGCGGCTCAGCTCGGCCTCGACCGTCTCCGGCTTCGGCTCGGCCGCGGCCTTCGCCTCGGCGGCACCCTCAGCCACGCCGTCAGTCTTCGCCTCCGCGCCGCCCTGCGCGTCTTTCGGGTCGCCCGTCGCGGGCTTCGCGTCGGCGGGCGACGGTTGCTGCTGCTGCGTCGCGACGCGGCGGGCGCGCGTCGCCGGTTTATGGGCCGGCTTCGCCGCGGTCGCGCCCCTTCGTGTCGCGCGCGCGGGCGACTTCTTCGCCGGCTGCGCGCTGGCCGTGTGCGGCGCGGCGGCGACCGACAGGACGAATGCGAGCGTGAGAGCGAGCGCGAGGCGCGCGCGGGTGGGCTTCGAGACGGGCGTTTGAGAGAACATCTTTAGGTCTCCGGCGGAAAATTAATTCTTCATCCTGGGCGGGATCGCGTTCGACGGCGCGTAGGTGATGATGGTGCCGCCGAAGCCGACCGCCCAGCCGCGCGTGCGCGAGGCGAAGGCGAGCCGTTCGAGCGGGTGGTTCGTCTGGCTCGGGACGATCTCCCACGACGCGCCGCCGTCGGTGGTGTGGATGATCGTGCCGCCCGCGCCGACCGCCCAGCCTTCACGCGGGTCGAGGAATTTCACGTCGGCGAGGTCGGCTCCGGTGCCAGAGCGCTGGAGCCGCCACGTGCGGCCGCCGTCGGCGGTCGCGAGTACGGTGCCGTTCGCCCCGACCGCCCAGCCGCGGCCGGCGTCGGCGAACGAGACGGCGTTGATGCGCGTCGGCTGCGGGAGCGAAGTCTCCGCGCCGCTCCAGCGCCCGCCCCCGTCGGCGGTCTGCAAGATCGTGCTGCCCGCGCCGACGAGCCAGCCCTGCGAGGCGTCGAAGAACGTCGCGCCGAGCAGTAGGCGCTGCGTCGGGACGCGCTGCGGCGACCAGGACGCGCCGCCGTCCTTCGTCGAGAAGAGCGCGCCCATCTCGCCGAACGCCCAGCCGTGCGTCTGATCCGCGAAGACGACGCGCACGAGCAGCGCCTCCGGGTGATCGCCGGTCACGAGGACGCGCGACCACGACGCGCCGCCGTCGGTCGTCTTGAGCAGGTAGGAGCGCACCTCCGTGTCCGGGGCGAACAGGTTGCTTTCGCAGAGGAGCCAGCCGGTCTCTTCGTCCCCGAAGAAAACGTCGCGCACCAGATCTTCGGTCGGGCGCGGGAGCGTCTCCCACCTGCGCCCGCCGTCGGTCGTCTTGAGCACGTTGCCTTTGCCGCCGGCGGCCCAGCCCCTCTGCTCGTCGACGAAATGGATCGCGCGCAGCCAGTTGAACGTGCCGGAGCGCTGCGGCGACCACGCGCCCGCCGCCCCGGCGGCGGCGTGCGTGGCGCAGAGGGTGAAGAGCGCCGCGGCGACGGCGGCCCGCGGGCGGCGGGCGGCGGATCGCAAGGCGGAGAGTCGGGGCGCACGCCGGGGCGGGCGTAGCGTCGTCGAGACGCGTCGCTCACCAGCCCGCACTCCGTAACTAGTAACCCGCATTGTCTGCTTTTAGAACCCCAGGACCCCCGTGAAGACGCGGAAGAAGTTGATGACCGGGAGCATGTCGAGAACCTTCCGGACGGTCTTCAGCCGGTTGCCGGGGACGAGCACCTGGTCGCCGGGGGCGAGGTAGTAGTTGTCGGGCTGTTTGCCCTTCTCGATGGCCGAGACGTTGATGACTTTCGTCGTGATGAAGCCGTCAGGCCCGCGCCGGTTGACCATGACCTTGCTCTTGTTGCCGGTTTCGAGCACGCCGCCGGCGAGGTAGAGCGCCTCCGTCACGGAGACCCTGCGCGTCATCGGGCGGATGCCCGGTTGCCCCACGTCGCCGGCGACCCAGAAGACCGCCGACTGCGCCTTCTCCAGCGTCACGTCGACCTTCGGCCCGACGATGTACTCGTCGAGTTTCTTGATGATCTCGTCGCGCACCTGTTCGGTGGTCTTCCCGGCGACGAAGATCCCCTCGGGGATGAGCGCGTGCGTGATGACGGCGTTGGGCGGGATGATGATGCCCGTTTTCGAGTAGCGCTCCAGCAGGGGGTTGCCGAAGACGCGGATCGAGATGACGTCTTCGGGGCCGAGGCGGTACGTCGCCATGAAGTTGTTGTAGTAGGGCGTGACGTTCGCCTCCTCCTCGGCGAGCCCCTCGTGCCGCGCCGCCTCAAGCCCGGGCGGCAGGTCTGTGCGCGGCGGCGCGGACGTGTCGTCCGGCTCCAGGCGCTCGCCCGGCTTGCGCGGCGGGGCGGGTTGCCGCTGTTGTTGCGACTGCTTCTGTTTGCCCTTCTCGTTCTTGTCGGGCTGCTGCTGCGCGAGGGTACGGAGCGGCGTCGCCGCGAGCGAGACTGAGGCGGCGAGCGCGAGCGTGGCGAGTCTGGCGATGCGTGTCTTCATGGCTGTCTTACCTCTGGAAAACTTCTTCACGTTGTCCGACCCCTTCAGCGCGCGCCGCGCCCGAAGAGGATGGTCTTAACGGTCTCGAACAAAATCACCGCGTCGAGCACGAGGCTCTGGTTCTTGATGTAGTAGAGATCATACTGCAATTTCTGCCGCGCGTCCTCGACCGAAGAGCCGTAGGGGTATTTGATCTGCGCCCAGCCCGTCAGGCCGGGCGCGATCAGGTGGCGCTGCTCGTAGTACGGAATCTCCTCGGCCAGCTGTTTGACGAAGTGCGGGCGCTCGGGCCTCGGCCCGACGAAGTTCATCTCGCCCTTCAGGATGTTCCAGAACTGCGGGATCTCGTCCACGCGAATCTTACGTATGATGCGCCCGACCCTCGTCACGCGCGCATCATTATCCTGCGCCCACACTGGCCCCGCCTTCTCCGCGTCCGAGCGCATCGAGCGGAACTTCATGATCGTGAACACGCGCCCGTTCATCCCCACGCGCTCCTGCCGGTAGAGCGCGGGGCCGGGCGATTCGAGCTTGATGAGCGCGGCGGCGGCGAGCGCGACCGGCAGCGAGACTATCGCGCCGACGAGCGCGACCGAGCGGTGCATCGCCGTGCGCACGAACTCCTGCACGCGCGCCCGCCGCCCGCGCCCCGAAAAGATGAGCCACGACGGGCGCATCATCGCGAGGTGCACGCGCCCGGTCAGCCGCTCGTAGAAGGACGCGCACTCCTCAATCGCCACGTCGCCCGACAGGCTCAGGCCCAAAAGTTCCTGCGTGGGGAAACGCCCCCTCCGGTTGCCCATGCCGACGATGATGCGGTCGACGTTCTCGCGCTTGACGACCGCGCCCATCTCCGTCGTCAGGCCGAGGACGCGCGGGTTGACGATGGACTGGCCGACCAACTCCGGCTTGTCGTCGACGAAGCCGACGATGCGGTAGCCCGCGTCGGGCCGCCCCAGCACCTCGCGGGCGATCTCGCGCGCGAAGTCGCCGGAGCCGACGATCAGGATGCGCTCGCCGATGAGCGGGTGCCCGGTGAGCCAGTGGATCGAGACGCGCCAGCCGACCATCAGCGCGAGCGCCAGCGGCAGCGCGATCAAGCTCACGCCGCGCCCGATCATCAACTGCGGCAGCGCGTAGAAGACCAGCGCGAGCGCGACCCACGCGAGCCCCAGGGCCTGCACGAGCCTCAAGACCAGCTCGCGCCGGTCGTTCATCACGACGAAGTCGTAGAGGTCGTAGAGGTAGAACGCGCCGATGCAGAAGAGCGTGACGAGGGCGGCCTTGTAGTAGCCGTGGTGCGAGACCAGCTCGAAGGGCGCGCCGTCCCAGCCGAAGCGGATCAGCGCGGCCGCCACCATCCCGCCGAAGAGTAGGCACGCCTCGGCGGCGAGCAGCAGTGACGTGCGGGCGTTGTGGCGGCGGACGGGCATAACTCAAGTCACCGGGTGACGGGCGGGGAGTGGCAAGCGGCGGGCACTGCCGCGCGCCCCACTCACGACTCGTCACCCGTCATCCTCACTCCCTTTCGTCTCCGCGTCGCGGTTCCGGTAGTACCGGCGCTGGTAGTAGTAGTTACTCTCGCCGGGCGTCTCGTCAGACCCGTTCAGGACGACGCCGAGGATGCGCTCGCGCGGGAGCGGCTCCAGCACGCGGTCGAGCGTGGCGAAGCGCGTCTTGCCTGAGCGCACGACGACGAGCGCGGAGTCGGCCCGGTTGATGAGCACCGTCGCGTCGGTGAAGATGCCGAGCGGCGGGGCGTCGATGATGACGTAGTCGAAGGTGCGCCGCAGTTCCTCGAGCACGGAGCTGAACTTGGGGCCGGACAGAATCTCTGCGACGGTGTCGCGCGTCGAGCCGCCGGGCAGCAGGTGCAGGCCCGCCGGTTCGAGTTTGACGATCGTCTCGTCGAGCGTCGCCTCGCCCGCGAGGACTTCCGAGAGCCCGACGGACGCCTCGACGCCGAGGTAGTCGGCGGCGCAGGGGTTGCGCAGGTCTCCGTCGACGAGGATCGCGCTCACGCCGTCGGTCTGCGCCAGCAGCCAGGCGAGGTTGATCGCCGTGATGGTCTTGCCCTCGGCGACGCCCGCGCTCGTGATGACCAGCGCCTGAAGTTTGCGCCGCTCGCCCGCGTGCAGGACGCGCGTGCGCAAGGAGCGGTACTGCTCGGCGTGCGGCGAGCGCGGGTCGGTGATGGCGACCAGATGTGGTTCGACGCGCGCGGACGAAATCTCCACGGAGGGAAATTCCGCCGCGCGCGCCGACCCGACAGCGTCCACAGTTGCCCCAGCAACACGCGAAGCCTGTGCGCCGGAGAGTGCCGATCCGACGAAGGCTGTGCCCGTGTGCTCAATGGACGCTGAAGTGTGCGCCGGGGAGAATGTCGCGGCCGCTGTGGCGGCGTCCTCCGGCGCGTGGAAAATTTTCTCGGCGTGCCCGTTGCCGTTCGCGCCGCCCGGGCGCGGCTCGCCGGCCGAGTCCGCCGCCGCGGCCGCGCGCGGCTCGCCCTTGGCGGTCGCGCCGTTCTCGGCGGCGCGCTTCAAAGCTTCGTAGACTCTGCCCATTTACCTCTCCCCCATCGCGTCCCAGCGTCGGAACGCCGCGCCGATGTCGTTCACGTCGAAGGCGCGCGGGACATCCCGTTCGATCTCGCGCGCCGCGAAGCGCGGCGTCGCGCCGTTCGAGCCCGCGGCGGCGGCGCCGTCGCCGCCGTCCCCGCCGTTGCCGGCCGACCAGAGTTCGGCGCGGCCGCGCGCGTCGAAGATGCGGGCCGGCGACTCGCGCTCGTCCGCGCCGGGGCGACCGGCGGCGGCGCGCGGCAGCATGTCGAAAGTGTCGGCGACCTCCTCGACGATGGCGCGCGTCACGGTCGGCTCGCCCGCGGCGTAGCTGGCGAGCAGCGCGTTGTCGCAGAGGTTGTTGATCTGGCGCGGGATGCCCTCGGAACACCGGAAGACGTAGTCGAGCGCCGACGGCGTGAAGATGTCGCCGCGCTGCGCCCCGGCGGTCAGGAGCCGCGAGTTGACGTACTTCTCCGTCTCCTCGATGTTCGGCAGCGGCTTGATCTCGCACCGCAGCGCGACGCGCTGCTTGAGCTGCCGGAGTTCGGGGTTGTTCAGGACCTCGCGCAGCTCGGGCTGCCCCGTCAAAACGATCTGCAGGAGCTTCGCCGAGTCCGACTCGAAGTTCGACATCAGGCGGATCTCTTCGAGCACGCTCGTCGAGATGCCGTGCGCCTCGTCGATGATGAGCACGGTGCGCAGGCCCCGCGCGTGGCGCGACTCCAGCACCTTGCCGAGCTTGAAGAGGAGATCGGATTTGTTCTCCCAGTCGTCGACGCCGAGGACGCGCGTGACGTGCTGGTAGAACTCCGGCACGGTGAGCCGCGGGTTGAAGATGTAGCCGACGAGCACGGTGCGGTCGAGCCGCTGCATCATCCAGCGCAGGATCGTCGTCTTGCCCGTGCCGACCTCCCCCGTCACGACGATGAGCCCCTTGCCGCTTTCGATGCCGTAGTGCAGGTTCGCCATCGCCTCGGTGTGCGAGGGCGTGAAGTAGATGAAGCGCGGATCGGGCGTCAGCGCGAACGGCAGCTCTCTCAGTCCGTAAAACTCTTTATACATCTCAACTCCGAAGACAGTCCGTGGTCAGCGGCTGGCGGGCGGGGCGCGCCGGTCGCGGGGCGGGCGACCGGCGGCCGACGGCGACAGCCTTTAAGCTCCGAACCTCTCCAACACGTGCGTCAGCTTGAGCAGTAGCGCGAGCGCCGGCGCGCTGACGACGGTCGCGGCCACGCTGGCGAGGGCGAGCGCGGCGCGGCGCACCTTGCGGTGCCGCTCCTCGCGCGGCGTGAGCAGTTCCGGCACGGAGACGAGCACGGGCAGGCTCGTGTAGTGGCGCGCGTCCTCGACCGTCTGGATCGTGAGCAGTTGCGGGATCTCGGACGCGACGGCGAGGAGGAGGCCCACGCCGAGCCCGAACGCGAGACCGAGGGCGTACAACATCGGGCGCTTCGGGGCGACGGGCAGTTCCGGGTGCGAGGCCGGGTCGATGACCTGGATCGTCTCGCCCTGCGCGGATGTGCTGACGGCGGCGCCGAGATCGGCCCCCTGCTTGCCGGCCAGCAACGCGTCGTAGGCCGCCTTCTTGGTCGCGTACTCGCGGTCGAGCTCGCTCAGGCCGATCTCGGCCTCCGGCACCTTGTCGAGCCGGCCGGTGAGCGTCGAGATCGCGGTGCGCGTCTCGTCGAGCGCCTTCTCCTGCCGCCCGATCTCCTTTTGCAGGTACTCGAGCTGCAACCTGCCGTTCCTGAGGCTGGGGTTTTCGCGCCTCTCCAGCCGGGACTTCTTCTCCGCGATCTTGTCCTTCCACTCGTCGAGCATCTGCTGCTTGCGCCTCTGGATGACGGCGAGCTCCTGCTTTTTCGCGACCACTTCCGGGTTCTTCGGCCGCAGCCCGGCCGAGATCATCGCCTGAATCTCCGCCTCGAACTGCGACTCCCGGCTGGCGAGATCAGACCACGGCGCGGTCGTCTTGGGGTCGGTTATCGTCTCGGAGAGATCGTCGATCGCATCCTGGGCGTCCTTCTCCGCCGAGCCGAGCTGCGTGTTGAGTATCGTCTGCTGGTCGTGCAGCCGACCGATCTCGGCGATGAGCGACTTCTGCTGCTCGTAGAGGCCGGAGAGCTGCTGCATGAGCGCGCCGGAGGCCGTCGGGAGGTGGGTCATGTTAGACCTTTGGAATTCGAGCCGCTTGAGGTCGACGGCGTCGAGCGCGGCGCGCGCCGCCTCGACCTGTTTAGCCATGAACTCCTGCGTCAGGAGGGCGCTCTCGGACGAGACCTTCGTCTGCGCGCTGACGTACTTCCCGGCGAGGTCGGAGGTGACGCGCTGCACGACGTTGGCGTCGGGGCCGCGGAAGGAGATCTGGAAGCCGTTCGTGATGTCGTTGCGGCTGTTGTTCAGGTCGACGCGGATGTCCCGCTTGCGCATCACCTCGACGAGCGACTCCATCGGCTCGCCGCGCTTGCGCTCCTGCGCGTAGAGATCGTAGGTGACGATCAGGGGTTCGAGCGACGAGCGGCTGAAGACCTCCTGCGCGATGTTGTTGATGCGGATGGTCAGATCGTCGGCGGGCAGTTGCGGGACGATCCCCTTGGACAGCGTCGAAGGGCGCACCGTCAGGAGCGTCGTCGACTGGTAGACGTTCGGCAGCCGGATCACGACGGCGGCGACGGCGACCGAGATCGCGAACGTCGGCAGCAGGATCGCCCACTTGCGCCGCCACAAAATCTTCGCGTACTCGCCCGGACTGCGTTGTCGGAACTCTGTGCTCATCTCAACTCCATGGCGGGTCTCAGAGGTCAGCCCGCCGGTTCAACCGGAACGCCGATGGGATGAAACATCGAATCGACGAGTAAATCCCTACGTCGTGCGCCCCCGCATCAGCCTAACGTCGCGAGCACGCGCCGCGCCTCCGCGGCTTGCTCGGGCGACAGGCTACTCTCCTTACCGGGGCTGAGCGCCTGCTGGAGCTGCTGGCGCGCCTCCGCCTTGCGTCCGGCGGAGGCGAGGGCCAGCCCGAGGTGCACGCGGTAGGTGGCGCTGTCGCCGCCGCGCGCCTGCGTCTTCGTGACCGCCTTCTGCAACTGATCGACCGCCGCCGTGTTGAGCCCCTTCTTGAAGTAGACCCAGCCCAGCGTGTCCGCGAAGCCCGGCTCGTCCGGGAACCTCTGCACGACGCCCTGCGCCAGACGCATCGCCTCGTCCAGGTTCCCCTTCCCGTGCTCGGCGTAGTTCCACGCCAGGTTGTTGGCCGAGAAGGCGTCGTCGGATTTGATCGTGAGCGCCTTGCGGTAGGCTTCGCTCGCCGCGTCGTAGTTCTGCCGCGCGTCCTCCACCATGCCGATGAGGACGTAGGGGCTGTGGTCGTCCGCCCGCTTCGCCGCCCACTCGCGCAAGCTGGCGATGGCTTGATCGGGCTGCTTCGTGTTGATGTAGATCGCGGCGAGCGCGTTGAACGCGGGGACGAAGCCGGGGTCGATTTCGAGCGCGCGGCGCATCTCGCCCTCCGCGCCCTTGGCGTCGAACTGCCGGCCGTAGATTTGCCCCTTGAGGAAGTGGAGCGGCGCGCTCTGCGGCCTCACGGCGAGCGCCTGATCGACGCGCGCGTGCGCCTTGTCGAACTCCTTCTGCGCGGCGTAGAAGTTGGTGACGCCGTTCAGGGCGTCGAAGTTCGTCGGGTCGATTTGCAGGGCGCGCTCGTAGTGCTGCATCGCCTCGTCGCGCTTGCCCTCGGCACCGGCGACGGCCGCGAGGTTCGTGTACGAGGACGGGACGTTGGGGAGCAGATCGCGCGCGGCGCTGAAGTCGGAGCGGGCGGCCGACAGGTTCTTCAGTTGCGCCTGCGCCGAGCCGCGCGCGCTAAGAGTCTTCGAGCGCAGCTCGTTCAGCAGCTCCGCCGTGAGGCCCCCGCCGGGCGTCGCGCGGTTGAGCCTGTCGACGAGGTCGTTCGCCTGCTTGAGCGCCGCCTGCCAGTCGCCCGCGGCGAGGTTGATCTGCATCTGCAGGAGCTTCGCCGGGACGTAGTCGGGGTAAAACTTTTCGAGGTCGCTGGCGAAGATGCGCGCCTGCTCGATCTGGTTGAGGCGCAGGTTGGCGTCAGCCATGTAGTAGAGCCCCGCCTGATCGCGCGGCTCCTGCTTCAAGACCTGCTTCAAGTCCTCGACGGCGTCCTTCAACTGCGCGCCGCCGAGCGTCCTCAGGCGGGCGCGCAGCAGGAGCGCCTGCTTGTCGGCCGGGCTCTTCTTCAGCACCTCTTCGGCTTGCGCCGCGGCGCCCGCCGTGTCGCCCTTCTGCATCAGCAGCTCGCCGAGCCGGTAGCGCGCCTGCGTGTAGTCGGGGAACTTACTGACCGTCTCCTGGAAGGCGCGCACGGCGTCGTCCGGGCGACCGATCTGCGAGTAGAAGTCGCCGAGGACGGCCGTGCCTTCGGGCTTGCCGCTGTCGAGGGCGGCGTAGGCGCGCGCGGCCTGCTCGGCGCGGTCGAACTGCTTCTGCTGAATGTAGAAGCTGACGAGCGTGCGGTGCGCCTCGCGGTTCTGGGGGTCGACATCGACGGCGCGGCGGAGCTGCTCCTCGGCCTTGTCCATCCGGTTCTGCTGGGCGAGCAGGCGCGCGTATTCGAGGTGGGCGAGCGCGGAGCGTTCGTCTACGCCCAGGGCGCGCCGGTACATCTCTTCGGCTTTCGCCGCGTCGCCCGTCTGCCGGTAGTAGAGCCCCAGGCTCATCAGCGACTCGACGCGCTGCGGGTTCAGCTCGACGGCCTTCGTCAGCTCGGCGAGGGCGCGGGGGCGGTCGCCCTCGGCGAACAGGATCGTGCCCCGGAGGATGTGCCCCTCGATGTGGTTGGGGTCTTTCTGCAAGACCTCTTCGACGAGGCGCGACGCCTCGTCCTTCGTCTTGGAATCGCGGCTCTGACTGTAGGCGGCGATGTAGTAGTTGCCGAGGCGGACGCGCGCGTCGAGGTTGTTCGGGTCTAGCTGGATCGTGCGCTGCATCTCCTCCACGGCCTGCTGGAACTGACCGGCGCCCTCGTAGGCGCGCGCCAGGCCCCAGTGGGCCTGAGCCGCGCGGTCGTCGATCTGGACGGCGTTGCGGAACTCCAGCGACGCCTCCTGATACTTCTTCTCTTTGAGGTAAGCCTCGCCGCGGCTGAGGTGTTCGGCTTTCGCCTTGGCGGGATCGGAGCAGGCGGCCGCGCCCGCCAGCAGGGCGAGCACGGCGATCAGGAATAGGGGGAGACCCCGGCGTGCGCCGGAGCGTTGGCACTCTTGTCGATTCATCTGTTTCCGAAAACTCCCTGCGCCCCGGCTGGCCCCGCGCGCTCCGGGGCAACGTCGCGTGCGGTCTCGTCCGGGGATCGCGTCTATCTCTTAAATCCTAACCTTGAAGCCGCCGGGGCAACCGGCGGCTCGAGTCTCCACAGGAGGGGAAACTCATAATCCCGGCTTCTTTCCGTTTTTTTCTGGGATTTTGAAGGCGGGGTAACTACCGACACAATCTTACCCGACGGGAGCCGCCCGCGCCACCCCTTTCTCAGTCGGGAACGAAGGCGGAGAGGTGGGGGGCGGCTTGCGCGGCGAGGTCCGAGGCGGTGCGCAGAGCCCCCGCCTCGTCGTCCGCGAAAGGCACCATCACGCGCACCATCGCGCCGTCCGACCGTCGCCGCTTGACGCTGTCGATGACGGTGTAGACCTTGCCCCAGTACTCGCTCGCCACGGCGCGCCCGCGCCCCTGATACCAGTAGAGGAGGAGTTGCCGGCTGTCGCCGTTCTCGATGATGTAGCGGTTCGCCTCGAAGGGCGCGCCGCCCCCCGCCGGCGTGATGTGGATGACGCCGGGCTCGCGCATCGCCCAGCCCGAGCCGGGCAGACAGTTGAGCGGGCTGTGGTAGGTGGCGCCGTTGCGCTGCGTCGCGTAGTAGCCGACGTAGAAGTTCGCGTAGCGCCCGTCCGTCGTGGCGTAGTCGCGCGCCAGGTAATCCGACGCCAGCAGGACGTTCTCCGTCGCCGCGTCGAAACGCACGTCCGCGCCGCGCTGCTGCCAGGCGCCGAGCTGCGCCGGGAACTGCGCAAGCTCGCGCCGCTCGACGTGCGCCTCGCCCGTACGCTCCCAGATGTTGACCACCGCGCCGCCCACAAAGAGCAGCGCCAACATCGCCCAGAAGTGCCAGCCGCGTGATCTCATCTTCGACCTCACGATCCTTCCCCGCCCCTCACCGCCGCGGGCGCGACGCCCGCGACCACGCTCGCCGATTCCGACGCGACCGCCGTCGCCGTCTCTGAAACCATCTCACCCTTCGACGCCTCGTTCGCCTTCGCCGCCGCGCGCCCGAGCTTCGCTTCGCGACGCGCGCGGCGGCTCTTGCGGTCGATGACGGCGTCGAGCAGCCAGCCGAGCGCGAAGAGCAGGAGGAACGCCACGACGTAGACGACCCAGCCGGAGAACTCGTGGAAGAACCCGTCGGCGACCTTCGTGCCGTAATAGCGCGAGAGGATGCCCGTCCCGCTCACGCGCCCCGCGTTCGTAATGATCGCAATCGGCACGGCGGAGAGCACGAGGACGACCGAGCGCCACACGCCGTAACTGCCGAGCCACGCGAAGCGCCCGCGCCCGCGCCCGCCCGCTTCGCCGGCCGGCGTCCCGTCCTTCGGGAACGTGAAGTAGGCGAAGACGACGGCGAGCGTGACGAGGGTCATCAGGCTGCGGATGCCGCTGCACGCCTCGACCACTTCGAGCTTCTTGGTCGTCGAAGAGCCGAGCGGCATCAGCTCGATGACGTTGCCCTGCCTCAAGACGGGGATGTCGAAGAGCCGCATCGAGGCCACGGCGCAGCGCGAGGCGAAGAGCTGGAGGGGGAAGGCGATCTTGTTGAAGATGATGGCCGGGATCGGGATGGCGAGCAGCAGCAGCAGGAGCGGCACGAAGACGAGCCTGAGCAGGCGGAAACCCCAGAAGTAAATGATCAGCCCGGCGGCGACGACGACGAGCGACGTGCGCTGTATGAATAGCTCCGCGCCCGCCGTCCCCGCCCACAGAGAGAGCAGCCCGCAGACGACGAGGCCGGCGCCCCACAGGAGCGAGGGTTGCTTCGCGGCGCGCGCGAGCGCGTCGCGCTCCGACCAGAGGACGTAGCCGATGATGAAGGGGATGAGCAGGCCGTGCGAATAGTTCTCGTCCTCCCACCAGAAGCGTCCGAGCTTGGCGAGCACGGCCCGGTAGGCGAACGCGACCGATGCGGCGAGGAGCAGCGGTTTCCAAAGGCTCTGGCGGGTCATCGTTTCAGTCATCTAGTGTTTGAATGTTGGAATGATGCCTAAATACGGGAGGGGAGTCCCGGATGCGGCGAAGGATTTGCGCCGCCCTGATGGGGCGTAAGGCTTAGATTAACCCAACCGACGCCCGGTAGGCAATTCGGGCTACGCGGCGGCTCGTCGTATTTAACATGAGGAACCGAATCGGGCAGGCCCCGCGTCCGGCGCACAGGCGCAGGCGGGAGGCACTAGCCCTTCCGGTTCGTGCCTCCCGCCCGTTACTTGCCTTCCAGGTGCCGCGGCTTCAGCGCACGCCGATGGTCACCGGGTTTCTGCGCTGCCCGCCGACGATGATCGTGATTTCGACCGCGCCCGCCCCGTGCAGTTCGGGATCAAGGACGAAGGTGACTTGATCGATGCCGGGCACGGGCGAAGTCGCGCCCGCGAACTCGACCGGCAGGCTAAACGTGCGCCCCCCGGCGGTGCGCGCCTCGACCATCACCGACTCGGCGAAGTTGGCGAGCATCGGCGAGCCGTGTGAAAGCGCGACGTTAGACGCGCCCGTGTTCAGAGGCGACTGGGCGATGAGACCGATGGTGAAGAGCGAGACACGCGTGCGCTTGTCCTCGCCCGGGTTCTGCGGAGTGAATACGTCGAAGGTGTCGGAGGTCATGCCGAACAGGTTGAGGACTAAGCCCGAGCCCGAACCAGGTGTCGGCGTGGGCGTCGGTGTCGGGGTCGGAGTGGGATTCGGCGTCGGCGTAGGGGTCGGAGTCGGCGTAGGGGTCGGGGTCGGGTCTGGTGCGGCGGTGCTGAAGTTCAGATCGTTGCGGCTGACCGACGCGACGAAGCTGTAGACGGCGGGCGTGAACTGACTACTCTCCGGCCTCAGGGCGATTGACTGCCCGGCGTTGGCGTCGAAAGAGAAATGACCTTGCGAGTCCGTCATGACCGAGCCGTAGGGGTCGCCGCCGACGTTTGATGAAATCAAGAGTCTTATACCGGCGACAGGCACCGCGCCCCTCGTGACGCGCCCGCTCAACTTCGGCGAGGCGGCCGGCGCGGGTGATGGTGACGGCGTCGGGGTGGGAACAGGCGTCGGGGTAGGAACCGGCGTGGGGGTAGGAATCGGCGTCGGCGTGGGAGTCGGCGTCGGCGTCGCCGACGGAGTCGGAGTGGGGGTGGGGGTAGGCAGCGGGGTGCCCCCGCTCAGCCGCCAGGCGAGGTACTTGCCCGATGAGCGGTAAGATTCGTCGTACTCCTTAGCCCGGAAGTATGCTAATCCGCGGAAGCCGTCCGCGCCGGAGTAGGAGGCGTCGAACACCTCGTCGCCCCAGCGCCTGAACTTCTCGTCACCCGTCAGCAGGTACGCGTAGCCGAACGTATGGATCGTCGTCCCGTTGAGCTGTCTGGCCTCACCTATCTGCGACAAGTCTGAAGGCGGGAAGGGGGTCCCGGCGGCACCGCAGCCCATCTCGCAGGAGTAGCCGTTGGTGAAGGCCCCGCCGATGTCGTAGTACATCCCGCGCCACCCCGTAGGGTTGTACGCCCGCTGGTACAGGTGCTCCGCCAGCTTGACGATGCTGCCCCGCACGCGCCCGTCGCCCGTCAGCCGGT
>DATLMC010000179.1:0-12332 GCA_035537435.1 Pyrinomonadaceae bacterium | reverse complement strand
CCCCTTCCGCGTCCTCCGCGCCCGCGGCGGCGAGACCCTTCCCGACATCGAAACCCCCGACCCGAAAACCGCCCGCGCGCGCCAATCGTAAATGCAAGCGGTTGATATTTTGATTGCGACGCGGTTCGTTTTCTGTTATTCGCTCACGCGCCTCGCAAAGTTCTCCGAAGGACGAAAAAAGCGATGCCCCCACGCTCCGCCTTCTCCCGCCTCGCCCTGCGCGCGCTCGCCGCCGCGGCGCTCGCGCTCGCCGCCCTCGGCGGCTGGATCGCCTACGATCTCTCCCGCGCCCACTCGACCGACCTCCGCCGCTTCGACGCCGACGAGGTCGCGCGCCTCGAAACCGCGATGTGGCGCTCCTACTACTCGCGCGAGCGCGTGAAGCTCTACAGGGAGCTGGGCGAGCTGCTGCGCAAGCAGTACGGCTTCCGCTACTGGAAGTCGCAGGAGGTCGCCTACCGCGCCGCGCGCGCCGCCTTCGTCTTCAAGGACGGACGCGGCCGCCCCGACTACGAGCGCGCGCTGCCCGACCTCGTCGCCTTCTACGGCTCGATCCGCGAGGCGAGCAGCTCAGACTTCGACGTGCGGCGCGCCGCCCAGCTCGAACTCGAATGGTGGATCGTCCACCGCGAGCGCGCGCGCCGCCCGCCGGGCGATCTCGAACGCGCGCTCGCCGCGCTCGCCGCCGAGATCTACCGCGTCCCCGCCGAACGCCTCTCGGAGCACGCCCGGCTGCGCGCCGAGGCGATGCGCATCCGCGACGACAGGGCGGCGGCGGGCGGCGTCACCGAGGCGGACTGGGCGCGCGTCGACGCGCTGCTCCACGCCTCGTGGCAGTCGCTGCTGCGCGCAGTCAATTCTTGACGACAGCGCGCGTCATTCGGCGCGGTCACGGAAAGGCGCTCACGCGAAGGCGCAAAGACGCGGAGGAGATCAGCTCCTCATTCTTTGCGTCTTCGCGCCTTCGCGTGAGACTATTTCGCGTCACGAACTCCACCTCGAACCGGGCAGAGACATGTCTTCCGAAGAGACCATCGACCGACTCTCGATCCGCGAGCGACCGGATCGTCTCCCCATCATGCAACAGACGTGGGGCAAGCTCCTCTTCATGCACTGGAAGCTGCCCGCCGCGACTTTGCGCGCGCACGTCCCCGCCCCGCTTGAGATCGACACCTTCGAGGGCGCAGCATGGATCGCCGTCACGCCGTTCACCATCTGGGGGATGCGCGCGAGTTTCCTGCCCGCGATCCCCGGCTTCAGCGAGATGCACGAGCTGAACGTCAGAACCTACGTCCACTATAAAGGCACGCCCGGCGTCTACTTCTTCTCGCTCGACGCTTCGAGCGCCCTCGCCGTGACGGGCGCGCGCACCTTCTTCCTCGTCCCCTACTTCAACGCCGAGATGTCGCTTAAAGAAGACGGCCAGAAGATCGTCTACCACTCGCGCCGCACGCACGCCGACGCCCCGGCCGCCGCGTTCGACGCGACGTGGAAGATCGGCGACGCGCTCGGCGAGTCCGCGCCCGGCTCGCTCGAATTTTTCCTGACCGAGCGTTACGGCTTCTACACCGCGAGCGGGGAGAGCGTCTACCGCTGCCGCATCCACCACGCGCCTTGGCAGTTGCGCGAGGCGGAAGTCTCTTCCCTCAAGTCCACGATGATCGAGTCGCACCTGCTGCCCTCCCCGAAGGGCAAGCCGCTGCTCCACTACTCGGAAGAGCTGACGGTCGACGTGTGGACGCTCGAAAAGGTGTGACGCGCGCGGCGAGCTCATCGCTAGACATCCACGTGACCATCCTTTAACCTTTCAGTTTCTGAAGCAGCACCTGTTCGGCGCAAACGCGAAAGTGGCGGAATTGGCAGACGCATGTGACTGTTATGAGATTCGATAATCGATTAAAGAATCTCCAAATGCTGTGTCCTAACTGCCACGCCCTCACTGACAATCACGCGGGAAGAGGGGCGGGTAAGCTGGGTTAATCCTTATACGCCGGGGTGGTGTAATCGGCAGCCACGCAGGTCTTAGAAGCCTGTGCCGCAAGGCGTGCGGGTTCGAGTCCCGCCCCCGGCATCCAAATAGAGATCAGTTAAATAGAAGTTTTGACTGAATCTCTAACTTCCGGCCTCTGACCTCTACTTTCGAAAGGTTGAGCTTTCGCATTTATGAAAACGGAATTGATTGATCACTCGCAGACGCGCAAGGAGCTGAAGATCGAGATCGAGCCGGCCGAGGTGCGCGCCGAGTACGACCGCGTGAGCCAAACTTATGCGGCGCAGGCGAGCGTCCCCGGCTTCCGCAAGGGGCGCGCGCCCGTCGCCGTCATCCGCAGCCGCTTCAAGAACGAGATTCGCGGCGACGTGGTGCAGAACCTCATCCCGCGCGCCATCAACGACGCGATCAACGAGCGCGGCCTGAACGTGCTCGGCGAGCCGGAGATTCACCTGGAGCCCGGCGCGGGGCTGGAGAAGCTGGGCGACTCTCCGCTCGAGGTGCACGCGCACGTCGAGGTGATGCCCGACGTCACGCTCGGCACTTACAAGGGCCTGGAGGTCGGGCGGCGCGTGCGGCCCGTGACGGACGAGACGGTCGAGAAGATGCTCGACGAGCTGCGCGAGCAGTCGGCCTCGCTCCAGCCCGTCGAGGATCGCGGCGCCGAAGCGGGCGACACGGTCACGGTCAACTTCGTCGGCAGGTACATCGAGCCGGCGTCCGAGGAGGACGTGAAGGTCGAGGACGTGGAGGTGCTGCTCGGCGGCGAGGGCGTGCTGGAAGATTTCACGGAGCAACTCACGGGCGCGCGCGCCGACGACGTGAAGACCTTCCGCGTGAAGTACCCGGAAGATTTTTCGTCGAAGGGGCTCGCGGGCAAGGAGATCGAGTACACGGCGACGGTGACGGCGGTGCGGCGCAAGGAGCTGCCCGAGGCGGACGACGAGTGGGCGAAGAGCTTCGGCGAGGAGATCGACTCGGTCGCGACCCTGCGCGCGAAGATGCGCGAGCAGTTGACGGAGCGCTCGCGCATGGAGTCTGACCACCGCCTGCGCGGCGAGCTGATACGGAAGCTGACGGGCGCGCACGACTTCGAGCTGCCCGACTCGCTCGTCGAGTACCAGTCGCGCCGCCTGCTGGAGACGACCGTGCGCGACATGATGCAGCGCGGGATGGACCCGCGCGGCGCGGAGATGAACTGGGAGGGGATGCAGGACGTTTTCCGCGCGCGCGCCGAGGAGGATTTGCGCGGCTCCCTGCTCCTGGAACGCATCGCCGACGCCGAGAACATCGAGCCCTCGGACGAGGAGGTCAGTCAGGAGATCGAGTCGATCGCGGCGGCGACGCGGCAGACGCCGGAGCAGGTGAGAGCCGCCTTGACAAAGCAGGGGGGCGAACGTAGCATCGCCGACAGGTTGCGCCACCGCAGGGCGCTCGATCTGCTCGTTGAAAACGCGCGCGTGAGCGACGAAGAGTGGCGCGAGGATGAAGTCCCGAACGCGCCCGATGCCGCGCCGGATGATGCGGCCCCGACCGAGGCGTCAACCGCGGCGGGCACGTCGCAGGGGGGCGAGGGCCAGAGTTGAGCACGGCGTTCGGCGGGCGGTGACAATTTAAGCGGCACAGTCTGGTAGAGACTGCGACTGAAATCTCAAATTTGAAAGTTTGGATTTGAAATCTCAGGCGTGGTCTCTTCGCACATGAGTCCGGCGGTCGGGTCGGTTACGGGGGAAGTGGTCATGGCTTTAGTTCCGATGGTGGTCGAGCAGACTTCGCGCGGCGAGCGCGCCTTCGACATCTACTCGCGGCTCCTGAAAGACAACATCATCTTCATCAGCACGCCGATCGACGACGGCATCGCGAACCTCATCGTCGCCCAACTCATCTACCTCGAAGCCGAAGACCCCGAAAAGGACATCCACCTCTACATCAACTCGCCCGGCGGCTCGATCACGGCCGGGATGGCGATCTACGACACGATGCAGTTCATCCGCCCCGACGTGTCCACGCTCTGCGTCGGCCAGTGCGCGTCGATGGCGGCGCTGCTCCTGGCGGCGGGGGCGAAGGGCAAGCGGTTCGCGCTGCCGAACTCGCGCATCCTCATCCACCAGCCTTCGGGCGGCGCGGAAGGTCAGGCGACCGACATCCGCATCATGGCGGAGGAGATCATCCGGATGCGCGAACTCACGTCGAACATCCTCGCCAAGCATTCGGGCCAGTCCTACGAGACCATCGAGCGCGACGTGGAGCGCGACCGCATCATGTCCGCCTCGCAGGCGAAAGAGTACGGCCTGCTCGACGAGGTCATCGCGCGCCGCACTTAGCCGCACCCGAAGTCACGGCGCGCGACGCCACGCGTGCGCGCGCGCCGACGATCCTTCCACACCGCATCCGCCCACGCCGCGCGCCGTTTTTTTATAACGACTGCGTGGACATTTCACGCGGATTGTTGTAGAAATCAGTTCGGGGCGTGTGCCGACGCGTCCCTCGCCGTTCCGCTCAGCCGGTTTAAAAATAACGGAGTCCCCAACCGAACATGGTACGCCGACCTGATGACACGTTGCGCTGCTCGTTCTGCGGCAAGTCGCAGAATGAGGTGAAGAAGCTCATTGCCGGTCCCACCGTCTACATCTGCAACGAGTGCATCGACATCTGCAACGAGATCATCACGGACGATCAGCAGGCCGAGGCCGTCGCCTCCCGCCCGCCGCTCCCGAAGCCGAACGAGATCAAGTCGTTCCTCGACGAGTACGTCATCGGCCAGGAGGAGACGAAGAAGCGCCTCGCCGTCGCCGTCTACCAGCACTACAAGCGGATCGAGCTGGCGCGCCGCCGCAGCGAAGTCGAGATTCAGAAGTCGAACATCCTCCTGATCGGCCCCACCGGCACCGGCAAGACTCTGCTCGCGCAGACGCTCGCGCGCATGCTCTCAGTCCCCTTCACCATCGTCGACGCGACGACGCTGACGGAAGCCGGCTACGTCGGCGAGGACGTGGAGAACATCATCCTCAAGCTGCTGCAGGCGGCCAACGGCGACGTGGAGCGCGCGCAGCAGGGCATCATCTACATCGACGAGGTCGATAAGATCTGCCGCAAGGACGAGAACCCCTCGATCACGCGCGACGTGTCGGGCGAGGGCGTGCAGCAGGCGCTCCTGAAGATTCTCGAAGGCACGGTCGCCAACGTCCCGCCGCAGGGCGGGCGCAAACACCCGCACCAGGAGTTCTTCCCCGTCGACACGACGAACATCCTCTTCATCTGCGGCGGCGCGTTCGTCGGCCTGGAGAAGGGCGTCGCCAAGCGCCTGCGCAACAAGTCGTTCGGCTTCCGCGCCGAGGTCAAGGGCGCGAGCGAGCGTTACGAAGAAGCCCTCGCGGCGGTGCAGCCGGAAGATCTGGTGAAGTACGGACTGATCCCGGAGTTCGTCGGCCGCCTCCCCGTCCACGGCGTCCTGCACGAGCTGGACGAGGCCGCGCTCATGCGCATCCTCACCGAGCCGAAGAACGCGCTCGTCAAGCAGTACCAGAAGAAATTCGAGTATGACAACGTCAAGCTCCGCTTCACAGAGGACGCGCTGCGCTCCATCGCGCGGCAGGCGGTCGAGCGCAAGGTCGGCGCGCGCGGCCTGATGATGATCCTCGAAGAGTTGCTCCTGGACGCGATGTACACGCTGCCCTCGCAGAAGCGCGTCAAGGAGTTCGTCATCACCAGCGAGATGGTCGAGCGCCGCCGCGCCGTGCCGGGCGAATCGCTCACGGGCGTCGACGACGCCGCCGCTTAAACCCACTCAACGCAAACCCGTATACCACTCGGAGGGGACTTTGTGATGAAGAAGTTTCTCTCGGCGGGGCTGCTCTGCGCGCTGCTCGCCTGCCCCGCGCCGCCCGCCGCCGCCCGCGCGCAGAAGAAGAGGGCGGCGCAGGAGGCAGACCCCTGCCCCGAGGCGCACACGCAGTTGGACATGAACCAGTGCGCCGACGCGCAGTACAGGAAGGCGGACGCGGAGTTGAACCGCGCCTACCAGCAGTTAGTGCGCGCCTCCGGCGGCTCGGACGCGAAGCTCAAGGCGGCGCAGCTCGCGTGGCTCAAGTTCCGCGACGCGGAGTGCGACTACGAGGCGTCCGCGTACGAGGGCGGCTCGATGATGCCGATGGTCTACAGCTTCTGCCTCCGCGACGCGACCGCCGCGCGGGCGCGGCAGTTGCGGGACGCTTTGAAGGAATTACAGGACAGGTGATCCGCCTCCAATGTCGGCGGCTTAACGTCAGGTTAACGCTACTTCAGCGTGGGAAGGTGCTCTTTCAACTCCGCCTTCAACTCTCTGAAGTCGGCGCGCAGAGTCAGGAATTCGGATCGGGTCTGCTTCGTCTCCGCCTCTATCCGATCAAGGCGGATGTTCAGCCGCTCTTCCATCCCGACGAGGCGGTTCAAGAGGGTCTCAATCGTAGGCTTGGTGGCGTACTCGTCTGCCATGACAGGATCATAGACCCGGAAACGCGTAAAGGGCAACGTCAAAACCTGCCCATAAATTCGGTCAGTGGCGCGGGGTCGTCAAATGTTCTACAATTAAGCGTAGCCCGCTAAGGGGGAGGCGAGCGCGACGTAAGCGGCTCGCCTCTTGGCTTAGGGAGTTTGAACGAGGGAAAGAAGTTTTAGTTTTATGGAAGAGTATAGTGATCGCACCCCTTCGGACATCGTCAGCTACCCGATGGTGCCAATCCGCGATGTCGTCATCTTCCCCTTCACGAAGGTCGCCTTCAAGATCGGGCGTCCGGGCTCGATCCGCTCGCTCGAAGCCGCGCTCGCCTCCGACCGCACGATCTTCTTAGCCACGCAGCACGACGCCTCCATCGACGAGCCCGTGCCCGATCAGGTCTACGGCGTCGGCACCATCGCGCGCATCCTCCAGGCGCAGAAGCTGGAGAACGGGCAGACGAAGGTGGTCGTCGAGGGCCGGGAGCGCGCGACGACGATCCGCGTCGCCAACGACGACGGCGCGTTCACCGCGACCGTCAGGCGCGCGCCCACCGCGCTCGAAGCCGGCCAGCGCATCGACGCGCTCATCCAGCGCATCCACCAGCTGGTCGAATCGCACCTCCGGCTCGCGCCCGAGGCGCAGACCGACGCGCTGCAGACCGCGCTGAGGAATCAAGACCCGTCGCACCTCGCGGACGCGCTCGCCTCCCAGATCAAGATCGCGGTCGAGGACAAGCAAGGGCTGCTCGAAATCTTCTCCGTCCATGGTCGCCTCCAGAGGCTCATCGAGATTCTCGAATCCGAGGTCGATAAGCGGCAGCTCGACCGCACCGTGCAGGCGCGCGTCAAGCGGCAGATGGAGAAGGCGCAGAAGGAGTACTACCTCAACGAGCAGATCAAGGCGATCCACAAGGAGCTGGGGCGCAAGGACGAGAAGGCGGAGATGGAAGATCTCCGCCGCCGCATCGAAGAGGCGGGCATGACCGAGGAGGCGAAGGAGAAGGCCCTGCAAGAGCTGCACCGCCTCGAAGCGATGCCGCCGATGTCTGCCGAGGGCACGGTCTCGCGCACCTACATCGACTGGCTGCTGAGCGTGCCGTGGAAGCAGAAGTCGAAGGAGATCAAAGACCTCAACAAGGCCGAGGAGATTCTCAACGAGGATCACCACGGGCTGGAGAAGATCAAGGAGCGCATCCTCGAAAACCTCGCCGTCCGCCAGTTGGTGAAGAACCCGAAGGGCTCGATCCTCTGCTTCGTCGGCCCCCCCGGCGTCGGCAAGACCTCGCTCGGCAAGTCCATCGCGCGCGCCACCGGGAGAAAGTTCGTGCGCCTCTCCTTAGGCGGCGTGCGCGACGAGGCGGAGATCCGCGGCCACCGCCGCACCTACATCGGCGCGCTGCCCGGCCAGATCGTCCAGATGATGAAGAAGGCGGGGACGGTCAACCCGCTGATCCTCCTGGACGAGGTGGACAAGCTCGGCGCGGACTTCCGCGGCGACCCCAGCGCCGCCCTGCTCGAAGTCTTAGACCCGGAGCAGAACAACACGTTCCAGGATCACTACCTCGACGTGGAGTACGATCTCTCCAAGGTCTTCTTCATCGCGACGGCGAACGTGCTCCACACGATCCCGCCCGCGCTGCAAGACCGGCTCGAAATCCTGCGCCTCTCCGGCTACACCGAGCGCGAGAAGCTGGAGATCGCCAAGCGCCACCTCGTCGTGAAGCAGGCCGAGGGGAGCGGGCTCACGCCTTCGCAGGTCGAGTTCACCGACGACGGCCTGCTCGAAATCATCCGCCACTACACGCGCGAGGCGGGCGTGCGCAACCTGGAGCGCGAGATCGGCGCGTGCTGCCGCAAGGTCGCGCGCAAGAAGGTCGGCGCGGGCGCGGGCGAGGATTTCAAAGAGACGATTGACGCCGCGCGCATCGCGGAGATGCTCGGCCCCATCAAGTTCCGCCAGCAGGTCGCCGCCGCCGAGAGCGAGATCGGGCTCGCGCTGGGCCTGGCGTGGACGGAGGTCGGCGGCGAGGTCTTGCAGATCGAGGCGACGCTGACGAACGGCCGCGGCGGCGTGCAGCTCACGGGCAAGCTCGGCGAGGTGATGCAGGAGTCGGCGCAAGCCGCCTTGACCTGCATCAAGGCGCGCAGCGAGCGGCTCGGCATGAGCCTCGAACACATACGCAAGCGCGACCTGCACGTCCACATCCCCGAAGGCGCGATCCCGAAGGACGGCCCGTCGGCGGGCGTGACGCTCGCGACCGCCATGGCGTCGGCCCTGATGCGCGTGCCCGTGCGCAAGGACGTGGCGATGACGGGCGAGATCACGCTGCGCGGCAAGGTGCTGCCCGTGGGCGGCATCAAGGACAAGATGCTCGCCGCGCACCGCGCGGGCGTGACGACGCTCATCATCCCGAAGGACAACGAGAAGGACGTGGCGGAGGTGCCCGAAGAGGTGCGCTCCGTCCTGACCTTCCACTTCGTCGAATCGATCGACGAGGTGCTCGCCATCGCGCTCGAAGACGCGTGCCCGACCGACGCCGCGGTCGAGACGGCGCAGCCGCCCATCTGGACGACCGAGCCCCCCGCGCCGGTCTCGCCCACGATGGCGGAATGATCGAGGGATGGGTGCGCGGGGCGAGGGGTGAACTGAAGACAACTCTTAGTTCACCCCTCATCCCCCGCCCCCATCCTTGCTTTTCCCCGCCCCTCGCCTGTAAAGTTCACTTTCCGAATCAAGCCGACAGACCGACGCCGAATCCCGCGCGTAAACGCGCGTCCGCCGCGCAAAGCCCGCCGCCCGTTTCATTCCCGCGCCAGCGCGTGAGCGGCACAGCACTCGTCAGGCCGTCGGAAAATGATCCGGCGTCTTCGCCGTGAACAAGTTGAGGAGAACCGAGATGAGCAAGGAACACGAGAGCGCCGATCTGATTCTCAAGCTCTACGATCTGCGCCGCGAGGCGGTCATGCGCCAGGCGCGCGACTGGTACTTCACCTTCAACCCGGAGACCATCGAGGAGGTCGTCGCGGCGGCGCGCGGCGAGAAGAGCGCCTACTTCCGCATGGTCGTGAGCTACTGGGACATGGCCTGCTCGCTCGTCAACAACGGGGCCATCGACGAGCAGATGTTCGCCGACGCCAACGGCGAGCAGAATTATGTCTTCGCCAAGCTGCACCCGTTCATCACGCAGATGCGCGAGCTGTCGAAGCAGCCCCAGTACCTCGCCAACCTCGAAAAGTACGTCATGCGGCAGCCCGACGCCGAGCAGCGCATGGAGTCTTTGCGCGCGTTCGCGAAGCAGATGAACGCGCAGCGCGCGGCGGCGGCCGGTCAGCCGCGCGAGGGAGCGGCGAGCGCTTGACGCGCGGGGCGGCGACAGGCAGCCGCGCCAGGCGCATCGAGTGTCGCCCATCGTCCGGATGAAGATTTCGAGCGTCGAGTTCGTCAAGAGCGCGTTCGAGGAGAGCCACTGGGTGCGCGGCTCCCTGCCGGAAGTGGCGTTCCTCGGCCGCTCGAACGTCGGGAAGTCGAGTCTGCTCAACTCCCTGCTCGGCGTCAAAGGCTTGGCGCGCACCAGCTCGACGCCGGGGAGGACGCAGTCGATCAATTTCTTCCTCGTCAACCGGCAGTTCCACTTCGTCGATCTGCCGGGCTACGGCTACGCGCGCGTCTCGAAGACGGTGCGCGAATCCTGGGGAGAAATCGTGACGGCGTACCTTGCCAAGCGCGAGCGGCTTGTGCTATCAATTCACCTCGTAGATTCGCGCCACGACCCCACTAAATCGGATTTGCAACTGAGCGAGTGGCTGAGAGCCCACGGCAAGCCGCGTCTCGTGGTCGCCACGAAAGCCGACAAGCTCTCGCGGAACGAGTTGCAAAAAAACCTGCGCCGCGCGAGCGAAGTTCTCGGCGCGACGGGCGCGGTGGAGGTCGTCGCGTTCTCGGCCCTGACGGGCGCTGGTCGCGAGCAAGTGTGGCGCGCGATCTCGGACGCCCTGACCGTCTCACCACCCCCCCTGTGAAAATTTATTGGGGCGACGCGCGGGGCGCGGGCGGCATCAAAGGGTTCGACCCCGATACCACTCCCGACGACGGAACCGGATCAGACGGACGGACGTTTAAGGAGCTTTCGCTTCCCCCTCGCAAACGACCGCCAGGAACAATCGCCGCACCTTGCGCCGCGCCGTGAGCGGCGCGCCCGAGGCATTAATCCCTGACCAAGACGTAATCGTTCGCGCGGCACGCGAGGTGCCGAATTTCATCACTTTGGAAGTTAAACGACACGGGTTGAAAACAACTCGTCGTTAGTAAGGACAGGTTACGACGAACGCCCGGCGCGCACACCGCGCCGCGCGGCTGAAGAGAAAGTAATGGCAATGTCACAACGCACACCACGCACACGCACTAATACCCGCACGCCGAGAGAGGACGTTGACGGCAACCGCGGCGCTTCGACCGCCGCGGCGGTGGACGACACGCCCATCGACCTGACGGACGAGCGCGACTACGAGACCCCCGAGGGCGCGACCTTCAACCTGGCGACGCTCAAGGAGATGTCGATCTCGAAGCTGACGCAGATCGCCAAGGAGATGGACGTGCCCGGCGCGACCGGCATGCGCAAGCAGGAGTTGATCTTCAAAGTCCTCGCCGCGCAGACCGAGAAGAGCGGCCTCATCTTCTCCGAGGGCGTGCTGGAAACCCTGCCCGACGGGTTCGGCTTCCTGCGCGCGCCCGAGTACAACTACCTGCCCGGCCCCGACGACATCTACGTCTCGCCCTCGCAGATCAGGAAGTTCGACCTGCGCACGGGCGACACCGTCTCCGGGCAGATTCGCCCGCCCAAAGAGGGCGAGCGCTACTTCGCGCTGATCAAGGTCGAGGCGATCAACTTCGAGGCCCCGGGCGAGTCGCGCGACAAAATCTTCTTCGACAACCTGACGCCGCTCTACCCGGACGAGCGGCTGATGATGGAGACGACGAACGACAACCTCGTCGCGCGCGTCATCGATCTCGTCACGCCCATCGACAAGGGCCAGCGCTGCCTGATCGTCGCGCCCCCCCGGACGGGCAAGACGATGATGCTCCAGGCCATCGCCAACTCGGTGACGCAGAACCACCCGGAAGTCAGCTTAATCGTGCTCTTGATCGACGAGCGGCCCGAGGAGGTCACGGACATGCAGCGCTCGGTCAACGGCGAGGTCATCTCCTCGACGTTCGACGAGCCGCCGACGCGCCACGTGCAGGTCGCCGACATGGTCATCGAGAAGGCGAAGCGCCTCGTCGAGCACAAGCGCGACGTGGTGATCCTGCTCGACAGCCTGACGCGCCTCGCGCGCGCGCACAACGCGGTCGTGCCGCCTTCGGGCAAAATCCTCTCCGGCGGTATCGACGCCAACGCCCTCCCGCGCCCCAAGCGCTTCTTCGGCGCGGCGCGCAACATCGAGGAGGGCGGCTCTTTAACGATCATCGCCACCGCGCTCGTCGACACGGGCTCGCGCATGGACGACGTCATCTTCGAGGAGTTCAAGGGCACGGGCAACTGCGAAATCCACCTCGACCGGCGCCTCGTCGACAAGCGCCTCTTCCCGGCGATCGACATCCAGCGCTCCGGCACGCGCAAGGAGGAGTTGCTGATCGGCAAGGAAGACCTGGCGCGCATCTGGGTCATGCGCCGGGTCTTGAACCCGCTCTCGCCCGTCGAGCAGATGGAAGTCGTCCTCGAACGGCTGGGCAAGACCAAGTCGAACGCGGAGTTCCTCGCCTCGATGCAGAGCTAGTCACGCGGAAAATCGTGGATCGTCGATCGCGGGTGGGCGAAGCGTCCGGCTTCTCCGCGCTTGACGGTTCACGATTTTCGATTTACGAGCC
>DATLMC010000178.1:0-8022 GCA_035537435.1 Pyrinomonadaceae bacterium | reverse complement strand
TCGTCCCTGCCCGCTGGGTTATGCGAGACACGGGCAGGGACGAGCCCTGCGCCTACAAATTTTTTCGAGGGTTCTGTTAGACTCGCGCCGTCGAACTGTCATGCCAGTGTCAGTCGAAGATCAGACACCGCGTCAGCCGGCGCGCGACGAGCGCGAAGCCAAACTCGTCGAGTGCGCCTACGCGCACGCCGACATCTCCGCCTATGGCTTCAAGCAGCGGCTCGCGATCCGCGCCGCAGACCTCGTCTTCTACCTGCTCATCCGGGCGCTGGGCGCGACGGCGCGCTTCCGCGTCGAGGGCCGGGAGAACTGGGAGGCGGCGACGCGCGACGGTCGTCAGCCGATCTACACCTTCTGGCACGATCAGATCATGCTCGGCACCTACTTCTGGCGGCGGCGCGGAATCGTCGTCATGACCTCGCGCAGCTTCGACGGCGAGTACATCGCGCGCTTCATCCAGCGCTTCGGCTACGGCGCGGCGCGCGGGTCGAGTTCGCGCGGCGGCGTGGGCGCGCTCGCCGAGATGATCCGCCTCGCGCGCGCGGGCTGCCCGACCGGCTTCTCGATAGACGGCCCCCGCGGGCCGCGCCGCGTCGCCAAGATGGGCGCTGTGCTGCTGGCGAAGAAGACCGGCTGCCCCGTCCTCCCCTTCACGCTCAACCCCGCCCGCTATTACGCCGCGCCGAGCTGGGATCGCCTCCAGGTGCCGCTCCCCTTCACGCTCGTGCGCGTATCGATCGCGCCCCCGATCCGCGTCGCGCCAGACGCCGACGCCGCCGCGCTCGACGCCGCGCGCGAAGAGCTCCAGCGCGCGCTCGACTCGCTCTCCGACTAAGCAGCCCGCGACTAAACCTCACCGACGGCCCGCGCGTGGTGCGTGTTTCGCGCCCGCCCCGGCCCGGTCAATTCATCACCTTTCTGTTTTTTTTAGATCGTTTGGGCGTCGCGCGAACCGTTTTGGCCGTGCGTGGCAGGCGGGTTGCAATACCCATAGCGCACGTTGCGAATGCATACGAAAACAGGACACGGCGGCACTTCTAACAGGGCATTAGCCGCTTGGGACGACGCCTAATCACACAGGAGGATTGAGAGATGGGGTTTATCGCTTTAATCATTTTGGGGCTCATCGCCGGGGCGATAGCTAAAGCCATCATGCCGGGCAAAGACCCCGGCGGCATGATCGTCACGATGCTCATCGGCATCGCCGGCTCGATCATCGGCGGCCTCCTCGGCGGCGCGCTCTTGGGCTACGGCGGCGTCAACGACGCGGGCGACGTGAGCCGCCCCGGCTTCTTCATGAGGCTAGTGCTCGCCGTCGTCGGCGCGCTCGTCCTGCTCGCCGTCTACAGGCTCATCAAGGGTAGGAGCGTGCGGGCGTAAGGTCCTGAATAACTTTTCGGGCCGACGCGGGCGCAAACGTCTTTAGCGTCGCCCTTTTCCAACACCAACACTGAAAGGGAGAAAAATACAATGGCAGATACAACAACTGGTGCGACTCCGGGTCGCTCGCGCATGGTGACGGGACTCTTCAGGGACAGGGACAGCGCCGAGAGCGCCTACGGGTCGCTGACGAGCCGCGGCTACAGCCAGGACGACGTGAATCTGATGATGTCGGACAAGACGCGCGACACCTACTTCAAGGGTGACAAGAAGGACGGCGCGACCGACCTCGGCGACAAGGCCTGGGAGGACGCTGGTAAGGGCGCGGCCATCGGCAGCGGCGTCGGCGCTACCATCGCGGCGATCGCGGCCATCGGCACGACGCTCGCGCTGCCCGGACTCGGGCTGCTCATCGCCGGTCCGCTCGCCGCGGGTATCGCGGGCGCGGGCGCGGGCGGTCTCACCGGCGGGCTCATCGGCGCGCTGGTCGGCCACGGCATCCCCGAGGATCGCGCCAAGGAGTATGACAAGGGCATCCGCGACGGCGGCATCCTGATGGGCGTCAACGCGCGCTCGGACGAGGACGCCGAGTACTTCGAGAACCAGTTCCGCACGAACCGCGGCGAGAACATCTACCGCTAAGTACGGCTCACGGAAACGATCTGAGGAGGAGAGGGACACATGAGACGGACTTCAGCGATCCTGGCGGCCCTCGCGCTCGCGTCGACGCTCACGGCGTGCGACGCGGGGACGAACGGTAACGGCAACGCCAACAACTCGAACAACTCGAACAACGCCAACCACGCGAGCGCGACCAACGCGAACGCGGGCAACGGCAACGCGCAGGGGCGCGACGGGCTCGTCGACTCGAACGCCAACCTGCCGAAGAACGCCAACAGCCGGACGGTCTCGGAAGGGACGGCCGTCCTGACGAACGACAACGGCAACAAGAACACGTCCGGCGTCCGTTCGATCAACTCGAACAACGGCAACCGCTCCGGCTCTAACCGGAACGGCAACAGTAACCACTGACCGGCGGCCGCGCTGAGCGATCAGCCGCAACCGTCACGCACGCGCGAAAGGGCCGGCGCGCCGTCACAGGCGCGCCGGCCCTTTCGCGCGCACGCCGCTCGAACTAAGCCGCCGCGCGCCGCCCGCGCCTGTGGCGCGCCCGCCGCGGCGTGTAGTAGGATGGGGCTACGCGTAATTTTCCAATCTCACGCCGGTGGTTCTCAGTTCGTGCGGCTCGCGCGCCCCGAGATCACGGTTCGACACTTGCCGGAGGCTTAACGGGATGATCAACCAGGAACGCATCAAAAATCTTCTGCTCGAACTCGTGCAGATCGACTCGGTCTCGCGCAAAGAGCGCGACGTGGCGGAGCGCATCAAGAACTACTGCGAGGAGATGGGCGCGCGAGTAGAGATCGACGACGCCGGCGAGAAGGTCGGCGGCAACTCCGGCAACGTCATCGCGCGCTTCCCCGGCACGATCCCCGACGCCGAGACGATCATGATGTCGGCGCACATGGACACGGTCGTGCCCGGCGAGGGCGTCAAGCCCATCGTCGAGGGCGACATCATCCGCACCGACGGGACGACCGTGCTCGGCGGCGACGACAAGTCGGGCTGCTCGGTCATCATCGAGACGATCCGCTGCCTGCAGGAACAGCACATCCCTTACGCGCCCATCGAGGCCGTCTTCTCGATCTGCGAGGAGGTCGGCCTGCTCGGCGCGAAGCACGTGGACGTGTCGAAGCTCAAGGCGAAGTACGGCCTCGTCTTCGACTCCGACGACCCCGGCTTCCTCTTCACCAAGGGGCCTTCGGCGAACCACATGGAGTTCAAAATCTTCGGGCTCGAATCGCACGCCGGCGTCGCCCCCGAGGAGGGCATCTCGGCGATCCGCATCGCCGCGGAGGCGATCCACAACATGAAGCTCGGGCGCATCGACGAGGAGACGACCGCCAACATCGGCGTCATCCGCGGCGGCGAGGCGACGAACATCATCACCAACCTCGTCACGCTCCGCGGCGAGGCGCGCTCCCTCGACGACGCCAAGCTCGAAGCGCAGACCGCCCACATGATCAAGTGCCTCGAAGACGCCGCCGCGAAGCAGGAGGTGACGGTCGCGGGAGTAACGACGAAGGCGAGGGTCGAGTCGCACGTCTCGCGCGAGTACTACGCGATGGACGTACCCGACTCGTCGCGCGTCGTACAGTTGGTTTATCAGGCGGCGGCCCGGCTCGGCCAGAAGGTGGAGGCGTGCTCGTCGGGCGGCGGCTGCGACGCCAACATCTTCAACAAGCGCGGCATCGAGTGCGCCAACTTCGGCACCGGCATGCGCGCCATCCACACCGTCAAAGAATGGCTCGACGTGAAAGACCTCTACGCCTCCGCCGAAATGACCCTCGAAATCCTCAGGCTCAACGGCGAGTTGGCGCAGCAGCAGGGCGCGAACGCCTGATCCACAAACCTGTAGGGGCAGGGCTCGTCCCTGCCCGCAGCGACCGCCAGGTCGCTAACAATGATGCGCGGTCATTCGAGATCGAATGACCGCGCATCTTGATTCGCGCTGACGCCCGGCGGGCAGGGACGAGCCCTGCCCCTACAAAAACGGATTAACCTTACCTCGCCTTTCGCCCGCGCTTAGTTGCTCGCGGGTCATCCACTAAGGACAGCAGATCACCCGGCTCACATTCGAGCGCGCGGGAGATGCGTTCGAGATAATCTAAGCTGATAGTCTTGGCTTCTCCGTGTCTGAGCCGCCACAGGCTTGTGTGCCCGATTCCCGTCTCTTTCGCCAACCAGTAAAAAATCTTCCCGCGCTCCTCAAGTAACTGCTCGATTCGTAGCTCGATCACAATTAATCTTCTCTTTCAACCTATCTTCTCTTCGTCGGGCGCTTGACTTCACTTCGTTGCCGTTTAGATTTCAAAAGAGAATTTAATTTGTTCTGGTCAGGCTCAAAATCGAATAGCTGCCCCGGTCTGACTCCTAAGCGCGTGCAGATTAATTCGAGCGTCGCGAGTTGAACCATCCGAGGATGACCGTTCCATAGAGCGTGCGCCGTGGCGTAAGAGAGACCCGTCGCCCGCTCCAGTTCTCTTGGAGAAGTAATTCCCTCTTTCTGTGCAATCTCCTTCACAGTCAACTTAATCATAATTGGCTTCAACATAGCCGAATTGTCGAACGTCTTCAATCGCTAACTTTTACCGCGCAGCCCACGTATCACCTCTCCTATAATTAGAGGTAAAATCACCTATCGAGTGTGACTTTTAGCGGATTTTTGAATCACTATTCTGATACGCACGGAGTTGACTTTGTATCGGAATGCTGACACAAAACGAGGTCGTAGCCTAACAGGTATAGGAGAACAGACTGTGAACGCAGCAGACGGCAAGCCCTACGACGAAGACGATCCGCTGATTGATCGCAAGACGCTAGCGAGGCAGATCGAGCACATACTCGGCGGCGAGCCGGACGCGCCGGACGTGCTGGCGAGTCTGTTCGTCGAGTTGAGGCAAGGTCTCGAAGGCGGCTTGCTGGGCATTAACCAGACACACGCCGCGCTCGCGCTGGCGGTCGAAGTGGCTTACCTCCGTTCGCGCGCGCACTCGTCCGCGCTCAGCCTGTACCGTCTCTCGCAGGAAGGTCAGTTGAGGGTCGAAGATGAACCGCTTAGGTTGCTCGACGCTGCTCTCGCGAGAACCACAGCGCGGGCGTCTAAAACAATGATAAAATAGCGGCGCGTGAGAAACTTTCATGTGCGGCGACCAGGCAATGGATAAAGAAGAAGCCCGTCAATTCAAAGCCCGCTGGCGGATGGTGAACGACTTCACCGACCGCGAGGCGCGCGAAGCTACGCTCGCGCTCAAGCTCGAACAGTTAGCCGTCATGTACGAGGCGGCTCAGGCGCTCGGCTGGGCGGAAGGGCTCAGAACTGGGGAGGAAGAAGTGCGTGCGCGCTGGCAAAAGCTCAGAGAGTTATACCGTGCCAGAGCTTGACCTACCGACAGGCTTCGTCGCCGCTTTACAGGACTTGACGCTATGGCTCGACGCAGAGCGAGTGCCTTATGTGTTGATCGGCGGCGTCTCTGTCTCCCTGCTCGCGCAGCCCCGCGCCACGCAGGACATTGATCTCACCGTCTGGCTTGAGCAGGAAGATTGGGAGGGCTTCTTTCGCGCCGGAGAAAGCTACGGCTTTGTGCCGCGCCTGGGCGACGCGCTCGCGTTCGCTGCTACGTCGCGCGTCCTTCTGCTCCGACATCAGCAGAGCGGCGTGAGTGTTGATTTGACTTTCGGCGCGTTGGAGTTTGAGCGCGAGATGATCGCGCGCGCCACGACGTTTGAGATCGCGGGACTGAGTCTCAAGCTGCCGACGCCCGAAGACCTCATCGTCACCAAAGCCGTCGCGCAGAGATCGAAAGATACCGCGGACATCGAGTCGGTTTTAGCCGCCTGCGCGAGCTTGGACGTTGACCGCGTCAGGCGTCTGACGGCGGAATTCGCCGCCATGCTCGACGCGCCGGAGATTTCCGACAACTTGGAAAGCCTGTTGCGCCATCGCCTACTGACAGATGACAAAAGCTAACGCACCGGAGGATCGCAGCGACCCGCAGACGAGCGCGAGTTACCGCAGCGGCTACGTCGCGCTCGTCGGAAGGCCGAACGCGGGGAAGTCGACGCTGCTGAACCGGCTCGTCGGCGAGAAGATCGCGGCGGTGTCGAACAAGCCGCAGACCACTCGTTACCAGATTCAGGGCGTCATCACGAAGCCCGAAGGGCAGATCGTTTTGGTCGATACGCCCGGCGTGCACCAGCCCGGCTACCTCCTGAACCGGCGCATGATGGCCGCCGTCCACGACGCGCTCGAAGGCGTCGACTTGGTCGTCCTGATGCGCGACGCGAGCGTGTCCACGGGCAACGGCGACCGCTTCGTGCTCGACCTCGTCAAACAGTCGGCAAAGCCCGCGCTGCTCGTCCTGAACAAGACCGACAAGGTGTCGGACAAGGCGCAGCTCCTGCCGCTCCTGGAGTGGTACGGCCAGCAGTACGAGTGGCGCGCCTTCGTGCCGCTCTCGGCGCGCCGGGGCGAGAACGTCGAGGCGCTCGTCTCCGAAATCATCAAGCACCTGCCGGAAGGCGAGCCCCTGTTCGCCGAGGACGAGTTCACCGACCAGTCCGTGCGCGCGATGGTCGCCGAGATCGTGCGCGAGAAGATCCTGCGCACGACGGGCGAGGAGATCCCTTACGTCACGGCGGTCGTCACCGAGAAGTACGATCAGGAGCGCGAGGATTTCGCGCACATCTACTGCGCCATCTTCGTCGAGCGCGCCTCGCAGAAGAAGATCGTCATCGGCAAGGGCGCGGAGCGGCTGCGCGAGATCGGAACCGCCGCCCGCCACGACATCGAGCGGCTCGTCGGGCACCGCGTCTACCTCGAACTCTTCGTACGCGTCCAGGAGAACTGGCGCAACAGCGAGCGCGCGCTGGACGAGATAGGGATAAGAACCCGTGACGAGTAAACGGTGACAGGTGACGAGCAGGAAAAGTTTTTCACCTGTCACCCGTCACGGTTTACGGTTTTCATGTGGTACGCACTCGACCTGACGCTCGAAGAGGCCGCGCGGGAGGCGGTGGAGTACGCGCTCTCGGAGGCGGGCGCGCTCGGCGCCGAGAGTTCGGTGGCGGCGGACGCCGCGGGGCTCGTGCGCGCGTCCGCCTACTTCGACGCGCCGCCCGACCGAGAGCGCGTGCGCGCGGCGCTCTCCGAGGCGCTCCGAATTTACGCGCTGCCGTCGTCCGCGGTGCGCGAGATGCACGCGCGCGAGGTCGAGGCGCGCGACTGGCTGGGCGAGTGGAAGAAGAGCTGGCGGCCGGTCGCGGTAGGCGGGCGGTTCCTCGTCGCGCCGCCGTGGAGCGAGATCGGCGCGGGCGGCGAACGGATCGTCATCCGCATCGAGCCCGGCATGGCTTTCGGCACCGGCACGCACGAGACGACGCGGCTCTGCCTCGAAGCGATCGAAAAACATTTCGACGGCGCGAGCTTCCTCGACGTGGGCACGGGCACGGGCATCCTCGCCATCGCCGCCGCCAGGCTGAATCTTTCGGCGCGCGTCGAAGCCTGCGACACGGACGCCGACGCTGTCGAGATCGCGCGGGAGAACGCGCGGCTGAACGGCGTGGGCGATCTCGTCGACTTCCGCGTCGGCTCCATCGACCGGGCGAGCGCGTCAGCCGACTTCGTCTGCGCGAACCTGACGGCGGACGTGATCCTGCCGCTGCTGCCCGCGCTCCTGGGCGCGACCCGCGCGCGTCTCGTCCTTTCCGGCATCCTCGACGCGCAAGCCGCGGAAGTGCGCTCCGCGCTCGCCGCGCTCGGCGTCGCCGACTGTGAAATCATGACGGCGGGCGAGTGGATCGCGATCGTAGTTTAACGATGAACTAGGAACGATGAACGATGAATTAAAGTCGGCTTCCGGTTCATCCTCTCGCGCTCGTTGTTAATTGATCCGACTTCATCGTTCATCATTCATCGTTCACACTTTCTCCCATGTCCCTCCGCCGTTTCTATGCGCCGCCGGAATCTTTCAGCCCAGACCGCGCGCGCGTCTCGCTCTCGCGCGAGGAGGCGCAGCACTT
>DATLMC010000177.1:0-10629 GCA_035537435.1 Pyrinomonadaceae bacterium | reverse complement strand
CGTCTTTGCGCCTCCAGCGTGATGATCAAGTCTCACGCTGGAGGCGCAAAGACGCGAAGATGAGCGCGTAGAGGGTTGCAATAAACTCTAATTCGCCAATGGTGTTCACCACCCGACAGATGGCGGCGGTCGCCGCGGCGTTCGCGCTCTCGGCGGCGCTGACCCCGCTCGTGAGCTGGCTGGCGCGGCGCGTCGGCTTCGTCGCCAAGCCGCGCCTCGACCGCTGGCACAAGAAGCCGACGGCGATGATGGGGGGGGCGGCCATGCTCGCCGCCTTCCTCGTCGTCTACTCCGTCTTCGTGCCGCACTCGCCGCAGGCCTGGGTCGTGGTGGCGGCGAGCGCGTTCCTCTTCGCCGTCGGGTTCGTCGACGATCTCCTCCACATCAAGCCGTACCAGAAGCTGGTCGGGCAGGTGATGGGCGCGGCGATCGTCATCTACTTCGGCGCGCCCGCCGGAGGGGCCGCCTCGGTCGGGCTCGCGCTGCCGTGGACTGCTTCGCCGCCCGTCAACATGGCGATCACGCTGTTCTGGCTGATCGGCATCACGAACGCCGTCAACCTGCTCGACAACATGGACGGGCTCGCCGCCGGCATCTCGGCCATCGCCTCGGTCTTCCTCGCCTTCGCGTTCCTGGCGAACGGGCAGACGACCGAGGCGCTGATGCTCGCCGTCTTCGCCGCCACGCTCGTCGGGTTCCTGATCTACAACTCGACCCCGGCGTCGATCTTCATGGGCGACTGCGGCTCGCTCTTCATCGGCTTCTTCCTCGCGAGCGCGGCGCTACTGTCTGCGGCGGGCGGGCGCTCGCGCTCGTTCCTCCCCGTCCTCGCCGTGCCCGTGCTAATCCTCGTCATCCCGATCTTCGACACGGCCTTCGTCACCGTGCTGCGCCGGCTCGCGGGCCGCTCGCCCGCGCGCGGCGGGCGCGACCACACCTCGCACCGCCTCGTCGCGCTCGGCATGAGCGAGCGCCGCGCCGTGCTGATGCTCTACGGCTTCGCCGCGCTCTCAGGGCTGCTCGCGATGCTCGTGCGCGAGGTGAAGCTCGACGTGAGCCTCGCCGCCATCCTCGTCTTCACGGTGCTGCTGACGCTGCTGGGCGTCTACCTCGCGGGCGTGAAGGTGTACGACGAGGACGAGCTGCGCTCGGCGCGCGAGAAGCAGATTGTCGCCTTCCTCGTCGATCTCTCCTACAAGCGGCGCATCTTCGAGGTGCTGCTCGACGTGGTGCTCATCACGCTCTCGTTCTACTTCTCCTACCTGCTCCTCTTCGGCTCCGTCACCGAGATCGGCGCGACGAACGTGTTCCTGCGCGCCGTCCCCGTCCTCATCTTCTTCAAGATGGCGGCGTTTTTGGGGATGGGCGTGTACCGCGGCATCTGGCGCTACGTGAGCGTCGACAACCTCGTGGTCTACGCGAAGGCGGTCGCGGTCGGATCGGTCGGCGGGATGCTCGCCATCCTCTTCGCGTTCCGCTTCGAGGGCTACTCGCGCGCCGTCTTCGTGCTCGACGCGATCATCCTCCTGATGCTCTTGGCCGGCAGCCGCGTCGCGTTCCGGCTCTTCCGCAAGCTCCTGCCCGCCGGGTCGGCCCGCGGCGGGCGGCGCGTGCTCATCTACGGCGCGGGCGACGGCGGGGAGCTGCTGCTCCGGGAGATTTTCAACAACGACGAGCTGCGCTACACGCCCGTCGGCTTCGTCGACGACGACAAGTTGAAGCAGGGCCGCGTCATCCACGGGCTGCGCGTCTTCAGCGGCAACGGCAACCTGCGCTCGATCTGCGAGCAGCAGCGCGTCGAGGAGGTGGTGCTCTCCAGCACGAAGTTCTCCGAGGAGCGCGTGCGCCAGATCACCGAGGTCTGCCGCGAGGCGCGCGTCGCGCTCCGACGCCTCCGCATACAGATCGACACGCTCAGCGAGGAAGATTAAAAGCGGAGGCCAGAAGTCGGGGGTTTAGGGGTCAGAAAAAAGGATGGCTTCCGCCGCAACCCCCGACCCCCGGCGCCCGACTCCTCACACCAATGTCAGATCAACTCACCCTCGTGAACGTGGACGCGCCGTGGCGGCGAGCGCTGCTCGTCGTGCCCGCCGTGCTGGCCCTGGCGTGCGTGTGGGCGGGCGGGCGCTGGTTCGTCGGCGACACGCTCGCCAACCACCCGCCGAACGAGCAGTTCGCGCGCGCGGCGGCGCGGCTCGCGCCCGCCGACCCGCAGGCGCATTTCACCATCGGCGTCTACGCGCGCCGCAGCTTCGAGCCCGCCGCGCTCGACGAGACCGTGCGGCAGTTCGAGAGCGCGACCGCCCTCTCGCCGCACGACTACCGGCTCTGGATGGAGCTGGGGCGCGCGCGCGAGCAGGCGGGCGACGCGGCGGGCGGCGAGAGGGCGCTCAGGCGCGCGCGCCAGCTCGCGCCCAACTACGTGATGCCGCGCTGGTATCTCGGCAACCTGCTGCTGCGCGCCGGGCGCGAAGATGAGGCTTTCGTCGAGCTGCGCGGCGCGGCGGAGTCGGACACCACCCTGCGCGGCCCGATCTTCGCCTCCGTCTGGTCGATCTTCGGGGGCGACGTGGGGCGCGTGACGGCGGCCATCGCCGGCTCCCCGTCCGTGCGCGGCGAGCTGGTCACATACCTGCTCGGGCAGAATCGCACGGACGACGCGCTCAAGCTCTGGGCGACGCTCAGCCCGGAGGACAGGCGCGCGCAGCGCGCGGCGGGCGACGCGCTCGTCGACGCCCTGCTCGCCGTCAAGCGCATCAACCTGGCGCTCTCGGTCTACCGCGAGGCGGCGGCGGGGGGCGCGCGCGCCGCCGCCGGGCAGATCACGAATGGCGGCTTCGAGGAGGACGCCGCCGCCCCCGGCAAGCGGGCCTTCGAATGGACGGTGACGCCCGTGGCGCAGGCGCAGACGGGCGTCGATCCGGGCGTGCGACACGCGGGCGCGCGCAGCCTGCGCGTCTCCTTCAACGCGCCCTCCTCGATCCAGTACGCGAACGTCGTGCAGCTCGTCGCCGTCGAGCCCGGCGCGCGCTACCGACTCGAATTCTTCGTCCGCACGGAGAGCCTCAAGAGCGTCGCGACGCTCGTCGTCGACGTGGTCAGCGTCAAGCAGGGCGGCGCGGCCCTCGGCACCTCCGCGCCCGCGCCCGCGGGGACGAGCGAATGGCAGCAGGTCGCCGTGGAGTTCAACGCGCCGGCGGACGCCGACGGCGTCCTGCTGGTCATCAGGCGGCAGCCCTGCAAGGATGAGGCGTGCCCCATCTTCGGTAAGATCTGGTATGACGACTTCAGCCTCCAACGCGTCGGGCCGCAGCAGCAGCAGCAGAGGGGGGCCGCCCGAGCGGCGGCGGCGGGGGGAGAGGCGGGAGACGCGGCGCGCCGACCGCCCGCCCGCTGACGCGGCGCGCACGGTCGCGAGCCGCTTCATCGTCCTCGCGCTGTGCCTCGCCGTCATCCTCTCGGCTCTCGCCTTCGGCACCGTCCATAGCTGGTCGCTCGCGATCTTTCAGGCGGGCGCCGGCTTCGTCGTCGTCGCGTGGTGCGCCGACGCCTGGCGCTCGCGCCGTCTGCGCCTGAGCCGCAACCCGCTGCAACTCCCCCTGCTCGGTCTCGTCGCCGTCGGCCTCGTCCAACTCCTGCCGCTGGGCTCGGCCCCGGCGGACGCCTCCGCGCTCGGCGCGGGCGCGGCGCGCGCGCTCTCGTTCGATCCGTTCACGACGCGCCTCGTCGTCGTGCAGATCGCGTCGCTCTTCGTCTACTTCGCCGCCGCGCTCGCCTTCGTCGACAGCCCGCGCCGCCTGCGACTGCTCGCGCGCGTCCTGATGATCTTCGGCTTCGCGCTCGCGATCTTCTCGATGGCGCAGTTCTTCGTCAGCCCCGACAAGATTTTCGGCGTGCGCGAGACCAGCCAGTCGCTCGCCTTCGGACCCTTCATCAACCGCCACCACTTCGCGGGCTACATGGAGCTGGCGCTGGCGCTCCCGCTCGGCCTCCTCTTCGGCGGCGCGGTCGAGCGCGACAAGCGTTTCCTCTACGCCTTCCTCTCACTGATCATGGCGCTCGCGCTCGTGCTGACGAACTCGCGCGGCGGGATGCTGAGCCTCGCGGCGGAGATCATGTTCGTCCTCGTCGTCTCGGCGGGCGTCAGGCGGGGAGGGGCGGGCGAGGGGGCGGAGAAGGAGGGCAGGGGCGTGCGCCTGCGGCGCGTCGCCGTGCGCGCGGCCCTCGGCTCCGTCCTGATCGTCGCCTTCTTCCTCGGCGCGATCTTCTTCGGCGGCGAGGGCGCGCTCGCGCGTCTCGTCGGCACGGTCAACGCCGACGACCCGACGACCGGGCGCGCCCAGTTCTGGCGCGCCACGCTCCACATGATTCACGACCAGCCGCTCACCGGCGTCGGGCTCGGGGCCTTCGGCGTCGCCTACAGCCGCTACGACCAGACGAACGGCCGCGTCTACCGCCTGGAGCAGGCGCACAACGACTACTTGCAGGTCGTCTCGGACGCCGGAGTGGTCGGCGCGGTGCTCGCGCTCTCGTTCGTCGCGCTGCTCTTCCGCGCGGGCTTCCGGCGCATGGAGTCGCGCGACGCAGAGCGCCGCGGCGTCGCCCTCGGCGCGCTCACCGGCTGCTTCGCCGTGCTCGTCCACAGCTTCTTCGACTTCACGCTGCACACGACCGCCAACGCCCTGCTCTTCCTGATGCTCGCCGCGCTCGCCACGCTCGGCTCGCGCGTCGAGCAGCCGAGCCGCCGCCGCCGCCGCAGGAAGACCGACCGCCCGACGCACGCCGTCTCCGCGGGCGCGGACTCGCCGCGCGAGATCGACGACGAAGCGCCCCTGACCATCGCCGGCGCGGACGCGTCGGCGGCGACGGCTGCGGCTGCGGCAGAGGGCGAGCCCGCGTTTGAAACCGGCGACGACAAAAAGGACATTCTGGATTTAGGCGTGTGAGGGTGCGGCGCGCCCGTCGCGGCGCGCCAACGCCGCGCGCGGTCGGGCGCGGCGCGGTCGTGTTACCATCGGGCGCGCGGCAGGCGAGTTAAAGAAGGGTCACGCAAGCGAGATGAGGATACTGGTCACGGGCGGCGCGGGCTTCATCGGCTCGCACCTGTGCGAGCGTTTGCTCGCCGACGGGCACGAGGTGCTCTGCCTCGACAACTTCTTCACGGGGCGCAGGGAGAACGTCGCGCACCTGCTGAACGATCCGCGCTTCGAGCTGCTGCGCCACGACGTGATCGAGCCCGTCCTCCTGGAAGTGGATCAGATTTACAACCTCGCCTGCCCCGCCTCGCCCGTCCACTACCAGTTCAACCCGGTCAAGACGGTGAAGACCAACGTCATGGGCACGATCAACATGCTGGGTCTCGCCAAGCGCGTCCGCGCGCGCATCCTTCAGGCTTCGACCTCCGAGGTGTACGGCGATCCGGAAGTCCACCCGCAGACAGAGGACTACTGGGGGCACGTCAACCCAATCGGCCTCCGCTCATGTTATGACGAAGGTAAGCGCATCGCCGAGACGCTGATGATGGACTACCACCGGCAGAACGGCGTGGACATCCGCATCGCGCGCATCTTCAACACCTACGGGCCACGCATGCTCGAAGACGACGGGCGCGTCGTCTCGAACTTCATCGTGCAGGCGCTCAGGGGCGAGGAGCTGACGCTCTACGGCACGGGCTCTCAGACGCGCTCGTTCTGCTACGTGGACGATCTCGTCGAGGCGTTCGTCCGGCTGATGAATAAGGAGGCGGGCCAGGGCTACGACATCAACGCGCCCGTCAACCTCGGCAACCCCGGCGAGTTCACCATCCGCCAGCTCGCCGAGCAGGTCGCAGAGTTGTGCGGGCGCGAGGTCAGGATCAAGTTCTGCCCGCTCCCGCAAGACGACCCCCGCCAGCGCCAGCCCGACATCACGCGCGCGCAAGCGTTGCTCGGCTGGACGCCCCGCGTCGCCCTGCGCGAGGGCTTGCAGCGGACGATCTCCTATTTCGCCGACAGGGTTAAAAGCCGTGAACCGTGAACCGTAAACCGTGACAAGAGAATTACTGATCTTTCTTGTCACGGTTTACGGTTCACGGTTCACGGTCTTAAGAAGAAGATGAGCGAGCCCGCCACCAAAGCGCACGACGCGCCGGAGACGCTGCCGCGGCTGTGCCTCTCCGCGCTCGCGCGGCACGCGAAGCCCGACGCCCTGAACCACAGGAGCGGCGGCGAGTGGCGGCGCATCTCCGGGGCGGAGTTCGTCAGGCGCGTGCGCGCCGTCGCCGCGGGCCTGCGCGGGCTCGGCGTCCGCGCCGGCGACCGCGTCGCGCTGCTCTCGGAGAACCGGCCCGAGTGGTCGCTCGCCGACCTCGCCATCCTCAGCCTCGGCGCGGTCAACGTCCCCGTCTACACGACGCAGGCCGTCGAGCAGGTGCGCTACATCCTCTCCGACTCGGAGGCGCGCGTGCTCCTCGTCTCGAACCGCCGCACCTTCCGGCACGCGCGCTCAGGCGTCGAAGCCGCGGGCGTCGAGAAGATCGTCTTCTTCGACGCGGACTCGGCGTCGGAGGTCGAGGGCGCGACGACGCTGGAAGAGATCGAGCGCGCGGGCGCGGAAGACGACGCGCGCGAGCCCGCGCGGCTCGACCGATCAATCGACTCGCTCCGGCCCGACGACCTCGCGACGATCATCTACACGTCGGGGACGACCGGCGAGCCGAAGGGCGTCATGCTCACGCACGGCAACTTCGTCTCGAACGTTTACGCGATCACGAGCGCGCTCCCCATCCGCACCTCGGACGTTTCGCTCTCGGTGCTCCCGCTCTCGCACATCTTCGAGCGCGCCGTCTTCTACGTCTTCTGCTGGAACGGCGTCGCCGTCCACTACGCGCCCTCCGTCGAGCAGCTCGCCGAGTACCTGCGCGACGTGCGCCCGACGGTGATGACCGCCGTGCCGCGGATGTTCGAGAAGGTCTACCACCGCATCGTCAAGAAGGGGACGACCGCGCGGGGCTGGCGGCGCACGCTCTTCGAGTGGGCGCTCGACGTGGGCCGGCGGCACGCGCAGTTTCGCGACCGGCGGGAGCGCGTCCCCCCGCTGCTCGATCTGCAACAGGACGTGGCGAGCCGCCTCGTCTTCTCGAAGTGGCGCGAGGGCGTCGGCGGGCGGCTCCGCTTCTTCGTCTCGGGCGGCGCGCCCCTCTCGCCCGCGCTCTCGTATGCGTTCCTCGCCGCGGGCATCCCGATCCTGCAGGGCTACGGCATGACGGAGACCTGCATCACTTCGGCGAACCGGCCGGAAGACAACAAGGTCGGCTCGGTCGGCCTGCCGTTCCCCGGCACGGAGATGAAGATCGGCGCGGGCGGCGAAATCCTCGTGAAAGGCCCGAGCGTGATGCCAGGCTACTTCAACAAGCCGGAGGAGACGCGCGCGGTGTTTACCGAGGACGGCTGGTTCAAGACGGGCGACGTGGGCTTCGAGGACGAGCACGGGCACTTCTTCATCACCGACCGGATGAAGGAGCTGTTCAAGCTGTCGAACGGCAAGTACGTCGCGCCGCAGCAGATCGAGAGCCTGATCAAGCAGAGTAGTCTCGTCAATCAGGTGGTCGTCGTCGGCGCGGGGCGCAAACAGCCGGCCGCGCTCGTCGTGCCCGACTGGGAGGCGCTGCACGCGGCCCTCGCCGAGGGCGGGGGGGAGAACGGCGCGCGCCCCGGCAAGGCCGACCGCGCCGCCCTCAGCCGCGAACCGGCGGCGGTGCGGCTCGTCCAGCGCGAGGTCGCACAACTCACCTCGACGCTGCACGACTACGAGCGCGTCCGCCGCGTCGCGCTCCTCGCCGAAGAGTTCTCCATCGACGGCGGCGAGATGACGCCGACGCTCAAGATCAAGCGCAGGGTCGTCGACGAGAAGTTCGGCCCGCGGATCGAGGAGCTGTACGACGGCGCGGGCGCGACGGATGATTAAAGTAAGGATCGCGGGTTGTAAGTCGCTCGGAGGAGTCAGGCGGCCGGCGGCTGACGCGGGCGGCGGCGGAGAGCCTTGGAGTCGGGCGTGGAGCTGAGGCTCGCGGCGGTCGGGGGCGGGGGCCGGCGCGAGTCTCAGGCGTCGGTCAGCGTCAGGCTGCGCACCTCGTAGAGCGCCTCAACCGTGCGGGTGATGTTGCCATTCGGGTACAGGAGCAGGTCTTTGGCGAGGCGGTAGAGGTGCCAGGGCATGCGCGCGGGAGGGAACTTGGGTGCGCCCTTCGGGGGGAATCTGGAGAGCAGTTGCAACTCCGCGCCGCAGAAGTCGCACGATGAGACGTGCTCGCCCACGCGACGCTTGGCCTCCCGCGTGAGCTTCGCGCCGTGATAGCGCAGCAGCACCCCGGACGAGGGGCACGCCCGGCGCTTGCAGAATGTCACTGTGCTGAAAGAACGCATGTTCTGCTCCCTGAAAATTCCGATCTCGCGCGAGCCGCGAGCCCCGCAGGGTTCGCCCCGACGAGGCGCGGCGCACGCAGAACAGGCACAGCACGGATCGAGGGCAAGCACCGAGGTGAGGCGGGGGTTCTTTAACCTCTGCTGATTATGCACTTCGATGAACCATCAAAAGGAAAGCGCGAATGCACACGCCTTTCCACAACTTCGGACCCGCCCGAAAACTATTTTCCTCCGCTTTTTCAAGGTTTTGCCGCCGCCGTAAAAAGATGTTGCTCAAAGCCGGGCTAGTTGTTAATATCCTTGTTGTCGGGGAGCATTGAAAGCCTCCTGCCCCCCATCCGGTCGACCGCGCCGTTCCCCTTGCGGTCTTCGCCGGCACGGACTACCGGTTGATACTTCAAACCCCCTAAAGCAGAGCCGCGGGCCGCCCGACACGTTCCGACACACTCTCGCGAGCGACGGCGCGATTTCCAACTCACCTGCGTGCGCCATTGTTACCTCTCACCTGACACGGACGATGACTGTACTTCTTCGGCTTCGCCCGGTGTTAGCCGCGGGCGGGACGATGATTGCGTTCGACGCCGAACCTAATGGATAATGGGCGTCCACTCTCCCGGTGCACAGCAGGAAGAAGACCTTCGGCTGCCAGTCTCGATTGACAAGCCTACAGACGCCGCATCATCCCTCGGGGCGCGCCCGGCGGTCCGGGCGCCAGTCAGGAGTAGAACCCCATCTCTAAATCCTTAAAACGTTGCTAGAGGGAAGAGTGGTGCGCCGCGCCGCGGGAGGGCTTTGCCCCGGCGGCCCGAGCTAGCAAGGCGATAGACTAATGGCTGCAACTTCCGCCAATCACAACCAGCAATCGAACCCTAAGACGGGCGCGCCCGAAGGTTCCCGCGCGCGGTCGCGCTCAGCGGCGCGCGCAAGCCTGGCGCGCTGGGTGGAGTCGCTGCGTCGCTCGGACGTGACACACCTCTGGGCGGAGCTGCACCGCCTCGTCTGCAACCACCCGCTCGTGCGCGCTTCGCAGAGCGCCGGCCTCCTCGTCGAGGGCGGCGAGCGCGGCAACGCCTACGTCGATCTCACGCAGGAGTTGTTCGTCACGCTGCTCGCCAAGGGTCGCTTCCAGCACTACCTCGAAACCGATATGTCCGACGCCGAGATCGAGTGCGAGATCGGGCAGATCGAGCTGACCAACCTGCTGACGGCGGAGTTGCGTAAACGTCACCCCGAGAGTTACCGCCTCGCGCGCCGCATCTCGACCATCATCCAGTCGAGCGCCAACTTCCGCCGCTTCGACGCCGTCGCCGCCGCCGCCGAGGGCGAGGACGAGCAGCACCGCCGGCTCGCCGACCGCGTCTACGGTCTCTCCGAGTGGGCGGACGGCAAGCCGCGCCGCGGCGCGCAGGAGCTTGAGCAGCGCGCGCATCTGATCCCCGTGCGCCAGCGCGACACGCGCATGGTCGGCTGCACCGGCGACTCGCAGATCATCATCAGCAACTCCGATCTGGAAGACCTGATCGTCTCCGTCCTCGAAGCCTGCGACGCTCCCGTAGACGTGCGCTCGCTGCGCAGCCTCGTCATGTCGCGCCTGCCCGTGATGGACATCTACCTCGTCCCACTGGGCGGCGACGACTCGGACGACGGCCGCGTCTTCGAGCCCGCCGACACGAGAGAGAACCCGGAGCAGGGACTGCTGCGCAGGGAATCCGAGCAGGCCGCCGCCGGCTACGTCGACGCGTTCCTGAAGGGCTTGCGCGACTCGGTGCGCGGGAAGTCTAAACAGTACGACCGCATCCTCGGCGTGCTCTGGCACTGTTACCTCTGTCCCGATCACGTGACGCAGCTCGAAGCCGCCGCGCGGCTCGGCGTCTCCGATTCGCTCGTCTCCGACTATCGCCGCCGCATCGAACAGGAGTTGCGCGCCCTCGCCTTCTCCGAGATCGAGGAGGCGCGGCGATTTGAGATCTCCCTGCGCGAGCACGTGCACGCGCTGAGATTCTCGACCGACAAAGAATGTATTTCCGCCTGAGTGTTCGTATTCTTAATCTTTCATCAGCCTGGTAAAGGCTGCTACATACTGACGTGATCAAAGAAGAGCTGAAGGGGTTAATCGAGAGCCGGCGGGCGCGCATCGGCGTGATCGGCCTGGGCTACGTCGGGCTGCCTCTGGCGGCCGAGTTCGCGCGCCGGGGCTTCTCCGCCACCGGCTTCGAGGTCGACGCCG
>DATLMC010000176.1:0-32530 GCA_035537435.1 Pyrinomonadaceae bacterium | reverse complement strand
CTCATCGGGCAGGGACGAGCCCTGCCCCTACCGTCCTCGCACATCAGTCGCACTCAACTGCAAATCGCGATAAGACAGCGCCCGCGCGGCGGGGGTTCGTCCGTCGCGCGGGCGCTGCTTTTCATGGCGGCGCGCTATGACGTGGTCTCGCTAACGCGGCGGTTGAGGTTGCTGCGGCTGCGTCGCCTGCGGCGAAGGCGCGGGCCTGGCGAAGACGATTGGCGCGGCGGAGAGCACGCCTTTAGCCTCCTGCACCGTGAGCGACTGGTTCGGCTTAACATCCGAGAGCGTATCCCGCCCGCCGCTGGGCCAGGTGATCTCCAGCGTCAGCGTCACGCCCTCCTCCGGCTTGCCGAGGCCGAACGTGAGCGGCAGCTCGCTCTGCGAGCAGTAGCTCGACCCGGTCTTGACCATCGCGAACCCTTTCGCGCCCTTCGAGGATTTCAGCGTGACCTTCGCGCCGATCCCGTCGCGGTTCGACCGCGCGCCGACGAGGCGGACTCTCAGCAGATCGTTCTGGTTGGCGTTGTCGTTGCGGAGCAAACGCGCCGCGCCGTTGTTGGTCGTGATGAGCAGATCGAGATCGCCGTCGTTGTCGAAGTCGCCGTAAGCCGCGCCGCGCCCGACGATGGCGCGCTGCAGGGCGCGTCCCAGCCGCGCGCTCACGTCGTCGAACTTTTTCCGGCCCTTGTTGCGGAAGAGGTGCGGCGGCTGCGCGTACTTCACGTTCGGCTGCACGACGCCGATGTCGTCTGAGACGTGGCCGTTGACGGCGAAGATGTCCAGGAGCCCGTCCAGATCGTAGTCGAAGAAGAAGGTGGCGAAGGTGAGCGACTGCGCCGACGCCTTGCCGATGCCGGAGCCCGGCGCGTCGTCCGTGAAGAGGCCCGTCCCGTCGTTGCGGTAGAGGGCCATGCTCTCGTTCGTGAAGTTGCCGACGACGATGCCCTGCCGCCCCGTCCCGTCGTAGTCGCCCGCGTCCGCGCCCATCCCGGCGCGCGCCGTGCCCGCCTCGCTGAACGCCACGCCCGCCGCGACCGCCTCGTCCGTGAAGGCGCCGTTGCCGTGATTGCGGTAGAGCTTGTTCGGCTCCGTGTCGTTGGCGACGAAGAGATCGAGGCGGCCGTCGCCATCGTAGTCGAGGAGCGCGACGCCGAGCGCCTTGCCCGTCGGATCGTTCACCCCGGCGCGCTCGGTGACGTTCTCGAAGGCGCCGCCTCCGCGGTTGTAGTAGAGGGTCGAGCTCTGCCCCTTGTAGGCCTGCGGCGTGCAGTACGACTTGTTCTTGCCGTCGAGCGAGCAGTACTGATCGGTCTCGACCGACCACGCGACGTAGTTGGCGACGAAGAGATCGAGGCGGCCGTCGTTGTCGTAGTCGAACCACGCGGCGCTGGTCGAGAACCCGGGATCGCCGACGCCCGCGCGCTGCGTCACGTCCTGGAACTTCCCCCCGCCCGCGTTGCGGAAGAGGTGGTTCGCGCCGACGCAGGTGACGTAGATGTCCTCGTTGCCGTCGTTGTCGTAATCGGCGACCGCCGCGCCGATGCCGTACATCTCGACGGCGAGGCCCGACTGACGGGTCACGTCGGCGAACGTGCCGTCCTGATTGTTGTGGTAGAGGGCGGGCGTCGTTCGAGACTGTTTATGCTCCGGCCAGTCCGCAGAGTTGACGAGCAGGATGTCCTGCCAGCCGTCATTATCATAGTCGAGGAAGGCCGCACCCGCGCCGATGGTCTCAGGCAGGTACTTTTTGCCGAACGCGCCGCTGTTGTGCTTGAAGCGGATCCCAGCCTGCGCGGTCACGTCCGTGAACTCGACGGGGCCGGAAGGGCGCGGGGCGTCGGGCGTCGGCGTGGGCGTCGGCGTCGCGGCTAGCGTCGAGGCTTGGTCGGCGGGCGGCGGCTGCGCGCCCGGCGCGTTCGCGGCCTGTTTACAGCCCGCGGGTAAGAGGGCGAGCACACACAGTAGACAGTAGAAGACGGAGCTTCGTCGCATCCTGATCATTCCTTGTCCTGGCTGATGAGGAAGACTCGAACGAACGTTAGAGCTTAGGCGGCGGATGGTTGCGCGCCGCCCGCGCCGCGCGTCGCCTTACGCGAGGTCAGCCAGATTTCTAGCAGGTTCGCCATGGGGCCGACCATGAAGAGCGCGTAGTAGGGCGCGTGGACGACCTGCGCGAGGCGCAAAACCGCCTCGGCGAGAGCGACAGTAAATGCCACGGCGCACTGCCCGACGCGCGTGCGCACGGTCGTCTTCGGATCGGTGATCATGAAGAAGATGAAGAGCTGGTACATCGGGCCGGTGATCGGCGCGATCTCGGCCTCCCACGGGTGGCCCGTGACGGCGCTGCGCAGGAACGAGAGTGCGACGAACGAGACCACGTAAGTCGCCGTGATGTGAAAACGCCTCAGACGCCAGACGATGACGAACCCCAGAGCCCAGATGACGACGAGCGGCAAGAGGTAGTTGCCCCACTGGATGCTCAGGCTCGCCACCGTCTCGGAGGCGAGGAAGAGCATCACGCAGATGCCGAAGTTCGACGGGTTCCAGACGTGACGGCCGCGCACCCTCAGCACGTACTTCGACGTGATCGAGATCATGCTGCACAGCGCGTAGGGCCAGAAGGCGGGCGAGCGCACCAGGATGCCGACGCTGATGCCGGTGATGTAGGCGCTCGCCAGATGCGGCCACTTGCCGGCGAAGATGCGCGAGAGCGCCAACTCGGTCGCGATGGCGGCCAGGATCGCGAGCGCGGTCTTCTGGTAGCTCTCCAGCATCCCGAACGAGAGGTGACCCGCGAGCAGGATGCAGGTGATGAAGACGGGCGGGACGAAGCGGCTGTCTATACTGATCACCCGCCTATGCCCGCCGCCGCCGCCGCCCGCTTCGAGCGCGGGCGGGGGGGCGACCGGGGCGCTCGCCTGTCGGCTCATAGGGGCTCCTTCACCTTGTTGATCTGACCCGTGACCGGGCTCCCCAGCGTCTGAACTTTACCCGAAGTCCAGCGAATCTCCGCGCGCTCGACGCGCGCATTTCTGCCGAGGCCGAAGTGGAGGCGGCGCTGGTTCTGCGCGCAGAAGCCGCTGCCGCCCGCGACCTGCTGCACCTGCTGCCGGCCGTTCCAGAAGAGTCGGACTTCCGCGCCGATGGCGCTGCGGTTGCCCGCCGTTCCCTCGAGCTCGAAGTCGATCCACTCGTTCCCAAGCGCGGCGGTGTTCTTGTAGACGAGCAGCGGCCCGCGCTGGTTGGCGACCACCACGTCGAGCACGCCGCGGTTCCAGAGATCGACGAAGGCGACGGAGCGCCCGTCGTAATTGTCATTCGCGCCGACCGCCTGCGCCACGTCCACGAAGCGCCCCGCGCCGTCGTTCAGCCAGACGTGCTTCTGCTGGTAGCCGGAGAGGCTGCGCCCCTCCATGGGGGGCCAGTTGGCGGCGTCGGAGATGATCGCGGTGTTGCCGCCCGCGACCTTCGAGAAATCGTACCAGTAGCTCTTACCACGGTCTGCGGAGACGTAGCCGTTGACGAGGTAGAGATCGAGCGCGCCGTCGTTGTTGAGATCGCCGAACTGCGCGCCGAAACTCCAGCCTCCCAGTTCGACTCCCATGTCGCGCGCGAGGTTATCGTAACGGGGCACGTCGCCCTGCGCGCCCTCCTCCGGTATCCAGAGGTTGTTGCCCTGTATGAGCACGCCCTCCTCGGAGATGTTCGAGACGTAGATGGCGTACCTGCCGCGGTTGAGGATGTCGCCGAAGGCGGCGTTCATCCCGCTCTTGGGCGCGAAGCCGACGCCCGCCTGCTCGCCCGCCTCGCGGAAATGTTTACCATTCTCGTTGAGGTAGAGTTCCGAGACGCCGTAGTCGTTGGCGACGAAGAGATCGGGGCGACCCGTGCCGCGCAGGTCTGCGGCGGCGGCGGCCAAAGCCCAGCGGCGGCTATCGATCCCCAACCGTTCGGCGACCTCCTCGAACGTGCCGCCGCCCGTGTTGTGGAAGAGGTACTTGCGGCCGCCGTTCTTCGCGTACTCGAAACTCTCCGGCATGATCCGCGTCGTCTTCAGGCGCCACAGGTCAACGTCCTCGGCGTAGTAGCCGCCGACGAAGAGATCGAGCAGCCCGTCGGCGTCGTAGTCGAGCCAGACGGCGGTGTTGGCGTTGACCCACTGCGGGAGCCCGGCCTTCTCCGACGCGCGCGTGAACGAGCGCCCGCCCTCGTTGTGGAACAGCTCGGGCCGTCCCCACTTGTAGAGGAACAGGTCCTCGTAGCCGTCGTTGTCGTAGTCGCCCCAGACCGCGCCCATCGTGACGCCGGTGCCCGGCCGGTTCACGTCCGCCAGGCCGAGTTCGGGCGCGACATCCTTGAACGTGCCGTCGCCCGCGTTGCGGTAGAGCGCGTTGCGGCTGCCCTCGCCGCTGTTGGCGACGTAGATGTCCGACCAGCCGTCGCGGTCGAAGTCGGCTATCGAGACCGCCGCGCCCATCGAGGCGACCTGCGGCATGATGTGATCGAGTTTGCGGTCGAGCGTCGGGGCCTGGTGGACGAAGTCGATGCCGGAGGCGCGCGCGACCTCTTCGAGGCGGAAGCCGTAGCGGGAGAGCGCCGATCTGGCGTCAACGTCCGAGCGCGCGGCGGCGCGCCGCGCCGCGAGCCGCCTGATCACGACGGGCGTGGCGATCAGGCCGACGAAAAAGAGTGCGAGCAAAACCCTCGCGGCGCGACTGCTGCTGCGTGTCATCTCCGTTGGCGTGGTCTCAGTGCGTGCTGGAAAATATCGGGCGTGACGTAGCGCGTGTGGTACGTCTGCCAGTCTTCGGGGTGGCGGCGGTAGACCTCTTCGTCCTCAAGCCTGCCGGGAGGGGAAGTGTATTCCCGCCGCTCGTGGTAAGGCAAAGGGAGCACCGTTTTCGAGAAGGTCGAGTTGAAATCGCCGTCCTTGATCCAGCCGTCGCCGGCGATGACGAAGTCGCGCACCCAGCCCGCGGGCGGCGCGGGCGGCGCGTCGAAGCGCACAGCCATCTCGTCGCCCGCGTTCATGATCACGTAGCGGTCGTCGGCGCGCGAGAGCAGCTCGCGCACGTCGCCGAAGCGCGTGTAGTAGCCGACGAGGTCGCGCCAGACCTGCTTCGAGGCGGCGAGGCGCTGGTAATCCGGCACTTCGGGCGAAGAGTCGTCGGGGCGCGCGATGACGGAGTAGCCGCGGTAGCGCAGGTCTGCCGTCCGGGGGTCGAGCCGGATCGTCTTTAACTGCGCATCCGGTAAACCACGCGCCCACTCGATGGAGTCCCAGAAGATTTCGAGGTTGGTGCGCAGGCGCAGGCGGCGCGGCGTGCCCGGACGAAAGACGCGCGAGAGATCGAAGAGGCAGATCTTCTTGCGCCCGGCGGGGAACCCTAAGTTCGGCGCGGCGACGACCCACCCGCCGCGGCCGTCCGGCACTTCGAGGCTCAGGGGCCTGGCGCTCACGTCGCGCCCCTGGCTGATCGCGACGTTGATCGACGAGTCGGTCGGGTGCATCCAGCCTTGAGCGATCAGGTAGAGCGGCCCCTCACGCGGCGCGTCGTCGCCGAGATCGACCTCGACGAAGTGGTCGCGCGCGACGCCCTGGTAGCGCCCGCGCCCGAAGGTGTCGAGGTACTTCTCGTCGAGCGCGCCGACCACGCCCGTCACGTCACGACCCTGATCGTCCGACGCGCGCGCGACGCGGCGCGGCGTCTCGACGGCGGTGACGGCGAGCTTGACGGGCGGGATGCTGAAGCGCTCGTCGACGAAGACTTCCGTCCCCGCCGGGTGATCGACCGTCATCAGCGCGAGCCGGTCGTAGTAGTAGGTCTCCCACAGCTCCGCCGTGAGGCGCAGATCGTAGGAGCCGTCGCGCGGGGCGAGCTGATCCCGGCCGATCTTGTACCACTCCTCGGTCGCCTCGACGCGCGCCGTGCCGAGCGTGTTGATGCGCAAGCCTATCGCGGAGCCCCACGGCACGGCGTCCTTGACGAACTTCATCCCGCGGCCGTCGTCGGCGAAGAGGAACGGGCAGGAGCCTTTGAGCCGCTGCTCGGCGGCGATGGTCTCGTCGGCTTTGAGGTCGAACTCGGCGCGCACCGAGCCGTTGGGCCAGACGATGCGCACCACGTCCGCGCCCGATTGCTCGCCCAGCCCGAAGTGGACGAGCGGGCCGGTCATCAACTGCTTCTGCACGAGGAGCCCGGCGCGTATCTCCATCTCGCCGCCGACGCCGAAAGAGTTGATGCGCTGATCGCCGACGGCCTTCGCGGCGCGCGGGCGCACCCGCTGCCAGTGATAATTCTTCGCGCCGCGGTTGAGCGCGCGCAGGGGCCGACCGTCCGCCGAGAGGCCCAGCAGGTCGAGCCTCCCGTCGCCGTCCAGATCGGCGGCGTCTGAGATCGACACGAGTTCGACGGGCTTACCGAGCGGCTTGAAGCTGCCCCGCCCGTCGCCGAGCCAGACGAGCGTGCCCAAGCCGTTCGGCGGGGTGGAGGTGAGAAGCAGATCGAGCCCGCCGTTGTTGTCCAAGTCCGCCGCGCGGAGGCGCAACTCGCCTTCGAGATGGTTAGGCGCGTTACCGACTCGCGCGACCTCCGCCGCGTCCCACGCCCTGCCTTCGTCCCTATCGGAGAGGCGCACGATGACGCCGTCGGCCCGCGCGACGAGCAGATCGATGACGCCGTCGCTGTTCACGTCGGCGGCGCTGATCGCAGGAGCGGAAGGGAAGTCGGGCGGCAGGGGCCGCTCGTTGAATTGTCCGGCGCGTTCGTTGGCGAAGACGTGAAGCTTGCCGTCGCCGTCGGTGAGCGCGGCGTCGGGATCGCCGTCGGCGTCGAGGTCTGCCCAGGCGAAGGCGCGCAAGCCGGAGACGTTAGCGAACGGGCGCGCCTCCGCGAAAGTGCCGTCGCCGTTGTTACGCAGGACGAGCGGCGCGCCCTGCGCCGCGCCGAGGACGATGTCGAGGTCGCCGTCGGCGTCGATGTCGGCCGCCCAGGAGCCGAGGTAAGCGGCGTTGACGGTGGAAGCCGGGAGCTTCGTCTGCGCCGTCACGTCGGTGAAGGCGTCAGCGGCGTCTTGCCGCATGAGGCGCACGCCGCCCGCGCCCGCGAGCGCGAGATCGTTTTTGAAGTCGTAGTCGAAATCGAGCGCGGCGACGCCTTCGGGAAGCGGCCCCGCCGCCGCCGCGCCGCCGGGGAAGGGGAACGCCGCGCCCGTCGTCAGGCGCACCTCGCGCCCGTTCGCTTCGACCACGCAGGGCGAGCCTTCGCCGTCCAGGGAGAGCGCGCCGATCCAGTTCCAGCGCGCGCCGCCCGCCTCGCCCGCCAGTTGTTCGGGCGAGAAACTGAGCGCCGTGTCGGCGGGCGCGGGCGCGAAGGTGGGCGTTTCGAGTCGGAGGAATTTTGTGAACGGCTCGGCTTCTTCGCCGGGCGGCGGCTTGATCGCGGCCAGGCCCCGGCGGAATTCGGCGACGCGCACCAGCACGTTGCGCAGGAACGCGATCCGCGTCGCCGCGCCGCGGATGTCCGCCCCGGCGGCGGCGGATTGGACGGCGCTCAACTGCTGCTGCACTTCGGGGGGCCAACCGGGAGCGCGCGCGGAGATTCGCTCGACGGCGCGTCGCAGCGTGTCTGCGTCGCCGCGCTTGGCGGAGACGCGCGCGAGTTCGAGCAGCGCGGCGAGGTTGTCGGGCTGCGCCTCCAGTATCTTCTCGACGAGCCGCTGAGACTCCGCCCCGCTGTTCTCGTCGCCCTGCCGCTCGACCTCCTCGGCCAGTTTGTATGCGGCCACTAAATTCCTGGGGTTGAGTTCGACCGCCCGGCGCAGCGCCGCGGCCGACTCCGCCGGGCGGCCGCGGCCACTTTCGAGGAGTCCGATGAGGTAGTGAATCTGATCGCTTTCGGGGGCGAGCGAGCGGGCGCGTTCGAGGCGTTGCGCGGCGTCGTCGAAGTTCCTCTGTCGCAGGGCGAGCAGCCCCCAGTTCCCCCAGCCCGCGGGCTCGCCCGCGACCAGCCGCGTGACCTCGGCGAGCCTGGCGTCGGCGCGCACGTCGTCGCCCACCTGCAACGCCGCCAGACCGACGTAGAAAGCTCTGACGACATCGGCGTACTCTCTGGACGACTTGTCGGGCAGTTGTGCGGCCCTCCGGCATCCCGTAACTACCGTGATGATGGCGGCGAGAATGAAGAGCAGGGCGGCGGGCCGGTAATGATTCGGTAGCCTCATTCTCATCGTGTAAGCTGGCGGACGGCGTGTAGGCGGAAGTCACCCGATCTCGGGTTCGGCGATTGGCGTAAGCCCTCTCTCACATCCCGGTCGATAAAATATTATGACCTTACGGGCGCGAGTTCACCGCGACCGCGGCCGTTCGTTTACAACGTCATTTATAATAGTTCGTTTTGCGCACAGCGACGCCGGGAAGGCGCTCTTCCGGGCGACTTTACACGCTTCCGCTCACACCTGCAACAAAGTGTCCGGCGGGTGCGCGGCACACTAAATTTAGTCCACGAAGATCATTTCTTCCCGAAGAATACGAGGCGCGATCTGCACCCGCTTGACAACGCGGTTCGCCGACGTATATTCGGGAAGGTTTCCCCGCCTGCCGATTGGTGAACTTCCCGAGGTTGATCTGCGCCCGCGACTAAGAGTGCGTTGCAACACTGTAGGGGCAGGGCTCGTCCCTGCCCGCGGCGGCGGTAGATGCGACGACACATCCGGCGGGACTGGCGGGCAGGGACCAGCCCCGCCCTCTACACTCATCGCGCACGCTGAGAAGTTTTGCAACAGACTCTTAGCTTCGACAGACCTATGAAGAAATTCAGTCACGCCCTCGCCCTGCCCGCCGTCCTGTTAATCGCCCTGGCGGCGACTTCGACGCTGATCACGGAGCGCGCGGCGGGTCTGCCGGCTCAAACGACTCCCGCCCCCGCTTCGCGCGAGGATGCCTACCGCGCTAACAACATCGGCGTCGCGCTGCTCGAACAGTTCAAATATAAAGAGGCCGCCGACTCGTTCCGCCGCGCCCTGCAACTCGATCCCAAACTCTCGCTCGCGCGCATCAACCTCGCCATCGCCCTCTACAACCTGCCCGACGCGGAGGGCGCGCAGAGGGAGGCTCAGGTCGCCGCCGCCGCCGCGCCCCAAGCGCCGCAAGCCCCGTACGTTCTGGGTCTGGTCGCCAAGTCGCAGAGCCGCGCCGATGACGCGGCGGCCGCGTTCCAGCGCGTGCTCAAGATCGATCCGTCGGACGTGGGCGCGAACGTCAACCTCGGACAGATCTACTCCCAGCAGCGCAAGTACACGGAAGCCATCGCCGCCTTCCGCACGGCGCTCGCCGCCGAGCCCTACAACGCGACGGCGCTCTACAACCTCGGCACCGCCCTGCTCAGGGCCGGGCAGCGCGACGAGGGGCAGCAGGTGATCGCGCGCTTCCAGGAGCTCAGGCAGCGCGGATCGGGGACGACCCTCGGGCAGAACTACCTCGAACAGGGTCGCTACGCCGAGGCCGTCGCCTCGACCGGGGCCGAGCCCGAACTGGTCGAGCGCGCCACACCCACCGTCACCTTCGCGGACGCGACCGCCGCCGTCCTGCCCGCCGCTTCAGGCGCACAGGGCGCTCCCTCTCCAGCCGCGCCGCAGGTCTTCGGTCGCGGCTTCAAAGGCGCGGAGTTGAACGACACGGCGAGGCGCGAGATCGCCGCCGCCCTCGGCGGCTGCGCGACGCTCTTCGACTCCGACGGCGACGGAGATCTCGATCTCTTCTGGGCGGGCTCTTCCCGCCAGCGCCTCTACCGCAACGACGGCGGCAGGTTCACGGACGCGACCACTGCTTCGGGCGCGCTCGCGGCGAAGCCCGGCGGCGCGGGCGTCGGCGCGGTCGCGGGCGATTATGATAATGACGGTAAGCCCGATCTCTTCGTCGTACGCGACGGCGGGCTCGCGCTCTACCGCAACGACGGCGGCTGGAAGTTCTCCGACGTGACGGCCGCGGCGGGCATCCCCGCTTACCCGTACCTTCCCGGCGCGGTCGCCTTCGTCGACGCGGATCACGACGGCGATCTCGACATCTTCGTCGCCGGCCTCGCCGATCTCTCCAAAGCCCCCGCGGGCGGGGCCGTCTTCCCCGAAGACTTCGCCGCCGCGCCGAACCTGCTGCTGCGCAACGACGGCACGGGGAAGTTCACCGACACGACGGCCGCCGCGAAACTCGGCGCGGCGGGGCACGCCGTCGCGGTCGTCCCGACGGACTTCAACAACCGTCGCGACATCGATCTGCTCGTCGTGGGTTACGGCGAAGCGCCGGCCCTCTACAGCAACCTGCGCGACGGCACGTTCCGCAACGTCGCTACGGAAGTCGGGCTCGGCCCGCGCGGGCGCTGGACGTGCGCGGCCGCCGGCGACGTGAACAAGGACGGCTTCACGGACTTCTTCTTCGGGCGCGCCGACGCGCCCGGACTCTTCGCCATGAGCGACGGCAGGGAGAAGTTCAGGGCCACGGAGGGGCCTGCCGCGGGCGCGGCGGCGAGCGCCGCGCAGTTCCTGGACTACGACGACGACGGCCTGCTCGATCTCGTCGTGCTCGCGGACGGGGGCGTGCGCGTGTGGCGCAACGTCGGCGACGCTTGGGCGGACGTGAGCGAGCGCGCCGCGGCGGGCGGTCTGGCGGGCGCGGGCCGCCTCTTCGCGGCAGGCGACGCGGACGGCGACGGCGACGCCGATCTCTTCGCCCTTTCGCCCACGGGCGAGCTGCGCTTCGCGCGCAACGACGGCGGCAACGCCAACCATTCGCTGCGCGTCAGCCTGACGGGGAAGGTCAGCAACCGCAGCGGCGTCGGCGCGAAGATCGAGGCGCGCGCCGGGAGCCTCGTGCAGAAGCTCGAAACCTACTCGGCGAGCCCCGCGCCCGCGCCCGCCGATACGATCTTCGGCCTCGGCAGGCGCGGCGCGGCGGACGCCGTGCGCGTGCTGTGGCCCGCGGGCGTCGTTCAGGCGGAGACGGAGATCACGAAGGCGCAGGTAGGCGGCGCGGTCGCGTCGAAAAGTCCGTCGGCCGCGACGCTCCCCGTCACCGAGCTTGATCGCAAGCCGTCGTCGTGCCCCTACCTCTACGCGTGGAACGGGCGGAGCTTCGAGTTCATCACGGACTTCATGGGCGGCGGCGAGATGGGCTACCTCGAAGAGCCGGGCCGCTACAACAAGCCCGACCCGACGGAGTACGTGCGCATCCGCGGCGATCAACTGAGGGAGCGCGACGGGCGTTACGAGCTGCGCGTGACGAACGAGCTGGAGGAGGCGCTGTTCGCCGATCGCTTCCAACTGATCGCCGTCGCGCACCCCGCGGGCACGGAGGTCTACCCGAACGAGGGCATGACCGATCCGCCGCGCCCCTACGTCCTCTACAAGACGCGGGGCGCGCACCCGCCCGCCGCCGCCGCGGACGATCACGGGCGCGACGTGCTCGCGCGCGTCACGCGCATGGATCGACTCTACCCCGACGACTTCCGCCGCGACCCCGTACGCGGCTACGCCGAGCGGCACACGCTGACGCTCAAGCTCGACGGGGGCGCGCCCGCGAACCGCCGCACGCTGCTGCTGCTCACGGGATGGACTGACTACGCCTGGTCGAGCGACAACGTCGCGGCGGCGCAGGCGGGCAAGACGATGCTGCTGCCCGCGCTTCAGGTCAGGGACGCGCGGGGGGAGTGGAAGACGGTCATCGAAGACATCGGCATCCCGGTCGGGCGGCCGCAGACGGTGACGGTCGATCTCACGGGCAAGTTTTTGACCGCGAGCCGCGAGGTGCGTCTCGTCACCAGTATGCGCATACTCTGGGATCAGATTCTCGTGGACACTTCGGCGGGCGATTCGCCCGCGCGCGTGACGCGGCTCGACCCCGCGTCGGCGACACTGCGCTGGCGCGGCTTCTCGCGCGAGACGACGCCCGACGGCCGCGAGCCCTACGGCTACGACTACTCGCAGGTCTCATACGCCTCGCCGTGGAAGGCGATGCCCGGACGCTACACGCGCGAGGGCGACGTGCGCGAGTTGCTGCTCGCGGCCGACGACATGTTCGTCATCTCGCGCCCCGGCGACGAGATCAGCCTGTCGTTCGACGCACGCCGTCTCCCGCCGCTCCCGGCCGGGTGGACGCGCACGTTTCTTCTTTGCGCCGACGGCTTCAGCAAGGAGATGGACATCAACTCCGCGAGCCCCGACCAGGTGCTGCCGCTGCCCTTCCACGGCATGACGAAGTACCCTTACGGCGAACGGGAAGCGTACCCGATGACGGCGGCGCGGCGCGCCTACGTGGAGCGCTACAACACGCGGCTCGTCAGGTCGGAAGTGCCTTCAATCGATTCGGTCCTGGTTGACACCAGGGGCGACGGCGCGGCGCGCGTCGGCGGCGGCGCGACTCAGTCTGGAGGGCGTAGATGATGACGGAGCAGATCAGGTATTCGGCGGCGGCGTGCCAGACGGACTTGCCGAACCCGGTGGAGCGGCGCGAGATGCGGCGCAACACCGACCGCATGTTGTCCATGATCGACTCGGCGGTCGCCGGCAGCGCGCCCTTTCTGCCCGTGCGTCTGGTCGTCTTCCCGGAGTTCGCGCACGCCGCGCCGGTCTTCGCCACCGCCGCCGAGCTGATCGAGAAACTCGCCGTCGAGATTCCGAACGAGCACACGGAGCGCCTGGGGCAGAAGGCGCGCGAGCACGGCGTCTACATCCAGTCGGGCTCGATGCTCGAAGTCGATCCGAAATGGCGCGGGCGTGTCTTCAACACGACCTGTCTCGTCGGCCCCGAAGGCGTCCTCTACAAATACCGGAAGGTCAACACGTGGCTCCCCTACGAGGTGCACGCGAGCCCGCACGACCTGGAGGGCTACGACGAGCCGCTCTTCCCCGTGGCGGATACGCCCATCGGCCGGATCGGCTGCGCCATCTGTTACGACTGGCTGTTCCCGGAAGCGATCCGCCAGCTCGCCGCCAACGGCGCGGAAGTGCTCGTGCGCGTCTCGGCCTACATGGACCCGTGGGGCGCGACCGAGCCGATGGACTGGTGGACGGTCGTCAACCGCTGCCGCGCGCTGGAGAACACGGCTTACGTCGTGGCGGCGAATCAGGGCGCGAGCCTGAAGCACTACCCGCCCTACTCCTGGCCCGGCGGCAGTCAGGTGGTGGACTTCGACGGGCGTCTGCTCGCGCAGGCGAGCCCCGGCCCGGGCGAGCGCATCGTCGTCGCGCCCGTGGACATCTCGGCGCTCAGGCACGAGCGCGCGGCGCGGCGCGGCCATCACACGCTCGCGCACCTGCGCACGGAGGCTTACCCCGTCTACGCCGCGCACCGCTACCCGCCCAAAGACGTGGGCGCGGCGGCTGAGCCCGCGGAAATTTCTTACGAAAGAAACAACCGGCTGATCGACGAGTCGAAGCGTCGGCTGACCGGCTGAGGGGCGCGCCCAGTTGCGGCCAACCGCCCCGCGGTATGACGCGCGCGGCGGATCACTTAGCGCCTTTGCCCTCTGTGATCGTGAGGACGCGCCCCGCGGCGGGGACGTTGATCGTTTCGCTCGCGCCGCCGGGCCACCTTATTTCCAGCCTGTCGACTTTGGTCGCGCCGCCGAGCCCGACGTGGAGGCAGGCGTCGTTCTGCGAGCCGTAGCCCGCGCCGCTGACGGCGTCGAGGCGCTGGCGCGCGCCCCCGGCCGTGACGTAGACGACAGAGCCCGTCGCGTCGCGCGGGCTCTTCTTCGCGGGGTCGCCGACGAGCCGCAGCCCGAGCCAGCCGCTCTTCGCGCCGGTGACGTTGCGGAGCAGGGCGGGCGCGGCGTCGCAGTTGTTGATGACGGCGTCGAGGAGTCCGTCGCCGTCGAAGTCTGCGACGGCGAGCCCGCGCGCGGGGTAGGCCGCGGCGAGGGCGCTCGCGGGAGCCGCGCCGACGCGGTCGAAGACGCGTGAGCCCGCCACCCTGTTGGTCGCGCGCGCGTTCGGCACGTTGCGGAAGAGGAGCGGCTGCTGCGCCCACGTCGTGCCCCACTGGTACTGATCCACCGTCGGGTAGACGTGCCCGTTGGCGATGAGCAGGTCTTTCCAGCCGTCGTTATCGAAGTCGAGGAAGGTCGCGCCCCAGCCGAGGAAGGGGATGGTCGGCTCGCCGTGTCCGGCCTGGAAAGTGAGGTCGGTGAAGTTGCCGCCGCCGTCGTTGTGGTAGAGCGTGTTCGGGTCGTCGGAGAAGTTGGTGACGTAGAAGTCCACCCGCCCGTCGTTGTCGTAGTCGCCGACGCCGAGCCCCATCCCCGCCTGCTCGCGCCCGTTCTCGTTGAGCGCGACGCCCGCCTCGTAGCCCACCTCGCGGAACGTGCCGTCGCCGCGGTTGATGTAGAGCTGCTTGGGCGTCGAGTCGTTGACGACGATGAGGTCGAGCAGATCGTCGTCGTCGGCGTGGACGAAGGCGGACGAGAATCCGTAGTAGCCCTGCGGGTCGCCGGCGCCTGTCTTCACGCTGACGTCCTCGAAGGCGCCATCCGCCTTCTGGCGGTAGAGTGTGTCGCCCTCGCCCTTGAACCCGAGTGGCCCGCAGAAGACGGGGACGCCGCGGAACTGGCAGGGGGGCTGCGACTCGCTGCCGGGCCTGCCCCGCTGCGAGGGAGTCGCCGGGAGGTTGTTCACGTCGAATTGGGCGTAGCCGGGGACGAAGAGGTCGAGTCGTCCGTCGCGGTCGTAGTCGCCGAAGGTGGCCCCGGTCGACCACCCTCTGCGCGCGACGCCGAGCTTTTCAGCCACGTCCGTGAAGGTCGAGTCGCCGTTGTTGTGGTAGAGCCGCGACGTGCCGTAGTTGCCGACGAAGAGATCGGGGAAGCCGTCGTTGTCGTAGTCGCCGACGGCCGCCCCCATCCCCCAACGCTCGTTCGCCACGCCCGCCCTGTCCGTCACGTCTTCAAACTTCCAGTTGCCGAGGTTGTGGTAGAGCGCGGCGCGCGGGGGCCTCTCTTTACCCTGGAGCGCGGCGAAGGTCGAGCCGTTCAGAAGGTAGATGTCGGGTCGCCCGTCGTTGTCGTAGTCGAAGACGGCGACGCCGCCCGAAGGCGTGTCGGTGATGTAGTCCTTCGCGGGCGTGCCGGCGCGGTGGCGGAACGCGGCGAGGGCCGTCCGAGCCGTCACGTCCTCGAAGACGGCGGGGGCTTTCGGATCGGTGATGCCGACCGTGCGCTTCGACGAGTAAGTGCGCGCCTCGCCGGTGGCGACCGATGCGCCCATGCCTCGCGGCGCGGCCGGCCGCTGAGCCGGCTGCTGCGCGAGCAGCGCCAGCGGGGAGACGGTAAGCGCGAACAGGGCGATGGCGTAGGGCACGCGGCGACGCCGGCTGAGCGGATGATTCATCATTTCGATCTCTGGCGCTTTTTATAATAACCGTAGGGGCAGGGCTCGTCCCTGCCCGAATGAGCGCGACAGCGCGAACCGGCGCACGCCGCGGGCAGGGACGAGCCCTGCCCCTATAAATAATGCCGGCCGTCGAGCTTTGTTAGACGCTCTAGGGCTCCTTCACCGACAGGTAGCGGTCGATCTGCGGGTTCGAGATCGTCTGCTTCTGCCCGTTGGGCCATTGAATCTCGACGGAGCGCGCGCCGGTCGCCGAGCCGAGCCCGACGAGCAGGCGGGGGTCGTGCGAGGAGAGGTAGCTGCCCGCGCTCGACACGTCGAAGGTCTGCCGACGCCCGCCCGCGTCGGTGACGACGACGCGCGCGCCGAAAGCGGAGCGCGACGACCGCGAGCCCGTGAGCGCGAGCCCGAGCCAGTGGTTGCGGGTGACGCCGCCGTTATTGCGCAGGACGAGGGCGGGGCCGTCCGTCTGCACGACGACGATGTCTTCGTCGCCGTCGTTGTCGAGGTCGCCGACGGCCGCGCCGCGCGCCGCGAGCGGGAGTTGGAAGGGCGCGCCCGCGGTCGCGGAAACGTCGGCGAAGGACGCGCCCGTCTTCGGCGTGCCGACGCCCAGCATCAGCAGCGGCGTCTGCCTGTACTTCAGGTAGCTGGTCGTCTGCTCGATGGTGTCGAGGACGTGGCCCTGCGCGACGAAGATGTCGCGCCGCCCGTCGTTGTCGAAGTCGGCGAAGCGCGCCCCCCAGCCGGAATAGAGGAGGCTGATCTGCCCGACGCCGCTGCGCTGCGTGACGTAGGTGAAAGACAGGTCGCCGTTGTTGCGGTAGAGCGGGTAGGTCTCGTTCGAGAGGGCGGTGATGAAAACGTCCACCAGCCCGTCGCCGTCGAAGTCCGCGGCGTCGACGCCCATGCCGGCGAAGGTCTTCCCGTTCTCGTCGTAGCCCGCGCCGGCCACTAAGGCGATCTCCTCGAAGGCGCCGTCGCCGCGGTTGCGGTAGAGCGACTGGCGGACGCTGTCGTTGGCGACGAAGACGTCCGTCCAGCCGTCGTTGTCAAAGTCGGCGAAGGCGACGCCGAGCCCCTTGCCCGCAGGATCGGCGACGCCCGCCCGCGCGCTCACGTCCTCGAAGGCGCCGTCGCGCTTCTGGCGCAGCAGCAGGTTCGGCGCGCCTTTGAAGTTGTCGGGGTGGCAGTAGTCGCGGCGCGCCGGATCGCCGCAGAAGATCGCGCCGCCGCGCGCGAAGTCCCAGTCCATGTAGCGCGCGACGAAGAGATCGAGGCGGCCGTCGCGGTCGTAGTCGAACCAGCCGGCGCTCGTCGACCAGCCGGAGCCGGCGGCGTTTAACTTGCGAGTCGCGTCTTCGAAGCTGCCGTCGCCGCGGTTGCGGTAGAGCGTGTTGGCTCCGAGCGCGGTGACGTAGAGATCGACGAAGCCGTCGTTGTCGAAGTCGCCGGCGGCCGCGCCCATGGAGTAGCCGGAGCCTTTGAGCCCCGCGCGCTCGGTCACGTCGTCGAAAGTGCCGTCGGGCTTCTGGCGGTAGAGGCGATTCCAGTAGCGCGGGTCGCGCTTGTCGGCCTGCGCGCCGGCCGGCATCGGGTCTTCGAGCCGCGCGCCGTTCGTGAAGAAGATGTCGAGCCGCCCGTCGTTGTCGTAGTCGAGGAGCGCGCAGCCGCCGCCCATCGTCTCGGGCAGGTACTTCTGCGAGGTGGGCGAGGCGGCGTGGCGGAAGTTGACGCGCGCCTCGGCCGTGGCGTCCGCGAAGGTGACGGGCGAGGGCGCGTGCGGCGCGTCCGCCTGCCGGCTTTTCCGCGGGGGCGCGGTGTCGTAGGAGCGGCCCGTGCGCTGCGGCGGCGCGGGCCGGGGCGGCGACTCTTTCGGCTGCTGCGCGGGCGCGCCCGCGGAAAGCGACAGCGCGAGCGCGAGCACGCCCCGGAGGCAGACGAGGGTGTGACGTTGTGACTTCATCGTCAACCAACGCGGAGAAGGCGGACTCCTTCGGCGGCGGACTCCGCCGCGCGCCTCAGCCGTGACCGTCTAATCTACAACCCGTGTGCGACGGAGTACAGCGGCTCGCCCGCGACCGTTCGCTGCGCGCGGGTCTGACGCCCTACCCTTTAACTGCCTTAATCATCCCGGCTTCGCCTCCGCCCGACGGGGCGGGTGCGAGTCCGGAGCCGCCTTCTGAGGGCGGTGAGATAATTTCGTTGACAAGTCGCCAACGCCGCTGCTATAAGCCCACAAGCCCACAAGCCCATTGAATCCTTTTACGTAATCGTTTACGCGCTCTAAGAAGCGAGTCCGGGACGATACAGCATGGGGCAGAGTGCCGGGCCTCGGACGCGCCCGCTGCCCGCATTCTCGCAAGACGCTACACCCCGCGCCCGGGCCGCGCCGCCGCCGGCCCCCAGGGCAGAATCAATCGGAGGGTCTATGAGATCTCGCAGACGTTTCGCCGCCGCCGCCACCTTGTTGATGATGCTGGCACTGGCCGCGCCCGCGTGGGCGCAGAGCGACCGCGGCAGTATCACCGGCACCGTCACCGATCCGGGCGGGGCCATCGTCCCGCAAGCCAAGGTCACCGCCACGAGCCTCGATACGGGGGCGGTGCGGGTGGCGACGACGAGCGACGACGGCCATTACACGCTGCCGGAGTTGAAGGCGGAGCGCTACCGGATTGCCGTCGAGGCGGCGGGCTTCAAGATGGCGACCGTCGACGACTTCAAGGTCGCGGTGCAGGTGACGCACAGCCTCGACTTCAAGCTCGAAGTCGGCGCGGTGAGCGAGGTGGTGAACGTGACGGGCGAGTCGGCCGTCGCCCTCCAGACCGACACCCCGGTCCGGCAGTCGAACGTCACCGAGCGGCAGATCAAAGAGCTTCCCCTGGTCGTCGGCTCGGAGTTCGCCGGGCGCACGCCGCTCTCCTTCATCTTCCTCGACAGCAACGTCGCGACCGGGGCCAGCAGCAACCAGAACACCAACACGACGAACTTCCGCGTGAGCGGCGGCCAGGCGCTCGGCACCGAAATCCTGATCGACGGCGCGGCCACGCGGCGCACGCAGAACGGCACCTTCTTCTCGGAGGTCGCGCCGGGGCCGAACGCCTTTCAGGAGTTCACGCTCTCGACCTCGACCTACTCGGCGGAGTTCGGCAACTCTTCGGGCGGCGTCGTCAACTTCACCCTGAAGTCCGGCGGCAACGAGTTCCACGGCGAAGTCTACGATCTCCTCCGCAACGAGAAGCTGAACGCCAACTCGTTCCGCAACAACGCCGCCGGGCGCAACGCCCGCGGCGAGGAGATACTCCCGCGCAACCGCGACAACCAGAACGACTTCGGCTTTAACCTCGCCGGCCCCATCTACCTGCCGCGCTTCGGCGAGGGCGGCCCCTCCGTCTGGAGCGGCAAGAACAAGGCGTTCTTCTTCTTCAACTACGAGGGCTACCGCTTCAAGGAGGGCGCGAACACGATCGTCACCGTGCCGACCTTGAGGATGCGCACGGGCGACTTCTCGGAGCTTCTGACCGACCCGTACGTCTTGCAGTTCTGTCGGCAGCGTAATAATGCCGGCGCGTGCATCGCCAGCGGGCCGGTGCAGATTTACGACCCGCGCCAGCCGGCGAACACGCGCGCGGCCATCCCCGGCAACCGCCTCGACCTGTATCTCGGCGGCGCGCGCATCGACCCGGCGGGTCTCAACGCGCTCCGGTTCTTCCCGCTCCCGAACACGACCGGCCCCAATGGTTCGACCGTCTTCCAGAACTACATCTCGCGGGGCATCCGCCCGACGGACATGAACCAGTACACGACCAAGATAGACGTGGCGCTGTCGGACAAGCACCACGTCAACGGCAGCTACTCCCTGCGTAAGAACGACCGCATCGCGGGCGACCCCATCCCGCGCTTCCCGCTCCCGTTCACGTCCCAGGGGGCTTTCAACCAGCTCTTCAAGTCGCACTTCTTCCGCCTCCAGGACGACTACACCTTCTCGCCGAGGCTGTTGAACCACTTCAACCTCGGCTTCACGCGCTACGACGTGGCGAACCGCAACACGTCCGACCCGTTCAACACGGCCTCGCTCGGCTTCCCCGTCAACGCCACGCAGAACAGCGCCTTCCCGCGCCTCGGCTTCCCCGGCTACAGCGACCCGACCGACCCGAGCGGCGACCCGCGCTCGTACCAGGACATCGGCTCGTCCTTCTTCACCGACCGCATCCTCGACACCCAGTGGCAGCTCTCGGACTTCGCGACCTTCGTCACCGGGCGGCACACCGCCAAGTTCGGCGCAGACATTCGCCTCGGGCAGTTCAACTTCCGCCAGAGGATCGATCCCGGCGGCTCGTTCAACTTCCGCCACGATCAGACCGCCGCCGACCGCGACCCCAACGGCGGCTCGCCCATCGCCAGTCTCATCACGGGCGCGACCGAGTTCTCCTTCAACTCGACGAACTCCATCGACCCGGCCTTCCGGCAGTTGACGCAGGGCTACTTCGTCCAGGACGACTTCAAGCTGAGGCAGAATCTGACGGTCAACCTCGGCGTGCGCTACGACCTGCCGGGCCTCCGCACCGAAGCGCACGACCGCTTCCGCGGCTTCGATCCGACGAAGTCCAACCCGGAGGCGGGCGGCCGTCTCGGCGCGCTGGCGGGCGCGGGCGGGCAGGGCGGCGTGCAGGCCGACCGCAGCACGCTCGCCAAACCCGACAAGTCGAACTTCGGCCCCCGCGTGGGCTTCGCCTACGCCTGGGACAGCCGCACCGTCGTCCGCGGCGGCGTCGGACTCTACTACGCGCCGATCATCTACGGCTTCGAGGGCGGCAACGTCCTCGACACGGGACTCATCGGCTACAACACGGGGAGCGGCCCGCGCACGCCCGACGGGCGTAACGCGCGCTTCTTCCTGTCGAGCTACCCCTCGATACCGGCCGTCTGCCCCGATTGCCAGTTCATCGGCAGCGACGTGCAGTTCTTCGACCCCGACTTCAAGACGGGCCGCACCGTGCAGTACAGCCTCGACGTGCAGCGCGAGTTGCCCTACAAGTTCGTCACCTCCGTCGGCTACATCGGCCACAAGGCGACGCGACTGCGCTCGAACTTCGGGCGGCTGAATGCACTGCCCTTCAACGCGCTCAGGCTCGGCTTCCCCATCCTCAACATGTCGCTGGCGAGCGCGCTCGCCGACCCGGCCATCGTCTCCTACGCGCAGAGCGTCGGCTCGCCGCTCCCGTCGAGCACGAACGCCGTCTTCCCCGGCTTTGGCGGCAACGTCGCGCAGGCGCTCAAGCCCTTCCCGCAGTACAACCGCATCAACAACATTTTGGAGAGCCGGGGCCGCAGCGACTACAACGCCCTCCAGGCGAAGCTCGAACGCCGCTTCTCGAACGGCGTCCAGTTCGGCGTCTCCTACACCTTCTCCAAACTCCTGACGAACGCGTCCGAGGACATCTTCGGCGGCTCGCCGCTCGCGGGCGTGTTGCAGAACCCGTTCGACTCGGCCTCGCAGCGCTCCGTCTCGCCCAACAACCCGGCGCACGTCGCCGTCATCAACTACCTGTTCGAGCTTCCCTTCGGCAAGGGCAAGAGGTTCCTGCACGAGGGCGGGCTGGTGGACAGGCTCGTCGGCGGCTGGCAACTCTCCGGCATCCACCGCTACCAATCGGGCGTGCCGCTGACGTTCTTCACCTCCGACCCCCTCAACACGGACTTCCTGCAACTGACGGGCTACCTGGGCAACATCCGCCTGAACGCGACGGGCCAACCCACCGACGCCAACGGCAACTTCATCAACGCGCGGGTCGGACGACAGGTCATCAACCCCGCCGCGTTCGTCGCGCCGCCGCAGTTCGGCTCGGGCCTCAACAACAACCCGAGCGGCGCGGCCGTCGGATCGGCGTCCTACGCCGCCTACTACGCGAACCCGGGCCGTTTCTTCGGCACGACCGCGCCGACGCTCTCGAACGTCCTGTCCGACACCTTCTCCAGCGAAGACATCAGCCTGCTGAAGAAGACGCGCATCACCGAGACCGTGACGCTCGAACTGGGGGCGGAGGCGTTCAACATCTTCAACCGCCACCGCTTCTTCTTCCCGACCACTGACCTGCGCGACGCGGGCAACTTCGGATTCGAGAGCGTCAACTTCGACCCGCCGCGGCGCGTACAACTCCGCGTGCGGATCCTCTTCTAGTTCACCCGAACCAACGGCCGGGCGGCGCGAGGGAGGTTTTCGCCGAACTCTTCCCGCGCCGCCCGCGCCTTTTGCCGCGCCCCGACTTGCGGAAGTCGACGACGAAGTGGTACTGCCGCGCAAGACTCTCGACGTGAAGCGACCCGCGCGGGCGCTCGCCGCCGCCGCGCTCTGCTGCGCCGCGCCCTCTTCCTTCGCCCCGCCCGCGGGCGCAGCCGCCGCGGCTCTCCCCCGGCCCCCCTCCGCGCAAACGCCCGCGCGGAGGGGGGCTGACGGCGGGCGCGTCGAGACGCTGCTGGCCGAAGGGAGGGCGGCCCTCGAACGCGGGGACGAAGCTTCGGCGCGCTCCGCCTTCGCGCGCGCCCTCGCCTCGGAGCCCGACAACGTCGCGGCGCACACCTACCTCGGCGTGCTCGCCGACCGCGCGGGCGATCTGAAGGAAGCCGAGCGCCACTTCGCCGCCGCCGCCACCTTCGCGCCGTTCTCCGCCTCCGCGCGCAACAACTACGGAGCCGTGCTCGCCCGCCTCGGGCGCACGCGGCTGGCCGCCGCCCAGTTCGAGGCTTCGCTGAAGCTCGACCCCGCGCAGCCGAGCGCGCTCGTCAACCTCGCGCAGATGCGCTCGGCTTCGGGGAGGCCGGAAGACCTGCGCGCCGCGCGCGCGATGTTCGGGCGCGCGATGCGCGTCGCGCCCGACGCCGGGATCGCCCGCGCGCTCGTCGCCATCGCCCTGCGCCTCGGCGAGACGGAGAATGCCGCCGCCGCCTACCGCGACTACGCCGCGCGCGCGGCCGAATCTTCGACGCCCGCCGCGTCTGCCTCGTCGCCGCACGAGCCCGCGCCTTCCGCCGCCTCGCGAGCCGAACTCGGTCAGGCGCTGCTCGAAGGCGGACTCGTCGAAGAGGCGCTCGGCGAGTTGAACGCGGCGGTGGCCGCCGACCCGTCGGACGTGACCGCCGTCGTCGCGCTCGCGCGCGCGCACATGCGGCGCAAGGAGATCACGGCCGCCGGGCGCGCGCTGGAGTCTGCCGTGGCGCGCGGGCTCGACGCCGCGCCCCTCTATGCGGCGCTCGCCGACGTGTATGAGGCGGCCGGCCGGGTAGAGAACGCGATCCCGGCGATGCGCCTCGCGCTCGCCCGCGATCCCAGGAACGAGGCTTACCGCTTCCGCTACGGGCTGCTGCTGACGGACGCCTCCGCGCCCGCCGCTTCGATCATCCGCCTGCGCGAGGCGCTCAAAGAGTTTCCCTCTTCCGCGCGCATCTGGCTCGCCCTCGGCATCGCGCAGTTGACCGACGGCAAGAACGCCGACGCCGAAGTTTCCTTCAGCCGCTCGCTCGAACTCGACCCGAAGTCCGTCCCCGCGCTCGGCTACCTCGGCACGACCCACGCCGAGCGCGGCGATTACGCGCGGGCGCTCGCCTTTTACGAGCGCGCCATCGCCGCCGACGGGAAGCAGGCCGTGGTCTACTACCTCGCCGCCGACACCATGCTCAAGCTGCCCGGCGGCGACGGCGACAAGGCGCGGCAGTACCTGACGCGCGCCATCACTCTCGATCCGTCGCTCGCCGCGGCGCGCCTCGCGCTCGCCAAGATCTACGAGCGCGACGAGCGCTGGGCGGATGCCGCGACGCACCTGGAGAGCGCCGTCCGGCTCGCGCCCGACCTGAACGAGGCGCACTACCACTTGGGCCGTGTTTACCGCCGACTCGGCCGCGCCGACGACGCGCGTCGGGAGATGGCCCTCTTCAAAGAACAGAGCGAGACCGAGAAGCAGCGCCGCGAATCCGAGCGGCGCGACCTCGTCCGGCGTCTCGCAGACGTGCGCTTCTAACGACGGCAAGGGGATGATGAAGATGATGAGAGTCAATGACACCGCCGCCCGCTTCGCGCTCGCGGCGCTCTGCGCTTTGCTCGCGCCGCCCTTCGCCGGCGGCGCGCGCGGGCAGGGCGCGGCGACTACTCCGCCCGCGCAGCCGGCCGCGCCGCAGGTGGAACAGTGGGGCGACGAGTTCGACGGCGGCGCGCTCGACGAGTCCAGGTGGGAGCGGTTCACGTTCGAGGGCGGCGGCGGGGGCAAGCTCGAAGTGGCGGACGGCCAACTCCGTCTGCGCAGCTCGAACAAGACGCGCGCCGGCGTGCGCTCGAAGCCGACGTTCGCCGCCGACCGCTTCAGCGTCGAGGCGGTGGTGGCGAAGGTCGCGCCGCAGTTGCCGGAGGCGGGCGACAAGGCCCCGCCCATCGGCTTCGCCACCCTGACGATCCTCTTCGACGGCTCGGGGCGCAACCGCATCGAGTGGGTCAACACGAGCGAGCGCACCCTCGAAGCGTGGGCGGTCGTCGACGGCGTCGGCGAGCGGCTCGACAACCGCAAGCTCGCGCTCAAGTTCGACAACCCGGTGCTGGCCGTCGTCCGGCGCGGCGACGAGTTCTTGTTCGTCGTCAACAAGCCTGACGGCGCGCCGCAGGACGCGCAGATCGCGCTCACGAAGACGATCAGGAATCTGCCGCGCCCGTTCCGGGTCATGCTCTACGGCTTCGGCTCGTCGCAGAACAACTGGGACTCCGTGCGCGTCGTCACGGCGAAGTGAGGCTTGTCGGACTGTGTTTAAGTTGAGGGGAAACGCTGGGCGGATCGCTTCGTGCGCCGGGTGGCTGCTCGTCGCCGCGCTGTGCGCGCGCGCGCAAGTGATCCGGCTCGACGGCGGCTGGCAGTTTCTCCCCGACCAGTCGGGCGCGCTCAAGGTCTCCGATCTCGGCGGCGCGCGGGGCTGGCGCGCGGCGCGCGTCGGGCTCTCCTGGAACGCGCAGTTCGCCGACCTGCGCGACTACATGGGCGTCGCGTGGTATCGCACCAACGTGCCCGCGCCCGATCTCGGCGGCGGGCGGCGCGCGCTCCTGCGCTTCGGGGCGAGCGACTACTACACGGAGGCCTTCGTCAACGGCCGCAGGGTCGGCGCGCACGAGGGCGGGTACACGCCGTTCACCTTCGACGTGACCGACGCCCTGCGACGGGGCGCGAACGAGCTGGCGGTGCGCGTCGTCGACCCGCCGATGGACGAGCGGGAGAACCGCGCGCGCTTCCCCGAGTTCCTCTACAACGAGATCCCGCACGGCAAGCAGAACTGGTACGTCCAGACCGGCGGCCTCTGGCAGCCCGTCTGGCTCGAAGTTAAATCGGCCATCCACGTCACCAACATAAAAGTCCTAACCAAAAACGACGGGCAAGTCACAGCGTTAGTCGAGACCAACAAATTCCTGCCCGCCGGCATTCAGGTCGGCGCGCGCACCGCGCACGGCGCGGCGCAATCGACGCTCGACCTGAAAGTCGTCGTCACCGATCCGGCGGGCAAGACCTTTCCCTTACTAATACAGGGCGGGGGGCAGAACGGCGGCGTGCAACTGTTCGGCCGCGTGACGGCGCCGCGCCTATGGAGTCTTGAGCAGCCTAACCTTTACACCATCGAAGCCAGCATCGCCGGCGATAGCTACACGAGTCGTTTCGGGTTCCGCACGTTCGAGGCGCGCGACGGCAAGTTTTATTTGAACGGCGCGCCGTTCTACATGCGCGCGGCGCTCGATCAGGACTTCTACCCGGAGACGATCTACACGCCGCCCTCGAAGGAGTACGTGCGCCAGCAGATGCTCAAGGGCAGGCAGATGGGTTTGAACCTGCTGCGCTGCCACATCAAGGTCTGCGATCCCACCTACCTCGAAGCGGCGGACGAGGTCGGCGTGCTCGTCTGGTACGAAGTCCCCTCGTGGAACGACGAGCACCACTTCGCCGGGGTCGCGGCACAGCGCGGCGAGAAAATTTTCGACGAGATGGTCGAGCGCGACTGGAACCACCCGTCAATCGTCATCCAGTCGATCATCAACGAGGGGTGGGGCGCGGACTTACCCAAGGGCGGCGAGAGCCGCCGCTGGCTGCGCGCCGAGTTCGACCGCGCGAAGAAGTTGACCGCGCCGCTCGGCCGCGTCATCGTCGACAACAGCGCGTGCTGCGACAACTTCCACTTGAAGACCGACATCGAGGACAACCACCGCTACAACTCCATCCCCGACTACTACCGCGACTTCGACAAGTGGGTGGCGGACTTCGCCGCGCGCCCCAAATGGAACTTCAGCCCGCACGGCGACGCCGAGCCGACGGGCCGGGAGCCGCTCGTCGTCTCCGAGTTCGGCAACTGGGGCTTGCCCCAACTGCCGAAGGAGTTGCCGTGGTGGTTCGGGCGCGACTTCGGCGGGCGGCCCGTCACGCGCCCCGCCGGCCTCTTCGAGCGCTTCGGCGAGTACCGGCTCGGCGCGATCTTCGGCGACTACCGCGCGCTCGCCGAGGCGACGCAGTGGCACCAGTTCGTCTCGCTCAAGCACGAGATCGAAGAGATTCGCCGCCACGCCTCCATCCAGGGCTACGTCATCACCGAGTTCACCGACATCAACTGGGAGGCGAACGGACTTTTGAGCATGTGGCGCGAGCCGAAGGCTTACGCCGCGGAGCTGGCTAAACTCCAGCAGGACGATCTCGTGCTCGCGCGCGCCGACAGGCACAACTACACGAGCGGCGACCCCGTCAGCCTCGAAGCTCTGCTCTCGCACTACGGCGGGCGCGACCTGCGCGGCGCGCAAATCTTCTGGCGCACGGGGGCGGGCAGGCGCATCGCGGCGCGGAAGATCGAGACGGCGGTCGCCCCCGCCTCCGTCACTTCGGTCGCGCGCCTGACGACGCCCGCGCCGCAGGTCGCGCGCCCCTCGGCGCAGCGCATCAGGGTCGAAGTGCGCGACTCGTCGGGCCGCGTCGTGGCGGAGAACGCCGCGGAGATTTTCGTCTACCCGAAGCCGTCGCCCGCGACACAGGCCGCGCTCTCCTTCCACGATCCGACAGGGGCGCTCGGTCTCAAGGCCGCGCAACTCAAGGCGGCGGGCTACGCGCTCGTCGGCCCGGACGTTGACACGCGCACTTTCAACCGCCCGACGCTGATGATCGCCTCGCGCCTCGACGAGAGGGTGACGCGCCGCCTGCGCGAGGGCGGGCGTGTGCTCCTGCTCGCGGACTCGAAGGCCGCGCTCCCGCAGGACTCGCCGCTCAAGATGACGCCGCGCGAGGGGTCTGACCTGGACGGCAACTGGGTGACGAACTTCAACTGGGTGCGCGCCGCCGCGCCGTCGCCCTTCGCGCCGCTCGCGTTCACGAAAATACTCGGCTTCGAGTCCGAGCACGTCGTCCCGCGCTTCGTCGTCCAGGGCGTCGGCGGCGCGGACTACGACGACGTGCTCGCCGGCGTCTTCTACGGCTGGCTGAACAACAACGCGGCGCTCGCGCTCCAGGCGCGCGCCGGGCGGGGCCGCCTCGTGCTGACCACGCTGCGCTTCGACGAGTACGGGCGCGACCCTTACGCGACGCACCTGCTCGACGCGCTCGTCCGCTACGCGTCCGGCCCTGAGTGCGCGCCGAAGTTCGCCCTCGACGCGGCGGCCCTCCGCTAGCGGGCGGGCGCGCGGATAGTTCGGCGGCGGGCGCGCGGCGATGGTGTATGAATGGGCTGCGGACAGTAGAATGACCCCGACCGTTCAGGGCTGGCTGCAATCACGATGAGCATCAAGGATGTGGCGCGTGCGGCGGGCGTCTCCACCGCCACCGTCTCGCACGTCATCAACAACACCCGGTTCGTCGCCGACGAGACGCGCGCCCGCGTCCTGCGCGCCGTCGAGGAGTGCGACTACTACCCGAACGCGCAGGCGCGCGGGCTCGTCTCGGGCCAGAGCCGCATCCTCGGGCTGATCATCTCGGACATCGCCAACCCGTTCTTCCCCGAACTGGTCAAATCGATCGAGGCGGCGGGGTTCGAGCGCGGCTACGACGTGATCCTCTCGAACACGAACTACGATCCGGAGCGCACGTCGCACTACGTCCGCCGCCTCATCGAGCGGCAGGTGGTCGGCGTCGCGCTGATGACCTCGGAGCTGGACGCGGCGCTCGTGGACGAGCTGGCCCGGAGGCACGTCTCGGTCGTCTTCCTCGATCTGGACGCGCCCGGCGTGAACATGAGCAACCTCTGCATCGAGTACGAGCGGGGCATCGAAGAGGCGGTCGGCCACCTCGTCGCGCTCGGCCACGAACGGATCGCGTTCGTCGGCGGCCCCCGGCACCTGCGCTCGGCGGCGAAGCGGCGCGAGGCGTTCCGGCAGAGCTTCCGCCGCCACCTGCCCGGCGCGCCGCCGCCGGCGTTCGTCGAGGGCGACTTCAAGTTCGAGGGCGGCCGCCTCGCCGCCCGCGAACTGATCGCGCGCGCGCCGCCCCCGACCGCGATCATGACGGCGAACGACATGATGGCGTTCGGCGTCTTGCACGAGTGCCGGGCGGCGGGCCTGCGCGTGCCGGAGGACGTGTCGCTCGTCGGCTTCGACGACGTGGCCTTCGCCGCCATCTCGCAGCCCCCGCTGACGACCGTCTGCCTGCCGCGCACCGAGTTAGGGCGGCTCGCGGTCGAGGCGTTGCTGGCGACCATCGAGCACCCGGAGCGCAAGGGCGTGGAGCGGCGCGTGCCGACCTTTCTCGTCGAGCGCGGCTCGACGGCCCCGGCCACCGGGCGCGGGCGATGACATATAATGAGTCGATAGTTCAGGAGCGGCTGGAGGGACGAGGGATGCGAATGAAAACGCGCGGCGGCGGCTCGCCCGGCGCGGCGCTCGCGCGGGCGGCGGCCGGGTGCCTGTGGGTGTTGCTCTGCGTCGTCGGGCTCGGCCCGGAGGGCGCGGCGCAGCGGCGCGCCTCTTACACGAACCCCGTCATGGCGGGCGACTTCCCCGATCCGTCCGTCGTGCGCGTCGGGCGCGACTACTGGGCCGCCGCCACCTCGTCCGAGTGGGGGCCGCAGTATCCGATCCTACACTCGCGCGATCTCGTCAACTGGGAGATCGTCGGGCCGGTCTTCCGCCGCCCGCCCGCCTGGTCGGCCGGCAACTACTGGGCGCCGGAAATCTCGCAGGATCGCGGGCGCTTCTTCGTCTATTACGCCGCGCGCAAGAAGAACGGCCCGCTCTGCGTCGCCGTCGCGACCGCCCGGCGGCCGCAAGGCCCCTACGCGGATCACGGCCCCCTCGTCTGCCAGGAGGTCGGCTCCATCGACGCCTTCCCCGTGACGGACGAGGCGGGGCAGCGCTACCTGTTATGGAAGGAGGACGGCAACAGCCGATCCCAGCCGACGCCGATCTGGGCGCAGCGCCTGTCGCCTGACGGGACGCGGCTGGTGGGCGAGCGGCGCGAACTGATCCGCAACGACCAGCCGTGGGAGAAGCACGCGACGCTGCCCTACGGCGATCTCGTCGAAGGCCCCTCGGTCGTGCGCCGCGGCGGCTGGTTCTACATGTTCTACTCTGGCAACTTCTGCTGCGCGCGCGAGTGCAACTACGCGCTCGGCGTGGCGCGCTCGCGCAAGCTGATGGGGCCGTGGGAGAAGAACCCCGCCAACCCGATCCTCGCGGGCAACGACACCTGGAAGTGTCCGGGGCACGGCACGGTCGTCGCCGACGAGCGCGGCCGCCACTTCCTGCTCTACCACTCCATGCGTGCGCGCGACTTCGTCTACGTCGGCCGTCAGGGTCTGCTCGACGAGGTCGTCTACGGCGCGGACGGCTGGCCCACGATCAACGGCGGTCGCGGGCCGAGCGGCAGCGCGGCGTCGCCCTACGGCGCGCGCGAGGGCACAGGCAGGTTTTCGTTCTTCGACGACTTCCTCGCGCCCCGGCTCGGCGCGGGCTGGCAATGGCCCCAGGCGAACGAGCCCGCGGCGCGCGTCGAGCCGCGGGGCGGCGGCTGGCTCGTCCTCAGCCCGACGAAGGCGCACCTGAGCGAGCCCGCCGGCGCGGTGCTCGCGCGCACGATGACGACCGGCGATTTCGTCGCGACCACGGTCGTCGACGCGCGCGCTCTCGCTCTCGGCGGCTCGGCCGGACTCTCCGCTTACGGCGACGAGGAGAACGCTCTCGGCGCGTCGCTCACGGCGGATCGCACGGTGCGCCTGTGGCGGCGCGAGAAGAATAAAGAACAGGACATTTCCAGCAAGTCAGACGCGTTCACGTCGCCCCGCCCGTTCCTGCGCATGACCGCGCGCGAAGGGCGCCTCTTCCGCTTCTCGGTCAGCGACGACGGGCGGCGCTGGACGGACGTGGGCGAAGAGGTTGACGGAAGCTACCTGCCGCCGTGGGACAGGGGCGTGCGCGTGGCGCTCGTCGCGGGGGGCGAGCCCGCGGGCTCGCCGGCGCGCTTCGGCTGGCTGCGGATCAGCCCGTCGCGCCCGTCGCGCCCGTCGCGTTAGACAAACGATTTCGATCCACTTGATCCTTCATGGGAGAAGAGACGATGACAAGTTCGAGCAGGATGAGAAGACCCTTCGCGGCGGCGCTCGCCGCCACCTTGATCGTGGCGCTCGCGTCGGCCGGCTGCCGCAAGGAGGGCGGCATTGGCGCCGGCAACGGGATCGCGGACGCGCGCGCGCGCCTGGCCGAGAAGATCCAGCGCGGCGAAAAGATCGTCGTGGGCTTCTCGCAGATGGAGAACGACGGGCCGTGGCGCATCGCCGAGACGGCGAGCATGCGCGACGAGGGCGCGAAGCGCGCCGCCAAGTACCAACTGCTCGTCACGGACGCGCAGGGTCAGACCTCGAAGCAGGTCTCGGACGTGGAAGACCTGATCGCGCGCGGCGTGGACGTGCTCTTCCTCGCGCCGCGCGAGGAGCAGGGCTTCGAGTCGGCGCTCCAGGCGGCGCGGGAGAAGCACATCCCCGTCTTCCTCATCGACCGCGAGGTGAACGGGCGCGCGGGCGAAGACTTCGTCACCTTCATCGGCTCGAACTTCGTCGAGGAGGGGCGGCGCGCGGGCGAGTGGCTGGTCAAGCAGACGAACGGCAAGGCGGGCATCGTCGAGCTGCTCGGCACGTCGGGCGCTTCGGTGGCGCGCGACCGCCACGACGGCTTCGCCGAAGCCATCAAGGGGCAGCCCGACATGAAAATCCTCACGTCGCAGACCGCCAACTTCAACCGCGCGCAGGGCCAGAAGGTGATGGAGAACATCATCCAGGCGCAGGGCAAGAACATCACGGTCGTCTACGCGCACAACGACGAGATGGCCCTCGGCGCGGCGCAGGCCCTGAAGGCGGCCGGCATGCAGCCGGGCAAGGACGTGATCGTGCTCTCGGTCGACGGCGAGCGCGCGGCGCTCGAAGCCATCCAGCGCGGCGAGATGAGCGCCACGGTCGAGTGCAACCCGCGCTTCGGCCCCGTCGCCTTCGACACGCTGGAGAAGTTCCTGCGCGGCGAACAACTGCCGCCGAAGATCATCAACCAGGATCGCTTCTTCGACTCGACCAACGCCGCGCAGTTCGTCGCCGAGGCATACTGACGAAGAGTCCGTTGTCTGTTGTCCGCCGCACGTGTCGCCGAAGCCGGCGTGTTTCGGCGTAACAACTTCAGCGGCGCTCGGCTGAGCAAACGATGGACGACTGACAACGGACAGTCTTATGAGCAACGCCCCACTCCTCCGCATGGAGGGCATTAGGAAAGTCTTTTCGGGCGTGACGGCGCTCGACGGCGTGGACTTCACGCTGGAGCGCGGCGAGGTGCACTCGCTCGTCGGCGAGAACGGCGCGGGCAAATCCACCCTCATCAAGATCATGACGGGGGCCTACCGGCGCGACGGCGGGCGCGTCCTCCTCGAAGGGCGCGAGGTCGATTTCCGCTCGCCGGAGGACGCGCAGCGCGCGGGCGTCGTCGCCGTCTACCAGGAGATCAACCTGCTCGCCTACCGCACGGTCGCCGAGAACATCTACCTCGGTAGGGAGCCGCGCCGCTTCGGCCTGATCGACTGGAAGCGTATGAACGGGGACGCCGGGGCGCTCCTCGGCCGGCTCGGCCTCGACATCGACCCCGGGGCCACGCTCGGCGACCTCAACATCGCGCTCCGGCAGATGGTGGCTATCGCGCGCGGCGTCTCGTTCGGCGCGAAGGTCGTCGTCTTAGACGAGCCGACGAGCTCGCTCACGGAGCACGAGGTCACGATCCTCTACGACGTGATCCGCCGCCTCAAGGCCGAGGGCACGGGCGTCGTCTACATCAGCCACCGCTTCGACGAGCTGTACGCGATCTGCGACCGGGTGACGATCCTGCGCGACGGGCGGCTCGTCGGCTCGCGCCCGCTCGCCGGGCTCGACCGGCTCGACCTCGTCTGCATGATGCTCGGCAAGCAGCGCGAGGAGTTGCAGCGCCAGGGCGCGACCGCCTTCGGGCGCCACGACTCGGCGGCGGCCGACGAGCCGCCGCTGCTGCGCGCCGAGAACCTGACGCGCGGGCGCAAGCTCGACCGCGTCACGCTCGACGTGGGGCGCGGCGAGATCGTCGGGCTCGCCGGGCTGCTCGGATCGGGGCGCACGGAGACGGCGCGCGCCATCTTCGGGGCCGACCACGTCGACGAGGGGCGCGTCCAGCTCGAAGGGCGGGCGCTTACCTTGCGCTCGCCGAACGACGCCATCGACGCCGGGCTCGCCTTCCTCTCCGAGGATCGCAAGGCCGAGGGGATCATCCCGGAGCTGTCCGTGAGGGAGAACCTGACGCTCGCGGCGCTGCCCGCGCTGAGCCGGCTCGGCGTCGTCTCGCGGCAGAAGCAGAACGAGATCGTCGAGCGGTTCATGAAGCGGCTCGGCATCAAGGCGTCGAGCGCCGACCAGAAGATCCGCGAGCTGTCGGGCGGCAACCAGCAGAAGGTGCTGCTCGCGCGATGGCTGTGCCGGCGCCCCGAGCTGCTCATCCTCGACGAGCCCACCCGCGGGATCGACATCGGCGCGAAGGCGGAGATCCAGGCGCTCGTCACCGAGCTCGCCAGCGACGGGCTCGGCGTGCTCATGATCTCCTCGGAGCTCGAGGAGCTGGTGGAGGGGAGCTCGCGCGTGGTGGTGCTGCGCGACGGGCACGACGTCG
>DATLMC010000175.1:0-8189 GCA_035537435.1 Pyrinomonadaceae bacterium | reverse complement strand
CCGTGCTGGCGGGGCTGTTCGCGTGGGGCTGGCTGGGTTCCGGCTCCGGCGACGCGCGGCCGCAGCGCGACAACCGCCGCGTGACGAACGCCAACGCGCGCCGCACCACACAGTGAGCGGTGAGCAGTAAGCGGTAAGCAGAAAAAGCAGGCAGAAAAACAGTCGGCGGTTCTCGCTGCTCACTGCTCGCCGCTCGCTCCCTTCCAATGGCCGAGACCGACACCGACGCCGCCGACAGCTTCGACGCGCGCGTGCAGCCCGGCCCGATGGACGAGCGCGCGCCCGGCCTCTTCCGCCGCTACCGAAACCTGCCCGCCAACGTCTTCTTCATCAGCCTCGTCAGCCTGCTCAACGACGCTTCGAGCGAGATCATCTACCCGCTGCTGCCCGTCTTCCTCGCGGGCGTGCTCTCCGCCTCGCCCGCCGTCATCGGCGTGATCGAGGGCGCGGCCGAATCCGTCTCCGGTCTGCTGAAACTCTTCGCGGGCTACTACAGCGACCGCCGGGGGAAGCGCAAAGGCCCGGTCGTCTTCGGCTACGCGCTCGCGGGTCTGGCCCGCCCCCTGCTCGGCTTCGCGTCGAGCTGGCAGCAGGTCTTCGCCGTGCGCCTGACGGATCGCGTCGGCAAGGGCATCCGCAGCGCGCCGCGCGACGCGATGATCGCCGACTCGGCCTCGCCCGCCGAGCGCGGGCTCGCCTTCGGCTTCCACCGCGCGATGGATCACGGGGGCGCGGTGCTGGGGCCGCTCATCGGCTACTGCCTGCTCATCCTGCTCGCGTCGGATCGCAACGCGCCGACGCACGGCGAGTACGAGCGCATCTTCCTCGTCGCCTCCGTCCCCGCGCTCGCCGCCGTCCTCGTCGCCGCGCTGCTCGTGCGCGAGACGCGCGGCGGGAGAGGCCCGACGCCCCGAGGTGAAGAAAGTCTGACGGGCGTCGCGCAGAACTCCGCGGGCGGCGCGACGCCGCGCGACGCGTCGAAGCCGCGCTTCTCGCTCCGGGGCTTCGACTCGAACTTCAAGGCGTTCCTCTTCGTCCTCGCGCTCTTCACGCTCTCGAACTCTTCGGACGCCTTCCTGCTGTTGCGCGCGCGCGAGGCGGGCATCTCCGTCGGCACGATCCCGCTGCTCTGGGCGGCGCTGCACGCGACGAAGGTCTTGAGCTCCCTCGTCGGCGGCGACCTCTCGGACAGGGTGGGGCGCAAGAGTCTGATCGTCTCGGGCTGGCTCCTCTACGCGGCGGTCTACGCCTGCTTCGCCTACGTCTCCAGCCCCGCGCAGGCGTGGGCGCTCTTCCTCGTCTACGGCGTCTACTTCGGGCTCGCCGAGGGCGCGGAGAAGGCTCTGGTCGCAGACCTCGTCCGGGCCGAGCAGCGCGGGACGGCGTTCGGCCTGTACAACCTCGCGCTGAGCGTCGCCGTCTACCCGGCGTCGCTGCTGATGGGGGCGCTGTGGGGCTGGCGCGGCGCGTCGTTCGCGTTCCTGACGAGCGCCGTCATCGGATCGACCGCCGCCGTGCTCCTCGCCGTCGTCGTGCGCCCCGCCGCGCCCGCGCGCGCCGCCTGAGACGCCCGCCGTCGAGCGTGAGGTAGCACGACTCAACGCGGAGGCGCAGAGAGCGCGCGCGAGCGGGCCGGAAAACTCGCGACAAGAGCGCGCGTTGATGTATATTGCCGCGCGTCCCCGGTTCGTCTCGGCCGGAGTCCTCCGAAAGCGAGTCCCCGACGAAACCAATCCGCCCGTCAGCCTTCACGGATCATTAAGGAGCCGAAACCCCATGCCCAGCGAGATCACGGATCAGACGTTGCGCGACATCATGCCGAACCTCCCCGCGGCGAAGCGGGACCTCTACCTGCCCTTCATCAACGAGGCGATGCGCGAGTTCGAGATCAGCACGTACCTCAGAGCCGCCGCCTTCCTCGCGCAGCTCGCGCACGAGTCGGCCGAGCTGCGCTACTTCCAGGAGCTGGCGAGCGGCGCGGCCTACGAGGGGCGGGTCGATCTCGGCAACACGCAGCCCGGCGACGGCAGGAAGTACAAGGGGCACGGCCCCATCCAGATCACGGGCCGCGCGAACCACAAGGCCTGCGGCGAGGCGCTGGGGCTCGACCTCATCAACAACCCGACGCTCATCACGCTGCCCGAGAACGCCTTCCGCTCCGCCGGGTGGTTCTGGGACACGCGCCATCTGAACCCGCTCGCCGACCAGCGCAAGTTCAAAGAGATCACGCTGCGCATCAACGGCGGCTATAACGGCCTCGCCGACCGGCAGAAGTATTACGACCGCGCGCTCCGCTCGATCCCCGAAGACCTCGACATGAGCGGCGGCGTCGTCGTCAACGTCGCGCCCGACGAGGAGTTCGGCGACGTTGACCCGTCCGTGATCGCCGCCGCGGGCGCGGCCGCCTCGGCCGCGAACGGCGGGGAGGCGGGCGTCGCGGCGCAGCCGCAGTTCTCGGCCGCGATGCAGCAGCAGCTCGCGTCGCAGCCGCAGTTCGCCGCGCAGCCGCAGCCGCAGACGCCCGCGCCGCAAGCCTACGACCCGCAGGCTTACGCGCCGCCGCAGGTGTACGCGCCGCCGCCGCCCGCCAGCGCCGAGACGCAGACGACCGCCGCCGCGCAGCCCACGCCCGACATCCTCTCGGTCGTGCAGTCGCCGCGCACGGACAGCGTCAAGAGCCTGTGGGCGCTCGTCGTCGGCTCGCCGGTCGTGACGGCGGTGGCCGGCGCGTTCAAGCACTTCACGCAAGACCCCGACCTCACGAAGACGGTCGTCATCTGCGTCACCGCGCTGATCCTGCTCTTCATGCTCCACGAGCTCATCCTCGGCTACAAGCGCGAGGGGCACATCGGCGCGCTCATCAACAGTCGGCTCGGGCGCAGGTAACGTCGTCGCGCCGTCGAGTCGGCGAAAAACATTCTCGGCGGGCGCCGGGCGGGCGAGGGAAGCGCCCCTCGCTTGCGGCGCCCGCCTCCGTTTAGGCAAGATTGTGCGCCGCGCACGTGAGAGACGACCGACCCGAACGCCCGTCCGTCAGCAGAGAGGCGCGCACCCGAATCATGTCCACTCCCGAATACCAGCTCGTCACGACCGCCGAGGGCTTGCGCGCCGCGTGCGAGGAGCTCTCTCGCGCCGACGCCGTCGGCTTCGACTCGGAAACGACTTCGCTCGATCCTTACGACGGCCGGATGCGCCTCGTGCAGTTCGCCGCGCCGGCCGCCGCGCCCGTCCTCATCGACCTCGACCGCTTCACAGGTAACGGCGACGCCGCGCGCTCTGAGTCGCTCGCCCCCTTGCGCAAACTGCTCGCCGCGCCGCGCCCCGTCAAGGTCGCGCACAACGCGAAGTTCGACGCGAAGTGGGTCAGGCACACGCTCGGCGTCGAGCTGGGCGGCGTCTTCGACACGATGCTCGCGAGCCAGCTCGTCTCCGCCGGCGAGACCGAGGATCGGCACAGCCTCGCGGTCGTCGCCGGGCGCTACCTCGGCGAAGACGTTGACAAGACGCAGCAGCTCAGCAACTGGGGCGGCGAACTCTCGGCCGCGCAGCTCGACTACGCCGCGCGCGACGCCGCGCTCATGCTCCCCTTGCGCGACGCGCTCATCGGTCGGCTCAAGTCGGACGGGCTCGTCAAAGTCGCGCAGATCGAGTTCGAGTGCGTGCTGCCGGTCGCGTCGATGGAGCTGGCGGGCATCTACCTGGACGCGGCGCGCTGGCGCGAGCAGATCGAGATCGTCAAGAAGAAGCGCGCCGTGCTCGCCGGAGAGTTGCAGGGGATGCTCTCCGAGGGCGTCTCCCAGGGCTCGCTCTTCGAGAACGCGCGCGCCGACATCAACCTCGACTCGCACACGCAGCTCACCGCCGCGCTCAAACGCCTCGGCGTCCCCGTCCCCGACTCGACGCGCAACTGGAAGCTGCAACCGCTCGCCGAGAAGCACGAAGTCGTCAGAGTGCTGCTCGACTACCGCACGGTGCAGAAGTCGCTCACCAGCTACGGCGAGAACATCCTCTCCGACATCAACCCGAAGACGGGGCGCATCCACGCCAACTTCCACCAGATCGGCGCACCGACCGGCAGGTTCGCGTGCCTCGCCGGGGACACGCTCGTGCCGACTTCCGCGGGCTTGAAGCGGATGCGCGACATCAGGGAAGGCGACGGGGTCAAGACTTCTTTCGGTTTCAAAAAGGTGTTGCGGTCGTGGGCGACGGGCGTGCGGCAACTTTACCGCCTGCGGCTTGAAGACGGGCGAAGTGTCCGCGCGACGGCGGATCACAGATTCTTAACGGGGCGCGCGGACGTGTGGAAACAGCTCGGCGAGTTACGTCCGGGCGACGATCTCTTCGTTTCGCTCAAAGTCGCGGAGCCCGGTCGGGCGCAAGAGCCCCCGCGGATCGACGCGCCCGCGCCGGAGGTGAGATCGCGCAAGCCGATCAATCTCCCGACAGAACTCTCGCCGGGCTTGTGCGAGCTGATGGGCTTAATCGTCGCCGACGGCTTCCTCGGCCGGCGGCGCGAGAGGCCGACGGCGCGGGGTCGCGAGCGCGGGACGCCCGCCGACTACGACCGCATCCGCCTCGCCTTCGACTGGCAGGACGAAGAGTTGATCGGGCGCGTCGTCGCGCACAGCCGGGAGCTATTCGGGCAGCCTTTCACGCCCGTCAAGTCGAGGACTTGCCGCGTGCTGCAACTCGCCTCGACGAAGCTGGCGCAATTCTTCGCCGCCCTGGGTCTGGGAGGGAACGCGCATACCAAAACCGTGCCGGGGATCATCCTGAGCGCGCCGGCGGGCTACCGGGCGGCATTCCTCAGAGGGCTGTTCGAGGGCGACGGGTGTCGCTCGCGCGACTGCGTCCGACTCACGAGCGTCAACCGCCGCCTGCTGGCGGAAGTTCAGTTGATGCTCTCCGACCTCGGCATTTACTCCGCCGTCAGGCGAAGGAATGACGCGAGCGGGTTCGCGGGCTCCGACAGGTACGATCTGAAGATACACAGGAAGTCTAACCTTTCGCGATTCATGGAGGTGGTGGGGTTCCTCTCCGAGAGGAAGAGTCGCCCGTTCGACCCCGCGCCACAACACACGGACGGCGCGCGGACGCCTTTCGTCGTCTCCGGCGCGCGGCTTTACCGCGAAGCCGTCGCCGCCGGCACGACCGAAGCCTCGCGCGAAGGGGTCAAACCGTTCATCACGTTCTACAAGGGCTTGCCGATTAAAGACGAGTCGGTGAGGAAGCTGATCGAACGGTTCGGCGCGCTGCCGAGCCTGCGTCCGCCCGCGGAGTACCTCGCCCTGGAAGTGCGACCCGTCCGCATTGAATCGATCACGCCCGACGAAGTCGAAGAGGTTTACGACATCACGGTCGAGGGCGTGCACGAGTTCATCGCGAACGGGATCGTCGTCCACAACTGCACGAACCCCAACGTCCAGCAGGTGCCGCACGCCGAGGAGTACCGCCGCTGCTTCCGCGCGCAGGGGCCGGAGAGAAAACTGATCATCGCCGACTACTCGCAGATCGAGCTGCGCATCCTCGCCCACGTCACCGAGGACAGAGGCTTCATCGAGGCGTTCAACTCCGGGGCCGACCTGCACCGCGTCACCGCCGCGCAGGTCTTCAACGTCCCGCTCGACGGGGTGACGAAGGAGCAGCGCGACTTCGCCAAGCGGCTGAACTTCGGCGTCGTCTACGGCATCGGCGCGCAGCGCTTCGCGATGATGACGGGGCTGCCGCTCTCCGACGCCGAGCAGATCATGTCGCGCTACTTCCAGACCTACCGCGGTCTCGACTCGTGGCTCCGGGAAGCCGCCCGCCGCGCCGTCCGCGAGAAGCAGGCGCGCACGATGTCGGGCCGCCTCGCGCGCTTCAACTTCGACCCGGAGGATCGCCAGGCCGCCTCGCTCGCGCAGCGCAACGGCAAAAACATGCCCATCCAGGGCGCGTCGGCCGACATCCTCAAGCGCGCCCTGCGGCTGCTGCACGACCGGCTGGCCGGGACGACCGCCGAGATCGTCAACATCGTCCACGACGAGGTCGTCGTCGAGGCCGACGCGGACGGGGCGCAGGAGATCGCCAAGGCGGTCGAAGAGTCGATGTGCGCGGCGGGCGAGGAGTTCGTCACGCGCGTGCCCGTCAAAGTCGAGGCCGAGATCGGCGACGAGTGGGTGAAATAGAAGGGATGAGGGATGAAGGATGAAGGGAAGCTGCTCCACAGACAGCGCTTCTTTCATCCCTCATCCCTCATCCCTCATCCCTCATTCTTCATCCTTCATCCCTCACCCCTCCCTTTCCGCGCCAGAGGAAGTAGACGGGGATGCCTGTGAGCACGAGCAGGTAGCCGATCCCCGAAGTGGTCGGCGTCAGGTACGCGAGGTCGAGGACGACGAGGGCGGCGAGCGCGATGTAGAGGGCGGGGACGAAGGGGTAGCCGAGCGTGCGGTAGGGTCGCTCGGTCTGAGGCATTTTTCGGCGCAGCACCACGACGGCCGCGACCATCAGCGCGTAGAAGACCAGATCGGCCGAGACGATGTATTCGAGCAGTTGCGTGTAGACGTTGCCGTAAGTCGCGCTCTTCGCGCCGGTCGCCGCGTCGGTCGTCTCGACGACGGTGCGCGGCAGCACGAGCAGCGACGCCCACGCGCCCTGCACGGCGAGCGCGACCGCCGGGACGCGCCGCGCGTTGAGGCTGCCCGTCGATCCGAAGAACAGGTTGTCGCGCGCCATCGCGTAGGTGACGCGCGCGCCGGCCAGTATCAAACCGTTGTTGCAGCCGAAGGTCGAGATGATGATCGCGACGGCCATCAGGGTCGCGCCCTTCGCGCCGAAGATGGCCTGCATCGCGGCGGTCGCCACGCGGTTCTGCGGCGCGTTCTGGATCGCCGGGAGCGGCAGCGTCACGACGTAGGCGAGGTTCGCGAGCAGGTAGAGCCCGACGACGAGAGCGCAGCCGGCCAGCAGGGCGCGCGGCAGATTCCGCGCCGGGTCGCGCACCTCGCCCGCCGTGAACGTGACGTTGTTCCAGGCGGACTGCGCGAACAGAGGCCCGACCATCGCGCGCCCGACCAGGAGCGCGAGCGCGAGCCCGCCGGCGACGCCCAGGTCGGCTTGCGCGCCCTGCGGCGTCCAGCCGTTCGCCCACGGGTCCCACCACGAGGAGGTGAACGCCGCCCCGCCCCGGTTCCAGCCGACGAAGAGTCCGAGCACGACGAGCGCGGCGAGCGCGCCCGTCTTCGTGAACGTGAAAGTGTTCTGAATCCACCTGCCCAGCCGCAAGCCCCGCGTGTTCACGAACGTGAGGAACAGGATCATCACGACGGCGACGAGCTGCTGCGTCGAGAGCGACACCGCGTAAGACCCGACGAGCCGCCGCGGCGCGAAGAGGTAGTTGCCGCCCGACACCTGCGGCGCGAGCAGCCCGACGAAGTTCGCGAAGGCGACCGCCACCGCCGCAATCGTCCCCGACTGGATGACCAGCAGCAGCGACCAGCCGAACATGAACCCCACCGCCTCGCCGTAAGCCTCGCGCAGGAAGACGTACTGCCCGCCCGCCTTCGGCATCATCGCCGCCAACTCCGCGCACGAGAGCGCGCCCGTGATAGTCAACACGCCTGCGAGCGCCCACGCCGCCAAGAGCCAGCCCGGCGAGCCGACAAGCCGCGACGACTCCGCCGAGACGATGAAAATCCCCGACCCGATCATCGAGCCGACGACGATCATCGTCGCGTCGAGCAGCCCCAGACCGCGTTCGAGCCGCGGCGGCTGTGTCGTCTCTGCGGAGTCCATCAGGTCTTTAGTTTATGTACTTGGCTGAAAAGTTCGTGCGAGTGGGCGCGTATGTTGGAAGGTTCGAGGGGCGCTGTCAAGGGAAACCGAAGCCGGAACGACGCGCGGGAGATCATTATGTCTTCACTTCATCATGCGTCGCTCCGTCCGCATCAGCTCTCCCGCACCTGCACTCGCTTGACAGCCCCCGCGCCGCTCACTAGTCTTAATGACAGGTTATTTTTATCTTTGCCTTCCAACGAATCCGGGTTAGCACGCAAACATTTTCCCTATGATCAAAGAAGAGCTGAAGGGGTTAATCGAGAGCCGGCGGGCGCGCATCGGCGTGATCGGCCTGGGCTACGTCGGGCTGCCTCTGGCGGCCGAGTTCGCGCGCCGGGGCTTCTCCGCCACCGGCTTCGAGGTCGACGCCG
>DATLMC010000174.1:0-20047 GCA_035537435.1 Pyrinomonadaceae bacterium | reverse complement strand
GACGTTCGCCGTGTAGGTGCCGGGCGCGACGCCCGACAGGTCCCAGGTGACGTTCGGGCCGTCGCCCGTGATGCGCCCGCCCGTGGTCGTCCACGCGTAGAGCAGCGTGTCGCCGTCCGGGTCGGTGGCGTTCGCCGTCAGGGAGACGGTCGAGCCGGTGGGCGTACAGCTCGGGTTCGCCATCATGTCGGCTCCGCACTCCGCCGCCAGAGTCACGCGGGCCTGAGAGGCGGTGACCGTGACGGTCGGCGGGTGGTTCTCCACCGTGATCGGCGCGCGCGAGTTGCGGTGGCCGACGAAGAACTGGAAGCCGAACCCGTTCGGGTCCTCGGAAGGCGTGAAGCCAGCCGGGAAGGACCGGTCGAAGAGCCCGAAGAGCCGGTCGCCCTGCTGGTTGAGGTGGTTGCGATACCAGGCGCTCAAGCCGAACCAGCGGCGCGGGTAGACGCGGAAGCCGGTCAGGAAGTCGATCGGGTTATTCGGGAAGGCGTTCGGCGTGCGACCGCCGACGTACTGCACCGACTTCAACTCGCCGATCCACTGGAAGTGCTCGTTGATGGGCACGTCGACGCCGACGCCGGCCAGCAGCTCGTCGCCGCGGTCGAGCATCGTCGCCTCGACGCCGCCGAAGTCGCCGCGCGGGTTGCTGTTCAGGATGTAGCCGAAGTTCGCCGAGACGTTCACGTGCTTCGACAGACGGCCGTCGACGAAACCGATGAGACCGAAGTCTCCCAGGTTTGCGCCGGGGCTCGCGCCGCGCTGGAGCTGGTTAAAGCCGTTGAGCTCGTCGGCCTTATCCCAGTAGAAGCGGTAGAACGGGATGATGCCGATGCCGAACGGGTTGGACGGGCCTGTCCAACGCCACTTCGCGCCGATGTTGAAAGTGCTCACCGCCGACTCGCCGTAGAGGCGGTTGATGAACGGCGCGTCGGGCAGGTAGCTCGGGGCGAGCGTGAACAGGTCGGGCACGACGAGCGTGTTGAACGTCAGGTTCGCCGGGATCGTCCGCGTGGTCAGGACGATGCCCGGCAGGATGCTGCCGAAGACCGAGCCGACGCCGGGGAAGTTCGACGCCGCGCCGAAGTTGTTGTTGAGCGCCGTGGGCGAGCCGAGCCGGCTCGTGAAGGGCACGGCGATGCGGTTGCCCGTCAGGCCGAAGTTCGGGCCGGCTCCGCCGACGAACGGGAACTGCACGAAGGGCTGGTTACCCGTCGGGCGGAAGACCGCGGCATTCGTCGGGAACGCAACCGAGCCGCTGACGCGGTCGGGCGAAAGGACGATTGCCGGGCCGCTCGCGAGCGTGCCCGATCCCACAAAGAGCTGCGAGTTCGGCAGGTAGAAGCTCGACAGGTTTCGCGGGTTGTTGACCTTGATGCCGCGGTAGCCGTCCGTGTTGAACCACAGTTCGAGGTGGTCGCTCAGGCCGATCTGGACGCTGAGCGGGACCTCGACGATGTCGACGTTACCGGGGTCGCGGTCGAAGTTGCTGTAGGCGATGCTGAAAGTGAACTCACCTCTACGCAGGGTCTGCCCGTCGTAAATGGTGAAGAGTCCCGTGGGACCGCCCGGAGGCCCACCCGTGCCGACGGTCGGCGCGATGTTCCTCGGATCGTCCGACGGTCTCAACGTCTGCGCCGACACTGCGGCACACAACACCAACAAAACGAGCATCACGAACGACGCTCTTCTCGCGAGTCTCATCGCATTCCTCCTGCGAAATGAGTAATGTAATTTTGCGGGAAGGGGCGACCGCATTCCCGTGTCGCTTCGACGGGGACGCAGACGCTCCAACTACAAGCGTACACCTCAGTGTCAAACAAAACTGCTACCGCCCTCGTATTGAATCGCTTTGTAGCTGGAGCGGAGCAGCGAGAGGAGCCGAACACTTGCACGTGCCCGTGGGAGCTTAAACTACTGCCTCTTCGCGCCTCTCACCTGATTCTTACAAACCTCTGGGTTGCCAGTGGCAACACTGCTTATACGTAAACAGCGTGCGACTGTCAACGCCGCGAATCTGATATACAGGAATCTTCACCTAAAGGTCACAATCCTTAGACTTTAATCCTGAATAACAAATTCCGGCTGAGCCTACCCCACATCGCCGCGGAAATCAAGACCTTTTCGCCACTTAGCGCGAAAAAACGCCCACCTTTTTTTTTACGCGTAAATCCCACGCATCCGCGTGTCGTAGGCGACGCGGTCGATGGCGAGCATGTAGGCGGCGGTGCGCGTGTCGACCCCGTGGCGGTCGGCGTACTTGACCAACTCGTTGAAGCTGGCACACATAATGTCTTGCAGCCGTTCGATGACGACCTCCTCCTTCCAGAAGTAGCCCATCCGGTCCTGCACCCATTCGAAATAGGAGACGGTCACCCCGCCGGCGTTGGCGAGGATGTCCGGGATGACGAAAACCCCATTCTTCTGGAGGATTTCGTCCGCCGCGGCGGTGGTCGGCCCGTTAGCGCCCTCGGCCAGGATTTTGCACTTGATCCGCTCGGCGTTCTCCGACGTAATCTGGTTCTCGGTCGCCGCCGGCACCAGCACGTCGCACTCGATTTCGAGCAGCGCCGAGTTGGAAACCCGCTCGACGTTGGGGAAGTCTTCGAAGGAGCGGGTCGCGTTGAGGTGTTTGAGCGCGGCGGGGATGTCGATGCCCGCCGGGTTGTAGATGCCGCCGTTCACGTCAGAGATCGCGATCACCTTGTAGCCCGCCTCGTGCATGAGCTGCGCGCCGATGCCGCCGACGTTGCCCGACCCCTGGACGACGACGCGCGTCTGCGGCGGGGTCATCTGGAAGCGCTTGATCGCCTCGTTGACGACGAAGAGGATGCCCCGCCCCGTCGCCTCGCGCCGACCGCGCGAGCCGCCGAGATCGACCGGCTTGCCCGTCACGACCGCGTTGACGGTGTGGCGCGCGTGCATCGAGTAGGTGTCCATGATCCACGCCATGGTCTGCTCGTTCGTGTTCATGTCGGGCGCGGGCACGTCTTTCTCCGGCCCGATGAAGTCGATCAGCTCGGCGGCGTAGCGGCGCGTCATCCGTTCGAGTTCCCCGACCGACATCTGGTGCGGGTCGCAGACGACGCCGCCCTTCCCGCCGCCGAACGGCACGTTGACGACCGCGCACTTCCACGTCATCCAGGCGGCGAGCGCGCGCACCTCCTCGATGGTCACGTCGGGCGCGTAGCGGATGCCGCCCTTGGCGGGGCCGCGCGCGAAGTTGTGCTGGACGCGGTAGCCCTCGAAGATCTGTATCCGCCCGGAGTCCATCCTGACGGGGATGTAAACCTTCAACTCGCGGTTCGGCACGCGCATCACCGCGTAGAGATCGGGGTTCAAGTCGAGCAGCTTCGCGGCGCGGTCGAAGCGCTCCATCATCGACTCGAAGGGGTTCGCCTCTTCCTTGCTGATCTTCCGGGTGTCGTCAACCATTCCTGTTGCCATTGTCCTCTCCAGAATCGTGACGGGTGACAGGTGACAAGTGACAAGTCAGAACGAAGAGTTCTGTGCCTGCCTGTTACTTGTCACGGTTCACCTGTCACGGCTTTAAGACCTCATTCATCGCGCCCGTGCGGTAGCCGTGCAGGTCGAGCGTCACGTAGCGGAAGCCGAGGGCGCGGAAGGCGCGCGCGAGTTCGTCGGCGACCTCGCGGTTGAGGGCGCGGTCGAGTTCCGCGGGCGCGATCTCGATCCGCACCAGCTCGTCGTGGTGGCGCACGCGGAACTCGCGGAAGCCCAACCCCCGCATGATCTCCTCGCCGATCTCCACTTCGCGCAGCCGCTTGATCGTGACGGTCGTGCCATAAGCGATGCGCGACGACAGGCACGGGCTGGCGGGCGCGTCCCATGTCGGGAGCCCGGCGCGGCGGCTGAGCGCGCGCACCTCCGCCTTCGACATCCCGACTTCGACGAGCGGGCTCCTGACGCCGTGCTCGGCGGCGGCGGCTCGCCCCGGCCGGTAGTCGCCGAGGTCGTCCGTCGTCGATCCGTCGGCGACGAAGGCGAGCCCGCGCTCGCGCGCGAGCGGGGAGAGTTTCGCGTACAGCTCGGTCTTGCAGAAGTAGCAGCGGTTCGACGGGTTCGCGCTGTAGCGCGGATCGTCGACCTCGTCGGTCATGACGATCTCGTGGCGGAAACCGAACCTGCGCGCGATCTCCGCCGCCTGTTCGCGCTGACGCCCGGCGAGGCTGGGCGACTCGCCCGTCACGCACAGCGCGCGCTCGCCTAACTCCTGCGTGGCGACGAGCGCGACGTAGGAGCTGTCGACGCCGCCCGAGTAGGCGACGAGGGCCGAGCCCGCCGCGCCGAAGAGTTCGCGCAAGCGCAGCTCCTTCGCGAGCGACTCGTCGGCGATCCCGGCGTCCGCGGCGCGGCCCTCTTCAGTCGTCACCGGACTCTCAACAGACATCACTGCTACGCCTTCATGGGTGCGGGCGGCGGAACCGACCCTTCGTCGCGCCCTGCGACCCGACACGCGCGCCGCCCTGAGCCTCTGCCGAATTTGAAAACGATATCGGTGTGGCGGCGATGTTATCGCAGGCATCTTTCCGCGCGCAACCCGCCATCCATTGAGACGCGAAAGAATCGCCGCGCGAGATGAAGCGGATTCGGGCGCGCGAGGCTTGCGTGGACGGTGCGCGGATGAGCGTGTTATCCTCGCCGCGCGCGCTCAGATGCGGTCTCCCTTCGGCGCAACTTCAAACACAATTTTTACGCGTCACACGCCGGCTGTCTTCGATGCCCGCAAGCCTTCGCCAAACATTACCCGCCGCGCTCATCGCACTCACGCTCCTCTGCGCGTGCGCGCCGCCGGCCTCCGCGCAGGACGACGACTCGGACGACCCGGTCCGCCTCTTCGAGCGCGCGCAGGACGCCCACGCGAAGGGCGAGACGGCGCGCGCCGTCGAACTCTACGACGCGGCCCTCAAGCTCCGCCCCGAATTCGCCGAAGCCCATTACCAGAAGGGCGTCGCACTCGTCGCGCTGAAACGCGCGCCGGAGGCCGAAGGTTCGCTGCGCCGCGCCGCCGAGCTGAAGGCGGACTGGGCGCTGCCGCAAGCCGCGCTCGGTCAGCTCCTGCTACGCGCGAACCGCGCGCGCGAAGCCGAGCCCTTCCTGCGCCGCGCCTTCGAGCTCGATCCTAAAAACCTGCCCGCACTCATCGCCCTCGCCCGGCTGCATCTGGGCGCGGGCGCGAACGCCGACGCGCTGAAGTTCATCCGTCAAGCGACCGAGAGCGAAGGCGCGACGGCGGCGGACTGGGCGCTGCGCGCGCAGGTGGAACGGCTCGCAGGTGATAAGGACGGCGCGGCTTCGAGCGTCGCGCGCGCCCTCAAGATCGATCCCCGGAGTTCCGACGCTCACGCGGAGCGCGCCGAGCAGCTCGCCGCCGCGGGCGACTTGCGCGCGGCGGGCGAAGAGTTGACGCTCGCCGTTGACAGCGCGCCGGAGGCCGACCGCGAGCGTTTGCGCCAGCGGCTCGGCGAGTTCGAGGCGGGCGGCAGGATCAACGACTGCGGCGAGGGCTCGATCACGGCGCTCGAACAGCTCGTCGCGAAGGATCAGAAGAACGCTTCGGCGCACAACTGCCTCGGCATCGCCTACCGCCGGCTCGATCCGCGGAAATCGCTCGACCACTTCGGTGAGGCCCTGCGGCTCGAACCGCAGAACGCCGGCTACGCGACGGGGTACGCCGCCGCGCTCGTGCAGTTGCGACGCTTCGCCGAGGCGGTCGCCGTGCTGCGCCGCGTCGTCGAAGCCAGGCCCGATCTCTACGAGGCGCACGCCAACCTCGCGACGGCGCTCGACGAGCTGAAGCAATTCGATCAGGCTCTCGCGGAGTTTAAGTGGCTGCGCGACGCCAGGCCGGAGCTGGCCGTCGTCCACTTCTTCATCGCGCGCGACTACGATCTGCTCGGCGAGTTCGAGCAGGCGCTCGCCGAGTATGAGACTTTTCTCGCGACCGCCGACGCCGGGAAGAACGCTCTTGAGATCGAGAAGGTGAAGTTGCGCCTCCCCAGTCTGCGCTCGCAGATCAAACGCGGGATGGGCGTGAAGCGGAAGAAGCCGGCGCGCTGACTGACGCGCCGCGGCCGGCCCGGCGCGTTCGTGTAAAATCGGCAGTTGCGTCAACCGTCGGACGTGCTGAGTCGCCCGGATCAGGGCTCCGACGGCGCAAGTTTTTTCGGTCGCACAGGCCGGCTCTTCGGTCGACACGGGAACGATGACAGGTCTTCTCACAACACGGCCGCGCGCGACGCGGAGAGTCATCTGGCTCTCGGCGCTCCTCATCTTCGCGTGCGCGCTCTCCCGCCCCGCGCGCGGGCAGGAGCCCGTGCTGCCGCCGCAGCCCGCGCCGCCGCCGATGAAATACGTGCCCGATCTCGAACGCGCGCAACTCGCCAGCGCCGGCGGCCCGAAGGAGCGCGTGCGCGCCACGCTCACGCTGCTCGAAGCGCGGCTCGCGGGCGCCGAGCGCCACACCTCGGCCGGCAGCTTCGACCCCGCCGCCGCAGACCTCGGCGTCTACCAGGCCCTGCTCGACGACGTGCTCCAGTTCCTCAAGCCCGTCGGCAGGTCGCCCGACGGCGCGAAGGTCGACAGCAAGACGCGCGACCTCTACAAGACGATAGAGCTGACCCTGAAAGCTCACACGGCGCGCATCGAGGCGATGCGCCGCGCGACGCCCGCGGACTATCAGGCGAACGTCCGCGCGGCGTTCCTCTACGCGCGCGACAAGCGCAGCGAGGCGCTCGACGCCTTCTTCGGCGCGGCGCTGATGCGCGAGCCGCGCGGCGAGACGAAGCCCGGCGGCGGCGACCCCGCCAGGGGCTCGACCGGGGAGCCGCCACCCGCGCCGAAGAGAGACCCGCCCGCTTCGCCAGACCAGCCCTGACTTAAAAATGTCGAAGGATCAAAATCAATGAACCGACTTCGCCGCCCCGCTTCCCTGCTCTCCCTCGTCCTGCTCGCCACCTCCCTCGCGCCCGCGACTACGGGGCAGCGCGCCAAGCGCGATCACTTGACGCCGCAGGAGGTCGAGATCGTGCGCGACGCGCAGGAGTTGGACACGCGCTCCGGCGTCTTCATCAAAGCCGTCGAGCGGCGCTTGCGGATCATCTTCAACGAGGGCGTGCCCGACACCAAGCAGGAGAAGCAGATCGCCGAAGCCCTCGGAGCCCTCCCGCAGGGCACGCGCGCCGAACTCCTCTACGACATCGCGCACATCCTCGACGAAGCCATCGAGAACGTCGACGACACCGCGCAGCGCAACCCCAAGAGTTCGCTCCTGCCCAAAGCCGTCCGCAAACTCTCCGACGCCTCCACGCGCTTCCTCGCCCAGCTCACGCCGCTCCGCACGTCGATCACCGACAAGGCGGAGCGCGAGCAGCTCGAACAGGCGATTGACAACGCTCACCAGATCGTCGAAGCCGCCAAGAAGCTGCCCGCCGAGGAGACGAAGGAGAAGCCCGGCAAGAAGGGCTGAGCAACGACACACGACGCCTGTAGAGCCCACGAAGTGGGCGGCAGAAAGTAGCCGACGGCGCGAAAGTTAGTCTCTGAAAGAACCTCAACGAAAGATGCCGGAAGACAGCTTGAGGACTGTCTTCCGGCATCTTTCATCAAATGCGCGTTCGGCGTTTAGACTTCTCTGCCATGAATCGCCCGCGCGTTCGGGAGCGTTGCACCGCCTCCAGTGAGAATTAGTGGACAGCCGGAGGCGGGCCGCTAAGCATACTGAGGAAGCAGGGCGTGTGGACGAGCTTGTCGAGGTCTAGCGCGCGACGTTTGAACTCGTTGAAGTTCCTCGTCGGCGCGCCGTCCGCCGGATCGATCACGTTAATGCCCGTCATAAAGCCCGAGAGTCCGGCGGGCGTCCCGAAGGGTGCGGGCTTGACGTGCGTGAAGATGGTGTCAGTCTCTCTGGCGTGGCACCCGCTACAGGCATTGAGCGAGAAATCATGCCTGTCATTGCGAGGCATGATGGTGATGGTCGGGCCGTCGCTCCAGAAGACAGCGGGCGAGGGCACGTCGGACGCGTTGGTCAGGAACTTCTGGCCGAGCCAGAAGTCCGGCACGGTCGCACCCGGCGCAGTGCTGTTGACGAAGTGAGCCGTCAGGTCTGTGTTCCTGCGCGACTCGTGCGGCGTCTGTTTGGCGTTCGCCTCGAACAGGTGGCCGTTCCCTACCGGCAGACGAAACTCGCGCAACTGCCAACGGTCGTCGGGCGCAGGGTTGGCGATGGCGATCTCGTTGGTGCGAAGTTGATTGAGTGCGCTGCCGTTGGGCTTGCCGGGCGCGACGTTGGCGTTGGTGAACTGATCCGTGATGGCTTGCAGCGCGGCGTTGTAGGACGCAGAGCCAAGCACGTGGAACTTCAAGTTGTACCACTGCTGTCCCCAGTTGCGAATGGCGGGGCAGCCCCTCCGGTCGATGCCGTATTCGATGATCACGGTAAACTGCGTCGGCGCGCAGTTCGTCTGCGGCAGACCCGTGTAGGGGTCTATACCTCCACCTTTGACCGGCCTCATGTCCATAACACCGAAGACGAAGCGACCTTCGCCCGCGTTGCCGCCGCCGTAGGCTGTGCCCGCGCTGCGCAGGTCAACGCGGTTGACGATGGCGAGCAGGCGGAAAGGGGCTTTCGCCAGATTGAGCGGCATGCCGGGACCACCCGACGCCGCTTCCCACGGACCGATCACGAGGTTCTGCATCTGCAAGCGTTTGGCCGCCGTCCAACCGTTGGCAGTGGTCTGGTCGGCCAACCACTTGTTGAGCCACTGGCGCACGAAGTTGGGCGGAGTGATGCCTGTCAGCGGTTGATTCGCCATATTCGTCATCAAGCGTCCGAACGTCCACGCGCCCATTGGCGTGCCTCTACCCGTGCAAGGATTGAAGGTGCGCGTCGGGTCTTCGACCACTTTAACGTTCGTGATGACGAGCGACTTTTGCGGATCGACGCCGTAGTAGGTGGCGAGCGGTTTGAGCGGCACGAACTGCCCGGGCTTCAAGTTGCGGAAATCCACCTTCGGCACCGCGACTGTGCCCTGCCGGTCGCGGCTGTTTTCGAATGCGGGCATGAGCACCGCGTCGGAAGACGCGAGCGATTCCCTTTCTGTCCCGTCGGTGGCGTCAGCGGAAGAGGAAGCCGTTAACTCGGTCGTCTGCGTGGTGTCTTCCGCCGGGGTCGGCTCGGGATTGGCGTTTTGTTCAGAGACGCGATCCTGATTGTCGGCAAGCGCGTTGAAATCGATGAAGGCGATGGCCGAGTAGACGCCGTCGCCAGCTTTCGCGTCGCTTCCAAGCCCGTCGTCGCGCAAGAGGACTTCGCGTTCTTCGATCACAGTCGTGATCGTCGGCGCGACTTTCGCATCAGGGACGAACCGCACCAGCAGGAGCGCGTTGCCCTCGTCCGTTTCCTTTTCCAGAGGCGCCGCTTCAATAGATTCGGCTTGCGGCGTTGCCTCGTCGCGCGTGTCGGTCGTTTCCTGTGCGCTTACGAAGGCGGCTGCGCTGGTCTTGCTTGGCGCGCCGCCGAATATCAGACTGCCAGCCGCCAGAGTGACTGCGATTGCAATGGTGAAGAGTTTGAGGAGTTGTTGCTTCTTGAGTTTCATAGGTCTCCTTTCTACAGCATGAGCCTAAGTTGTGAGAGAACTCTGTTGTGAGATTGAAACGAGACTCCGCTTTCGAGGGGCGTGAGCAGAGACCCGTCCCGTTGACGACACGGGAACCTGCGACGAGCAGCACAGATCAAAACTACTTCGCGCAGGGCGCCGCGCTAGGTGCAAAGCTTGGTGAGAGTGGCGGCGAGATGGATTTTCAAAGAGCAGCCGACGGGGCGAAATAAGGCGCACCGTCGCCTTACTACCGGGAAGCCCTTGCGGCGGGCGTCAGTACCAGCAAGCGTTAAATAGGTATAACTGTCCTACGACTGCAAGAATGCAATCCGTGGGGGGGCGGATACAGCGGCTGTTAATTCGGGAGTGAGGCTTAGGGGCTCAGTCTCAACTTGTCAGGACTGCTGCGATATTCAGCCCTCAAAATTCAAGACATCCGAACGGTATCGGGACGCGGATCGCATCAAAATTTATAGCTCTCGCTAAAAGTTTGATGGTGGGGGTTCGATGCAGGAAGGATGATACACCCATTCGAGAAGGTGTCAATATTAAATTTTAAGAGTCATGGCTAGATAGCAATGGCTGAGCTAGTGAGTGTCAAGAGGAGGCAGGAGGGGGCTGTCATGACTCAGTTTAACGCCACTTCATTGGCTGTTATCTAGTCATGGCAATAACATACCTGACCCACTTGTCGGGGGCTTGCGGCTAATAGTGAACGGCATTAATCGCCGCCCCACGACTCGCTTCACCGCCCGGACAGTCAACTGCTTTAATCCTCTGATCAGGGGCTCTCTACTTTTCCGCGTTCGTTACCCACGGCTCGCGCCGTGGGTAACAAATCTTTCGCACCTGACGGGGCTTAGAGCACCGCTACACGATTCGCGTTACTGTCTGCTTTCGACATTATTCCCGCCGATCAAAATTCTACCGCGAAGCGAAATGCGGCAACTCAGCTCTTACCCCTCCCGCCCGTCTTTCAAGACCTGCGCGGCGCGGCGGATCGCGGCGGCGATGCGCGCGGCGGCTTCGCGGGCGTTGGTGGTGTTGCGATCCTCGATAGCCTGGCGGAGATCGGGGAGCGGCTGCGCGGCGTAGCCGGTGTAGAAGCCAGGCGCGTAAATCTGGTGCGTGTACCACGGGCGACCCGTCAAGCCGCGCGCGTCCGTGAGCGCGCGCTCGGCGGCGAGGAGCGAGTCGTTAATTTTGCGCAGGCGCGCCACCGAGCGCGGGTGCGTGTCGTCGGCGCGCGGGCGCGAGCGCTCGATCTCGCCGAGCAGTTCGTCGCGGCGCGTGCGCGTGCGCGCCGCCTCGTCGCCTAAATCTTTCGCGGCGTCGAGCAGAGCCTTCGAGTCGAAAGAGTCGGCGAGGCGACGCCGCCTCGCGGTCTTGACGGTCTCGTTGACGAAGTCGCGGATTTGATCGGCGTAGTCGGCGTAGTCGAGCGGGAGCGCGGACGAGTCGGCGAGGCGCATCGCGATGGTGCCCCAGATCTGCGCGGCGGCGACGTGGTAGACGAACTGCGGATCGCCAAACTTCGCCATCCACGCGAACGAGTCGTAAGCCGAGTGGTAGACGCCGTAGTCGCCGCCGAAGCCCATGTCGAGGGAGGGCACGCCGAGGTGTTGCAGGAACGGCGTGTAGTCCGAGCCCGATCCGAGCGCGCCGATGCGCGCTTCGGCTATCGGCGCGTCGCTCCCCGCCTCCGCGTCGGTCAACTCGGCTTCGGGTCGATCCTCGCGCGCGCGATCCTGCCAGGCCTGGTACAGACTCTTCCCCGTCTTCGGATCGCGCACGTCGCGCGTCGCCGCGCGCACCAGCTTCCACATCGTCGGCACGCTCGACGCGCCGAAGTTCGGACCCGACACCGCCACGTCCATGTTCAGGTACGCGACCGCCTTCTCCTTCAACTCGCCCGCGTTCTCCTCCGCCCACTCGGTCGAGCCGATCAAGCCCTGCTCCTCGGCGTCCCAACTGCACAGGATGATCGTGCGGCGCGGCTTCCAGCCCTGCCTCGTCAACTCGCCGAAGCCGCGCGCGAGTTCGAGCATCGCGGTCGTGCCGCTGTTCGGATCGACCGCGCCGAACGTCCAGGCGTCGCGGTGGTTGCCGAGCACGACCCAGCGATCACGCTCCTCGCCGCCCTCGACGCGGCCGACCACGTCCCAGATCGTCATGGTCTTAAACTCCATGTCGGTCTTGAGGTGGACGCGCACGTCCGCCGTCCCGCCGACGTGGTAGGCGAACGGGAGTCCGCCCTGAAAGCCCGCGGGGCGCACCTGCCCGCGCAGAGGCTCTAAAAGTTTGCGCGCGTCGCCGTAGGAGATCGGCTGGACGGGGAGCTTCGTGAGGTTGGTCGCCTCGGATTGTTTGAGCCGCGGGGTGCCGGCGACGGCGGGCGCGCCGGGCGTCAGCGGATCGCCGGGGTGGATGAAAAGATATTGCACCGAGCCGCGCTGGGCCGAGGTTTCGGGCCGCCAGGGGCCTTTCGGGTAAACGTCGCCCTGCGCGTAGCCGTCGTCGGCCGGATCGGAGTAGATGATACAGCCGACCGCGCCGTGTTCTTCGGCGACCCTGGCCTTGACGCCGCGGAAGGAGCGGCCGTAGCGCGCGATGACGATCTTGCCCTTCGTGTCCACGTTGATCTTCTTGAGCGCGGCGTAGTCTTCGGGCAGGCCGTAGTTGACGTAGACGAGCGGCGCGGTCACGTCGCCCGACGCGCTGTAGCCGTTGAAGAGCGGGACGATCTTGCGGCTCGACGACGTGGGGTCTTCCGCGACGACAGCCTCCTGCAGGCGCAGGCGCTCGCGCCGCGGCGCGACGAGTTCGAGCACGGTCGGAGTCTTCGGGAACGGCAGGAGCACCTGATACTCCTTCAACTCCGCATTGACGCCGTACTCGCGCATCCGGTCGCGGACGTAGACGGCCGTCTGGTAGTCCTCCTGCGTCCCGGCGACGTGCGGCTCTTTCGTCAACTGCCGCAGGTGCTCGCGCGCGCTCTCGGGTTTCGGGATCGCGCGGAAGCGCTCTTCGAGCGCGCGCTCGACCGCGGAGTCGGCGGGCGTGAAGCCCTCCAGCGTGGCGGCGGGCGCGGCGGGTTGCGCCGCGTTCTGCGCGCGGGTGTTTATCGCGGCGGCGGCGAAGATCAGTTGGGCTGCAAGCAAGAGCGCGAGCGAAGCGCGTGCGGAACTTTTTGTCATGGCTCCCCCGTCGGGCGTGTCGGCGTTGAACTGTCAGGTGTGTTTCAGCGTAGAATGAGTTCGCGCGAATGACAAGCGCGAGAGGGAGCACGCGGACGAGAGATGGACAGCAGATACTACCCCGGCGTCGAGGCCGACGTGGCGCAGTTGCTGGCGGAGTTGCGCAAGCTCTGCGACGAGGGCGACTACGAAGTGCAGACGGTGCAGGTCGCGCAGACCTCCGTCATGCAGGTGCGCAAGTCTTCGACGCTGCGCGACCTGGCCGGGCTCTCCGCCGCGCTGACGATCAAGATCACGCCGGAGCACGGCGGCACGCGCGTCGAGATCGGGATGCAGAAGTGGTTCGACAAGGCGGCGGTCGCGGCGGTCGCCGTCCTGCTCTCGGCCGGGATGCTGCTCGCGCTGCCCGCGCTCGGAGCCTACTGGCAATACAAGCTCACCGAGAACGCCTGGCAGGTCGTCGAGGATCACGTCGCGCGCAAGGCGGGCGGGTACGTGCCGCCGCGCCCCGGCAGGTGCGGGACGTGCGGCGCGGCGAACGTCACCGGGTCTGACTTCTGCGCGGGCTGCGGCGCGAGCCTGCGCGCGCATCTCAAATGCGACAACTGCGGGGCGGAGCAGCGCGATTCAACGGCGCGCTTCTGCAACCGCTGCGGCAAGCCCCTCGGCGCGAGGGCTTGAGCGGCGCGCGGCCCGCGCCACCGAGAGTCGAGATTTTTATGAACTCAGAGAGAAGTCTTTCGATCACGTCAGCCGTCGCGCGGCGTCGCGCGAGCTTCGTGCGCGGGCTGGCGCACGCTTTGTGCGCGGCGCTGTTCGTCTTCTCCTTCGTCGGCGTGGCGGGGGCGCAGTCGGGTCGGCGCGTCCAGCGGCCGACGGAGATCCCGCCCGTGCCGACGCCGACGCCTCTGCCCGAGGCGAAGAAGCCGGTGCGGGAGGCGGCGAAGAAGATCACGCTGCTCGTGCTCGCCGACAGCATGACCACGATGCAGACCTCTTCGACGGCTCAATCTATTGTCATGCAGACGTTCGGGCAGCGGCTGCGCGAGGAGAGCGCCTTCGAGATCAACGCGGAGTCGGCGCGCTCTTCGCGCGGCGAGGCGTCGCGGAGGGCGAAGGCCGAGACGGAGCGATTCGTCGTCTGGATCGCGCTGCGCACGAGCGGCATCGACAACGATCCGGGGGGCATGCGCCGCCCGAACCCGGAGAACTACCACATCGAGTACGGCGTCTTCGCGCCGGTGACGGGCAAGTCGATCAGTTCCGGCACAGTCTACCTGCGACCGGGCTACGGGAGCATCGGCGGCGTGCGGGTCGGCGCTCCGAGCTGCTACCCGGCGACCTACGCCTACGAGTACGAGTTCGTCTACGCCGCGATCGACGCGGCGAACCGCGTGATGAAAGCGTTCAACCTGATCCCGCCGCCCCTCTGCGGCAGGTGACGAATCGGGCGCGCGACGCCGCGCGACGACTTCCGGCGCTCTACGGCGACCGCTCGCTCTCTCATGCTCCACATCAACTGCTCGAACTGCGGACAGCCCAACCCCGATGTAGCGCGCGTCTGCCGCTACTGCGGGCGCGCGCTGCGCCCCGACTCCGCGTCGCGGTCGCAGACCGGCTACGCCACGCCGCCGCAACAGCAGGGCGGCTACGTCCCCACGCACGACTGGGCTTCGAGCGCGCCGCTGCCCGCCCCGCCTACTTACGCCGCGCCGCAGCCGCTCGTCTCGGCGGACAACTTCCGCTGCCCCTTCTGCCAGACGACCGCGCCGCCCGTCGTCGCCAGACGCATCAGCACCGCCGGGTGGATCGTCTTCGCCTGCCTGCTCGTCTTCTGCCTGCCCCTCTTCTTCATCGGCCTCCTCCTCAAAGAGGAGTACCGGATGTGCAGTTGGTGCCGCGCCCCACTCTCTTGATTGCGGAATGCGGAATGCGGATTAGCGGGATTGAGCCATTGTCTCATTTAGTCATTGACTAAAATGAATCAGTGAGTCAATGACTAAGTGAGTCAATCCCTTTCAATCCGCAATCCGAAATCCACATTCCGCATTCGTCTCAGTCGTGTCTGAGCGCCTTGACGGGGTCGATGCGCGCGGCGCGGGCGGCCGGGTAGAGGGCGGCGGCGATGGCGACCGTGACGGCGAAGGCGATGGCGCCGAGCCAGAGGTAGGGCGGGAGCGCGAAGAAGGTGACGTAGGAGATGCCGCGCGGCTTGAGGAAGAACTGGTAGGCGATGCGGTTCGCGAGCGCGTCGATGCCCCACGCGGCGAGCGAGCCGAGGACGCCGCCCGTGAAGCCGATGAGCGCCGCCTCGGCGAAGAAGATCAACTTGATTTCGCGATCCTCCGCGCCGATGGCCTTCATGATGCCGATCTCGCGCGTGCGTTCGAGGATCGACATGATCATCGTGTTGGCGATGCCGAAGCTCGCGACGAGCAGGGAGATGCCGCCCAGGAGCCCGAGCGAAGAGTTGATGATGAGGAAGACCGTGCGAATCTCCTTGAGCTGATCGACGATGGAGAAGGCGCTGAAGCCGAGCCCGTTCAGCTTCTTCTGCACGTCGGTCAGCGTGTCCGGGTCGCTGACGCGCACGACCGCCATCTGGTAGCCCTCGGTCTCGCCCTCCTTGAGCGCGCCGCTCGCGCGCGCCAGTTCCATCGCGACCTGGCTGATCGAGCTGCGCGACTTCAGCGACCACTCGCGCGCGGCTTTGAGCGGCACGTAGATGCTCGACACCGGCATGAAGCCGCGGAACTGCCTGCCGTTCCCGCCGCCGCCCTCGATCTCGGTCTTCAGCGCGCCGACGATCTTGAACTTGCGCGCGACGAGTCTCCCGCCCGGCAGGCCGTCCTCCGCTCCGTCGTCGAGCGGCAGCCCGAAGAAACTCATCCCGCCTGCTTCGCCCTCTTTGCCCGCCGCGTCCCTCTTTTCTTCGCCGCTACCGTCACCGCCGCCCGCATCTTTGTCGCTCGCGCCCGCGGGCGCGAGCAGCTCCAGCGTCTGGCCGACGGCGTCCGCCGGCTTCGCGTAACCGAAGGCGCGGAGGAAGGCGTCATCGACGACCGCCTCGTCAGCGTCGGGGCTTGAGATCATGCCGCCCGCGTCGAACGTCTTGAAGCGTGAAGCCTGGTTCGGCACGACCGCGCCGCCGACCGAGCGCATCAGCGCCTTCCCGTTCGCGCGCACGTAGACGAACAGATCGACGCTCGGCTCGACGTAGGCGACGCCGGGAACCCGCGCGATCTCGGCGAGCGCGGCGTCGTCGAGGGGGCGCGAAGACTCTTCCCTGCGGCCCGTCCCGCCCTGACCGCGGCGCTCTTGCCCGCCCTGCGGCGCGTCCCTGCGCCCGCCCTTCTCGAACGCCGCCGTCACGATGCTGTTCAGGCTGCGACCGCTGACCGTGATCTCGTTGAAGAGGTCGAGGTCTTTGAAGCGCTGCACGGCGTTGCGCTGCAAGCCCAGCCCGAACGAGACCATCGTGACGATGACCGCCACGCCGACCACGACGCCCATCGTCGTCAGCCCCGCGCGCAAGCGCGCCTCGCGCAAATTCCGCAGCGCCAATCGGAGGAGGTCTGAAAATTTCATAAAACAGGAGTGGGGATCAGGGGTCAGGGTTGGGGGACTGAGGATTGGTGATTCGGAATTTTTTTGTCTTCCCTGTCCACTAACCCCCGGCCCCCTTCCCCCTTCAGTTAAGCATCGACATCTGCGTCTGAATCTTCTTGATCTGTTCGCGCACGGCGTCGGCGTCCGAGACATCGTGCGCGAGGTAGGCTTCCAGCTCGGAGACGGCCTCGCCGTAGCGGCCGAGTTGCGCGAGCAGCGTGCCGCGGTCGCGTCGCTCGTCGCGCGCTTCGGGGTCGAGCACGATGATGCGTTCGACGGCGGCGAGGGCCTGGCGGTGTCGGTTCGTCTGCGCGTAGACGGCCTTCAGGTTGCGAAGTATGCGCGCGAGGATCTCCCGATTCGTCGCCGTGCGCAGGTGCTCGCGCATGAGCGCGAGCTGGCCGCCGTAGAGGCCGTCGAGCAGCTCCTGGCAGTCGTCCTCGGTGATCGAGCGGCGGTTGAAGGGATCGACCAGCCGCGCCTCCGTCCCGCGCGCGGAGTCGGCCCTCGCGCGCACGACGAAGTGGCCGGGGAAGCCCACGCCGTCCACTTCGAGCCCGGCGCGGCGGCCCAACTCGATGTAGACGAGCGAGAGCGTGATCGGTATCCCGCGGCGCTCGTCGATGACGTAGGGCAGCAGGCTGTTGCGCGGATCGTAGTAGCTGCCCTGGTTGCCCACAAATCCCAGCTCGCGGAAGACGAACTCGTTGAGGGCGTCGATGGGCTGCCACGAGCGCGCGGCGACGTAGGCGCGCGCCGCCAGGCCCAGCTCGAAGAGGCGCGCGCGGTAGTGCTCCACGTCCGTCGCGGGCTGCTCCTCGGCGGCGACGAGCAGCGCGGCGTGCGCCAGATCGATGGCGGCGTCGGGCTGCGCGACCAGGCTCTCGAACCGCCGACGCGCCTCCGCGGCTTTCAGTTTACCGGCGGGGGTCATAGGGACTCTGTCAGTTGTCCGTAGTCCGTAGTCCGTTGTCCGTGGTCAGATGTCCGTCGGTTCGCGGCCGCTGAAATGATCTTAAACAACGGGCCACTGACAACTGACCGCGGACGGCTTTTACCGTTCCGAGAAGACGTGGTGGACGGCGTCCGGCGTCCAGTCCGCGAGGCTGGCCGTGACCACGTCGGCCCCGGCGGCGCGCAGCTTCTCTTCCGCCACCGTGTTCGTCACGCCGAGCGTGCGCATCCCGGCGGCGCGCGCCGACTCGACGCCCGGCGGCGAGTCCTCGATGACGAGGCAGTCGGCGGGCGCGAGCTGCGGCCGACCCGCCCCGCGGCGCTCCGCGTTCAGCAGTTCGAGCGCGCGCAGGTTGCACGCCGGGTCGGGCTTGCAGGCGGAAACGTCCTCCGCGCTCACAATCGCCGCGAAGGCCGGGGCGAGCCCGGCGCGCGCCAGGACGTGATCGATCTCGACGCGGCGCGCCATGCTGACGACGCCGAGCTGCCACACGCGGGCCGCCGCCTTGACGAACGTGACGACGCCGGGGAAGAGCGGCAGCTCGCCCTCGATCAGCTCGCGGTGCTTCTCCGTCTTGCGCTCCACGAGCGAGCGCACTTGAGCGTCCGTCACGTCGCGCCCGGCGCGCTTGAAGGCGGCGCGGACGAAGGTCGCGTCGTCCATGCCGAGGCAGTCGTAGTAGTCGCCTTCGGAGAGCGCGACGCCCTCCGGCTGCAAGAGTTCCTGGTACGCCTTCAGTTGCAGCGGCTCGTCGTCGATGACGACGCCGTTGAAGTCGAACAGAATCGCACGAATCATGTTCCGATCCGATCCCGAACTTTGGTGCGTGATGCGAGAGCGCGATCAAGATACGACGGCGGGCGCGCAAAGTCCAAAACGTGTGTTTCGTCGCCCTAAACCGGCGGGCGGGCGGGCGGCGCGCCGTCCCCGGACGGCGGGCGCGAGGCGGCGATGAGCGCGGGCAGCCGCTCGCTCTCCAGCACGTCGAGGCGGCGCAGGATTTCGGCTATCGCCAGCTCGTTCTTCAAGTTGATCTGGAAGTCGAGGTCGGCTTTGAGCCGATCCTTCTCCGACTGCCGCTTCTGCGAGATGAGGATGACGGGCGTGAGCAGCGCGGCGACGATGCCGTTGATCACGTCGAGGAACGAGTAGGGGTACGGGTCGGGGCCGCGCTCGCGCAGGAAGATGGAGTTGAATAACACCCAGAGGGCGATGAAGACGACGGTGACGCTGATGAAGGCCCAACTGCCGCCGAACTCCGTCAGCCGGTCGGCGAGGCGGTCGGCGAGGGTGAGGCGCGCGGCGTCCTCCACGTTGGCGTTGCGCGAGACGCGGCGGCGCAGCAGCTCGTCCGTCCGGCGCAGGCGCTCCGAGATCGCCCTGACCATCGCGAGCGCCACGTCGGAGTTCTTGCGGACGAAGGCGAGGAAGTCTTCGCGCGCGAGCGAGAGGAGGCGCACGTCGTCGACGGCGCGCGCGCTGGCGGTGCGCGCCTTCCCCTCGACGAGCGCCATCTCGCCGAAGAAGTCGCCGCGCGCCAGCTCGGCGAGCGTCACCTCGTCGCCGTCCTCGTCCGTGACGAAGATGCGGACGCGCCCCGCCTCGACGAGGTACATCGCGTCGCCCGCGTCGCCCTGCCGGAAGAGCAGCGCGCCGCGCGGCAGGCTCCGCGGCTTCAGGAGCCCGACCAGCGCGCGTGCGTCCTCGTCATCGACTGACGCGAACAACGGCACCGAGCGCAGGGCCTCGGTGGACATCACTGACGGGTCGCTCATCTCTCAAAACCTCGAAAGGGGTAAAGCGTAAACCGTGACGGGTGACGGGTGACAAGTAAATCCTTGTTCTTGCCCGTCACCCGTCACGGTTTACGGCTTCTCCTGTCACGCTTCACTCGTCACGATCCTTCCGTCCTTCATACTGATGGTGCGGTCGGCGAAGCGCGCGGCGAGATCGCGGTCGTGCGTGACCATGAGCACGGTGAGGCGATCCCGCTCGACCATCGCGCGCAGCAGCGCGAGGAGTTCGGCGGCGCGCGTCGAGTCGAGGTTGCCCGTCGGCTCGTCGGCGAGCAGGACGCGCGGGCGGTTGGCGAGCGCGCGCGCGATCGCCGTCCGCTGCTGCTCGCCGCCCGACAGCTCCGTCGGCCTGTGATCCGCGCGCTCGGCGAGCCCGACGCGTTCGAGCAGTTCGCGCGCGCGCGCCGCGCGCTCCCTCCCGGCGAGCCCGCCGAAGGCGAGGGCGAGTTCGACGTTCTCGGCGGCGGTCATCGTCGTGATCAGGTTGAAATTCTGGAAGATCATCCCGACCGAGTGGCGGCGGTAGCGCGCCATCTCCTTCTTCGTCAGCGGCGCGAGCGAGCGACCCTCGAAGACGACTTCGCCCTCGCTCGGCTGATCGAGCCCGCCCAATAAATTCAAGAGCGTCGACTTGCCCGACCCCGACGTGCCCTGCAACGCGATGAACTCGCCCTCGCCGACCGAGATCGACGCGCGGTCGAGCGCGACCACCAGGTTCTCGCCCATCTTGTAATGCTTCGAGACCTCGCGGGTCTCCATCAGCGCGTCTGTCATGTGAAAGCTGTCCGTTGTCCGCAGTCAGTCGTCCGTCGTCCTTCCCATCATCAACGATCCACGTCCGACAAAGTTAACAACTGACCACGGACGACT
>DATLMC010000173.1:0-4686 GCA_035537435.1 Pyrinomonadaceae bacterium | reverse complement strand
GTTGCAGCATCTCGCCCGCGGCGACGCGGCCGTGCTCGCGCTCGTACGCGTCGCGCTCGCCGTCGAGCAGCAGCTTGTGGAGGCGGAGCAGCCCCCCGCGCAAGTCGCGCAGCCGCGCGCGCGCGTCTTCATTCATCGGTTCGACTTCCATCTCGTTCCCTAATTCGTTGAGGCTCACTCACTCCGCAGCGCCCGCGCCGGAGCGGCTCTTGAGAATCTTGACGAAGGAGCCCGAACGCAGCTCCGCGGGCGTGAGGCCCGAAAGGCGCGTCGCCTCGCCCTCCGTGATCGCGCCGCAGTTGGTGGCGCGCAGGAAATAGTTCAAGAGCCCCTGGCCCGTCGCCGCGTCGTCGAACACGTCGCCGACGAGCGTCGCCTTGGCAGCCTTCTCGACGAAGTTGCGCAGGCGCTCCGACGCCGCGTCGAGGCTTTCGAGGAAGAAAGAATAGACGGCACTGTAGCGCGTCGGCAATTGCGCGGGGTGCAAGTCCCAGCCCTGGTAGAAGCCATTGGTGAGCGAGTGGCGGACGTGCGAGAAGTGAACGCGCCACGCGCGGTGGACGCTTCTCACGTTCTCCTCCGTCTGTTCGGGCGAGAGCGTTTGACCTTCGGCGGCGCGGTGCGGGGCGACGGGCATGATGTTGGTCGCGCCGTCGGAGAGCCACACGCCCGTGCCGCTGAAGGCGACCTGCATCATGTGCTTGGCGAAGTCGCAGGCGGGGTGGAGCATGTGCTGGTGCGCGGCGGTGATCTGGCACGCGGCGGTGTAGTCGTAGGTGCCGAAGTGCGCCGCCGTGCAGCGACCGCGCGCGGCGCGCAGCAGCAGCGGCAGGTTGATCTCGCCGCGCGCGTTGATGATCGACTGCGTCGTCTCGATCATCAGCTCGAACTTGAGAGAGCCGGCGTCGAGACCGAGCATGGGCTCGGCGGCGTCGAAGATACGCGCGAGCGCCGCGACCTGTTCGGGCGCGGTGATCTTCGGGAGCGTGACGACGAAGTTCGGCGGCATCCGCCCGCCCGCGCGCTCGACGAGCGTCGAGAGGAAGATGTCGAGCGTGCGGAACGAGCGCGCGCCGAGCTCTTCCGTGAAGGGCTTGATGCGGATGCCGATGAAGGGCGGGAGCATGCCTTCGGAGAGACCGCGGGCGACTTCCGCGGCGGCCGCCTCGGCGTGAGAGTCCTCCTCGGCGTCGGGTCGGTTGCCGTAGCCGTCCTCGAAGTCGATGCGGAAGTCCTCGACGGGCTCGCGCCGCAGCTTCTCGGTGACGCGCTCGTAGATCGTTTCGACGAGCGGCGTCGGAGATCGCCGCGGCGGAGCGTCGCCCGCGCTGTCTGCGCCGAGCATCCCGGTGGCGCGCGCGAGCGTCGCGGCGTCGGGCGCGAACTGTTCGAGCGAGCGGCGCGCGAGCGAGCCGAGGCGCGCGGCGGTGTCGGCTTTGAAGAGGTGCGCGCCGCCGTAGACGGTGTGGACGGGCTGGCGGCGGGCGCTCTCGCCGGGGTAGGCGGCAGCCGTCTCGCGGTTGGCGCGGCCGAGCGTGTTATTAATCGACTTCATTAAATCTTCGGAAAGGACTGTCCTCATGCTGCTCCTTCGCGGGCGGGGGCGGTTTCAACGACGGGTGTGGTTTTCGAGAGCCGGGACATTGTAGCGAGTCGGGGCTGGTTTGTGCAGCGCGGGGAGGGTTGGAAAGGTGGCGAGGCGTTGTGCTAGTCTGGCGGCGCTTCAGCCACACGCCTCAGCGGCATCGCGCCCGGTCAGGTCATAAACCCTCGCCAATTCCATCGCAGCCGAAGGAGCAGGAGACAACTATGCAGAACGTCCCCCCACATCCAACAGGGAATGTAGGCACGCCGCAGCCCGCGAAAAAAGGAATCTCTAAGGGATGCATCGCCGGAATCATCGTCGTCGTCCTGCTCGTCGTCGCCTTCGTCGTCCTCGTCGCCGCGGGCGGCGCGGGCTACTACTGGCTGCGCGGGCAGGCGGCGAACGCTAACGCGAGCCCGGCGGGTTCGCCGCGCTCGGCCTCACGCGCGCGGGCGGGCGGCGCGGCGGCGACGGAGGCGGCGGAAGCCCCTCAACCCACCGAGGCGCAGTCGGCGGCGGTCGCGGGCGGGCAGTCTGCCCGCTGGGAGCAGCAGGAGATCAGTTGGACGGTGCCGCAGCGCTGGACGAAGAACGACGTGGGCAGCCAGACCTTCCTCTGGCGCTCGCCCGGCACGTGGGACGCGGCGTCTCTGATCGCCAACGTCTCGCCGATGAGCGCCGACTTCCCCGCGGAGATGGCGCTAGACGCCGCCTACCAGCAGGCGCAGACGCGCAAAGGTAACGGCGAGGTCGATGAGGTGCGCTGGCTCGCGCTCGACGGCGTGCGCGGCGTCATGTTCCGCGAGAGCGCGCCGGAGGACGAGGACTCGCCGCAGCGCTTGCAGTGGATGGGCTACCGCGACTACAAGGGGCAGAACCAACTCGTCAGCGTCATGCTCGCCTCGCGCGGCAAGGACTTCGCGCGCCACGAGGACGCGCTCTACGGGATCCTCTACTCCACTGAATTGACGAAGTGAGGGACGGGCAGCGCGAACCCGTCGATGCTCGCAGGTAGAAATGAAGCGGCGCGCGAGTCTATAGGCTCGCGCGCCGCTTCTCTCGTCGCGCCGGGCGTTTACTGGAAGACCTGCTCGACGGGGACGATGCGGACGCTCTCCGCCTTCACGTCGATGGGGTAGATCTGGATCACTTTGTCCTCGTCCATGATCTGCTGCGGCTTGGGCGAGTTGTAGGTGATGGGCGAAGGCTTGTTCGAGACGATGGCGTCGCGCAACGCTTCGGCGTCCTTCGTGACGACGACGATGCGCATCCGGTTCGTCAGCAGGTGCTCCTTGATCGCGCGGTTCACGTCCGCGAGCGTGAGGCGCGAGAGCTGCTCGCGCATGAACTGGTTGTAGTCGCCGATCTTGTAGTAGCGGCTGTCGAGCGCGTAGCCGAGGCGCGCGTCCTGCGTCTGCGTGAGGATGTTGGTGTACTTCGACAAAAACTCGCGCGTCTGCTCGAAGGCCTCCTGGGACATCCCGTCGCGCACCAGCCTGTCGAACTCGTAGAGCGCGGCGCGCAGGATGAAGTGGCCCTGCTCGGGCGGGACGGGGCGCAGCCAGATCTGGAAGATCTGCTGCTGGCGGCCGAGGTTCGGATCGGGGTCGGTGAGGAACATCCCGCGCGGGAAGTATTCGATGTAGGCGTAGTCGCCGTAGTTGAGCCCCCGCGCCTCGCGCAGCCGCTGGTAGAGGTAGCTGTTCGACGAGCGGTGCTGGCCGAAGTAGGACGCGACGAGGGCGAGCGCGGGGTAGTCCTTGTCGGCGCGCGTGACGTTGACGGGGAAGCCCAGCGAGATCGCGGTCGAGCGCGTGTCGCACTTGACGATCTCGACCCGCGTGCCCGGCTCGACGCGCGGCGTGAAGAAGTTGTTGGCGGGGGGCCGGCCCGCGGCGAGCCTGGCGAAGTCGGCGCGCACCTTCGCGGGGAAGTTCTTCGGGTAGCCGCCCGCGAGGCCGAGGACGAAGTTGGCGCGCGTGTAGTGGGCGCGGTAGAAGTCGCGCACGTCCCGGACGGTGATGGATTCGAGCGAGGAGACGCGGCCGACGTTGTGGTGCCCGTAAGGGTGGCCGGCGTAGATGACGTTGTAGAGCGCCTCCTTGCCCAGCTCCTCGTCGTTCGACTGGCTCAGAGAGACCTTGAGGTAGTTGATCGCGTCGGTCTTGACGCGCGCGAAGTCGTCCTCGCGGAAGCCCGGATCGAGGAGCATCTGCCGGATGATGCCGTAGTAGCGTTCGAGGTTGTCGGCGTGCGTCGTGCCCGAGAAGACGGTCATCTCCTTGTCGACCTGCGACGAGAAGCCCGCCGCCATCGGGTAGAACGCCCCCGTGATCTGATCGTAGGACATCAGGCGCGAGCCGCCGTCGGAGAGCATCGAGGCGGTCAGATTCGCCAGGCCCTCCTTGCCCGCCGGGTCTGCCGCCGAGCCCGTCATGAAGAGGAGGCGGAACGTGACGAGCGGCGAGCCGGTGGGCAGCAGGACTTCGTTGTCCGCGCCCGCCGCCGCCGTCGCCGCCGGTGCGGCCGGCGGGCCGGCCGTCTTCTTCGCGCCCTTGCGCTGTGCGTTGGTGGTCATCGCGGGTGTCACGAGCAGGCAGAGGATGAGCGAGACGGAAAGGGCGTGCCTCATTATTTCGCACCCCCCGTCGCGGCGTCGCCGCCCTTCTTCGTCGCGAGCGTGACGACGGTGCGGTTCGTGTCTTTCAGGTACTTGGCCGCGGTGTCGCGCAAATCCCGCGGCGTGACGGTGTCGGCGAGGACGAAGAGTTTGTTCATGGTCTCGGGCGTGCGCCGCAGCGCGATGTAGGGGGCGAGCGCGCCCGCGATCGCCTCGGAGCTGTCCATCGCCTGCGCGAAGCCGTAGCGGAAGCGCGAGCGCGTGTCGTCGAGCTTCTTCTGCGTGACGAGCTCGGTCGAGTAGCGCTTGACGGTGGCGAGCACCTGCTCGCGCACGTAGGGCACGTCCTCCTCACGCTTGACGCGCGAGAAGATGGTGAACAGCTCGGGGTCGATCATGTCGTCGGCGCCCGCGCTGACGAAATCGACCTTCTGCTCCTTGAGGACGAGCTTCTGGTAGATGTCGGAGTTCTCGCCGAAGG
>DATLMC010000172.1:0-12603 GCA_035537435.1 Pyrinomonadaceae bacterium | reverse complement strand
GCGCGGGTTCGAGACCGCGCGCGGCGACCCGGCCCTTTCGCCATGGCGTTCGAGTTCACTCAAAGAATCATTCGCCACATGGACACAGAGGGCACGTAGATCACGCGGGGGAAGACAGAGCCTCCGCGCCCCCTCCGCCTCCTCCGTGCCCCTGTGGTGGACTGAACCCCCGACACAATCGGCCGGAAGCGCTCTCGACGTTACTATCCGACGGTCTGACATGAAGCACGCGCGATACAGCTTCCCCTTGCTGCTCTTCGTCTGCGGCGCGCTGCTCTGGGCGAGCGGCGGCGCGCACGCGGCGGCGCAGGACGGCGGCGCGGCGCACGGCCTCGACCCGCTCGTGCTCGTCGGCGTCGCGGCGATGCTCGTCGTGGCGAAGCTCGGCGGCGAGCTGTTCGAGCGCGCGCAGCAGCCCGCGGTGCTCGGCGAACTGTGCGGCGGCATCCTGATCGGCGCGCTCGGTCTCGCCGGGTTGAGCGCGGTCGAGACGCTGAAGGCGGACGTAGTCCTCAACGCGCTCGCGGAGATCGGCGTCATCATCCTGCTCTTCGAGGTGGGTCTCGAATCGAACGTGCGCGAGCTACTGGAAGTGTGGCGCTCGTCGCTGCTCGTGGCGGTGGCGGGCGTGGTCGCGCCGTTCCTGCTGGGGTGGGGCGCGGCGGCGCTGTTTCTGCCCGGCGAGGTGAGGCTCGTCCACATCTTCGTCGGGGCCACGCTCTCGGCGACGAGCATCGGCATCACGGCGCGCGTGCTGCGCGACCTCGGCAAGCTGGGGACGCGCACGGCGCGCGTCATCCTCGGCGCGGCGGTCATCGACGACGTGCTCGGTCTCATCGTCCTCGCCGTCGTCAAGGGGGCGGTGGAGGCGCAGTCGGCCGGGGCGGCGGTCTCCGCGCGGGACGCCGCCCTCATCACGGCGAAGGCCGTCCTGTTCCTCGCCGTCGCGCTCGCCGCCGGCAAGTTCGTCGTGCCCCAGCTCTTCCGCGGGGCGGGCAAGCTCGAAGGGCGCGGCGTGCTGCTCGCGCTCGCCGTCTCGATCTGCTTCGCGCTGGCGTGGGTCGCCGCCGAGATCGGGCTCGCCTCAATCGTCGGGGCGTTCGCCGCCGGGCTCCTGCTCGAAGAGGCGCACTTCGAGCGGCTGCCGAATCACACCAAGCACGATCTGGAGGAGCTGCTCGCGCCCGTCAGCCAGTTTCTCGTGCCCATCTTCTTCGTGCTCGTCGGGCTGAAGATCGATCTGCGCGTCTTCACGCGCCCCCGTCTGCTCGCCTTCGCCGCCGTCCTGACGCTCGTCGCAATCGCGGGCAAGCAGGTCTGCTCGCTCGCGGTCGTCGAGCGGGGCGTCGACCGGCTCGCCGTCGGCTTCGGCATGATCCCGCGCGGCGAGGTCGGGCTGATCTTCGCGGGCATCGGCGCGACGCTCCGGCTCCCCAACGCGCGGGGCGTGCCCGAACCCGTCATCAACGCGGACATCTTCGGGGCCATCGTCGTGATGGTCATCGTCACCACGCTCGCCACCCCGCCCGCGCTCAAGTGGGCGCTCGCGCGCGGCGACCGGCGCGACGACAAGAAACGGAGATGACCTTTGTGTACACTGCGTCCGCGGCGCAATGAACGGGAGGGGCGCGGACGCGCGTCCGCGACCCTTTCGAGTTGCGGCCGGCACTCCGGCGACGGGCGCGGGCCAGGTCGGATCGCCCTCCGCAGGGGGCGGCGGGTCGCGCGCGCCGGTGCTCGCCACGCGGCCCGCGCGACGTTTAAGCGCGGGCCGCGCGGCGAGCCGGGCTGGCGATCACCTGCCTCGCCTGCCTCGGCGGCGGGCGAGGGCTATGCCGTAGAGTCCCGTCGACAGGAGCGCCAGCGTCGCCGGCTCCGGGACGGCGGTCGGGGCGAGCGCGCCTTCGACTACGAGGTTGTCGAGGCGGTTGGTGCCGGTCGAGGCGGTCGCGCCGTTAAAGACGATGCGGAAGGCCGCGAGCGGGTTGTTGTTGAGTCCCGCGACGGCGCTCAGATCGAAAATGACCAGGGCGAAAGACGCGGCGGGGGTGAAGGGCGAGCCGAAGTCGACGAACGTCGAGCCGTCGAGACTGTATTGGAATTGGTTACTGTTGAACCCTGTGGCGGAGCGCAGGGTGGCGAAGGTGACGGAAATGTTGCCGCGGCCGGCGGTGCTCACGTTCAGCGTCAACGAGCCGCCGTTATTGACGTTCCCCGTCCCCGCCTGAAGGGTGAGCCCCTGCCCGGCCGGGTCGCCCGCGCGCGCGTTGATCGTGGTGCCGGCGGAGGAGAAGTTAACGTTGGCCGCGAGGACTGTGGTCGTTAACGACCCGCTGCCGTGATCGACGGCAAGGTTCGAGTCGTTGAAGTTCCAGATCGCGATCTCGTCGGCGCGCGCCGCGGAACAGCAGCAGAGCGCGACGAGGCAAACGAGCGCTGGCAACAGGGCGCACGGCCTGCGCCGCGCGGGTCGGTAGCTGGTGAAGAGCATACAGGTCTCCTTAGAGTGTGAGGTGAATGGTCGGAGTACTACTAATGGCTAAAAAGCGCGGGAGGCGTGAATCTCTTGCGTGTGCGGCGAGGGCGCGCGAGAGGCTCGTGAGGTCGCGCCGCTGCTTTTCAGTGGGCGAGACAATATGCCAATCGCGGCCGTCAGTCAATAGCCCGCCGCGAAGTTGTCGTGGTCGGCAAATAAGATCGGCTTAACCGGGCGCGCCGCCCGCCCGCGAGGGGGCGCGTCTTACTGCGTAAGCCGGGGCGCGCTCAACCCAGCGACGCGCGCGCCTCCCGCAGGGCCTCCCGCACACGCTCCGGCGCGGTGCCGCCCGGTTGCGACTTGGTGGCGAGCGTGCGTTCGAGCGTGAGCGCGTCGAGCACGTCGTCAGTGATGAGCGGCGAGACGCCGCGCATCTCTCCGGGCGGCAGCTCTTCCAACTCGACGCCCAACTCGATGGCGCGGAGCACGATGCGCCCGACCGCCTCGTGCGCCTCGCGGAAGGGGACGCCTTTGCGCGCCAGGTAGTCGGCCAGCTCGGTCGCGTTCATGTAGCCGCGCGAGGCGGCCAGGAGCGCGCGATCCTCACGCACGGTGACGTTTCGTAAAACGGTCGCCGCCACTTCGAGCGAGGCGCGCAGCGTGTCGGCCGTGTCGAAGACTGCTTCCTTGTCCTCCTGCATGTCCTTGTTGTAGGCGAGGGGGAGGCCCTTGAGGGTGGCGAGCAGCGCAAAGGTGTGCCCGAAGACGCGACCCGCCTTGCCGCGCAGGAGTTCGAGCGCGTCGGGGTTCTTCTTCTGCGGCATCAAGCTCGATCCAGTGGAGACGGCGTCGCCCAGCTCGACGAAGCCGAACTCGGCGGTCGCGTAGAGGATCAGATCTTCCGCGAGCCGCGAAAGATGAACCATCACCAGACTGGCCGCCGCGCAGAACTCGACGCAGAAGTCGCGGTCGCTCACCGCGTCGAGGCTGTTGCGCGTGACCGACTCGAACTGGAGCGCGCGCGCGACCGCCTCGCGGTCAACGGGGTAGCTCGTCCCGGCGAGCGCGGCGGAGCCGAGCGGCAGAACGTTCGTGCGGCGGCGCGCGTCGCGCAGGCGCCCGCGGTCGCGCGCGAGCATCTCGAAGTAGGCGAGGCACCAGTGGGCGAACAGCACCGGCTGCGCGCGTTGCAGGTGCGTGTAGCCGGGCATGACCGCCCCGCGGTGCGCTTCGGCGAGATCGAGCAGCGCCGTCTGCGCGTCGCGCGCGCTCTGGTCGACCGCGTCGATCTCTTCGCGCAGCCAGAGGCGCATGGCGGTCGAGACCTGATCGTTGCGGCTGCGCCCCGTGTGGAGCTTGCGCCCCGCGTCGCCGACGAGCGCCACGAGCCGCGACTCGATGAACGAGTGCACGTCCTCGGCGCGCGGATCGTCGAGGAAGCGCTCGTCCTCCGCGGCGCGCGCGAGCAGGGCTTCGAGGCCGCGTTTGATCTGCGCGGCCTCGTCGTCGGTCAGGACGCCGGCCGCGCGCAAGCCCTCGCCGTGCGCGAGGCTCGCGCGCACGTCCGCCGCGAAGAGTCGCCGGTCGAAGTCGAACGAGCGGTTGAAGGCGGCGAAGCCTTCGTCGGCGCGACCCGTGAACCGCCCGCCCCAGAGTTTTTGATCCTCAGCCATCGCTTAAGCCCGCGCCCTCCCGCAAAAAGTTTTTACCCCGGCGGTTGCGCCGGAGCAACAAAGCCGGTATTTTATGCATCTATGCATTAATTATGCAAACTAGTTGCATAACAGGACGATGGAGAAGGAAAGGCGACTGCAAAAAATACTGAGCGTGATCCGGGCGAAGCCCGTCGGCACGCAGGGCGAGCTGACGCGGCTGCTCGAAGGGGCGGGCTTCGCCGTCACGCAGTCGAGCGTCTCGCGCGACATCGCGGAGCTGGGCGTGGTCAAGCGGCGCGGTCGCTACGTCGTCCCCGAAGCGGCGGAAGGGGCGCGGGCGCGGGGGCTGCTGAGCCTGGAGGCGGCGGGCGCGTCGCTCGTCGTCGCGCGCTGCGAGGCGGGGCTGGCGTCGGCGGTGGCGGTCGAAATAGATCGGGCGTCGATACCTGAGATCGTCGGGACCATTGCGGGCGAGGACACGATCTTCGTCGCCGTCGGTGACGCGAAGGCGCAGCGCGCGGCGATGAAAAAAATCTGGGAGCTGTTTTAATAGAGCCGTCAGCACTCATCATTCGGCCGGACGGTTGAATGCCGGGCGCGCGTCGGAGTTCAGTTTAACGTGGCGGAGTACAGCTATAAAGAGGAGGAGTCGGCGGGAGAGGGCGGGAAGATCGTTTGGCTGAATGCTGACTGCTGATTACTGGATGCCTAGTCAAATAAAAAAAGTCGTGCTGGCGTATTCGGGCGGTCTCGACACGTCGGTGATGCTGCGCTGGCTGAAGGATCGCTACGGGTGCGAGGTCGTCTGCTACTGCGCCGACGTGGGGCAGGGCGAGGAGCTGACCGGGCTCGAAGAGAAGGCGCGCGCGACCGGCGCGTCGAAGCTCTACGTCGAAGACCTGCGCGAGGAGTTCGTGCGCGAGTACGTCTGGCCGGCGGTGAAGGCGAACGCGGTTTACGAGGGCGTCTACCTGCTCGGCACGTCGCTGGCGCGGCCCGTCATCGCGAAGCGGCAGATCAAGATCGCGCGCCGCGAGCGCGCCGACGCGGTGGCGCACGGCGCGACGGGCAAGGGCAACGATCAGGTGCGCTTCGAGCTGACCTACTACGCGCTCGAACCGGACATCCAGGTCGTCGCGCCGTGGCGGGAGTGGGAGTTCAAGGGCCGCAGCGACCTGATCAGTTACGCGCGCGAGCACGACATCCCCGTCACGGCGACGGCCGAGAAGCCCTACTCGACCGACCGCAACCTGATGCACGTCTCCTACGAGGGCGGGATTCTGGAAGACCCCTGGGCGGAGCCGCCCGCCGACATCTTCCAGATGACGAAGTCGCCGGAGGACGCGCGGGCGGAAGCCGAGTACGTCACCGTCGGCTTCGAAGAGGGCGAGCCGGTGAGCGTGAACGGCGAGAAGTTGAATCCGGCCGCGCTCCTCACGGAGTTGAACCGGCTGGGGGGCGAGCACGGGGTGGGCCGAGTCGATCTGGTCGAGAACCGTTTCGTCGGGATGAAGTCGCGCGGCGTCTACGAGACGCCGGGCGTGACGCTACTGCAAGCGGCTCACCGCGCGGTCGAATCCGTCACGATGGATCGCGAAGTGATGCGCCTGCGCGACGCGCTCTCGCTGAAGTTCGCGGAGAGCGTCTACTACGGCTTCTGGTTCGCGCCGGAGTCGGAGTTGATGCGGCGCACGATTGACGAGACGCAGAAGGGGGTGACGGGCGAGGCGCGCCTGAAACTCTACCGGGGCAGCGCGACGGTCGTCGGTCGGCGCGCGCCGCGCTCGCTCTACAACGAGCGGCTGGCGACCTTCGAGGCGGACACGGTCTACAACCAGCGCGACGCCGAAGGGTTCATCAAGCTCAACGCATTGCGCCTGCGCTCGCGCGCGCAACTCGAACGCCAAGGCTGAGCGCGCAGCCGTCATCGGTAGGGGCAGGGACAAGTCCTCTGCCCGCGTTAATTCATTAAACACGACGCGAATTGGTTATTAACCGACGGGCAGGGACAAGCCCTGCACCTACAGTCTTGCGAAGGGGTTAAAGTTTTAATAGGTCGTGGGCAGATCGCGGGGGGGAAGCAGGATGACTAACTTTGCTGAAAAGATCGCGGGCGTGCCGCTGACGGTGGTCGAGGCCGAGAAGATCGGCTCGGTCACGTCGAACCTGCGCCTGCCGAAGACGCTGGCGGTGACGGGCGCGCAAGCGGCCGCGCGCGCGGGCGATGTCGTCGCCGTGCGCGCCCTGACGGACAGCGCGACGTACAACCAGCTCGAACTCCCGACCGGAAGGCTCGCGAAGATCAACCCGGGCGACGTGCTCGTCGGCGCGCTGGGGAGCCGGCGCGCGCTCAAAGGCTTCGTCGGCGACGTGCCCGCGCAAGTTCGGGCCGGCGACGAGCTGCACCTGCTGAACATGGGCGGCGTGGTGGGGCTCTGCACGGGTCATCATTCGAGTCTGAGCGACGCGATCAAGGTCGAGGTCCTGGGCCTGGTCTGCGACGAGGCGGGGCGCGTGCGCAACATCGGGGACGGGGCTTTGCAGCCGCGCGCCACCCTGGGCGGGAGCGCGCCGCTCGTCGTCGTCGCGGGCGCGTGCATGAACAGCGGCAAGACGTTCGCGGCGACGGAGCTCATACGGCAGGCGACGCGCGAGGGTCTGCGCGTGGCGGCGGCGAAGCTCTCCGGCGTCGCCTGCCTGCGCGACACGCTGAACATGGCGGATCACGGCGCGGTCGCGACCGCCAGCTTTCTCGACTGCGGGCTGCCCTCGACCGTCGGCGTCGGCGATCTCGCGCCGGTCGCGAAGGCGCTCGTCGCGCGGCTCAACGAGTCGTCGCCCGATCTCATCGTCGTCGAACTCGGCGACGGGATCATCGGCGGCTACTCGGTCGAGTCGGTCTTCGACGACGCGGAGCTGCGCGCGGCGACCGCCGCGATCATCTACTGCGCTTCGGACTACGTCGGCGCGTGGGGCGGCTGCGAGTGGTTCGCGCGGCGCGGGCTGAGTGTCGACTTGATCGCCGGGTCGGTGACTGACTCGCCGATGGGCGAGGAGTACGTCGAGCGCGAGTTCGGCGTGGCGGCGGGCAACGCGCGCAGGGACGGCGAGAGGCTTTTCAAGGTCGTGCGCGGGAAACTTCCCGCGCAGGTTCTGTTCTGAGATGAACGAGCTGAGAGTTTGAGATGAACAAGCTGAGAGTCGGCATCTTCGGCGGGTCGGGCTACGGCGGGGCGGAGCTTCTGCGCATCCTGCTCGCGCACCCGCGCGCCGAGGTCTCGCTCGTCACCGCGAACGAGCAGGCGGGCAAGGCGGTCGGCGAGGTGCACCGGAACCTCCACGGGCTGACCGGGCTGCGCTTCCAGCCCGCGCCGGATGAGCTTGAGGGCCTCGCCGATCTCGATTGCGTCTTCTTCGCGCTGCCGCACGGTCAGGCGCTGGCGCTCGCGCCGCGCCTGCCGCCCGGCGTCAAGGCGATCGATCTCTCCGGCGACTTCCGGCTCGACGACGCGGCGGAATTTTTACAGCACTACGGGCGCGAGCACACGGCGACCGAGTTGCAGCGCGAGTTCGTCTACGGGCTGACGGAGACGAACAGGGAGGCGATCAGGCGGGCGCGGCTCGTCAGCAACCCCGGCTGCTTCGCGACCGCCACGCTGCTCGGCCTCGCGCCGCTCGTCGCGAACGGGCTGCTGGCGGGGCGCGTCATCGTCGACGCCAAGACGGGCTCGTCGGGTTCCGGGGCGAAGGCGGCGGCGAATACGCACCACCCGCAGCGGATGAACTCCTTCTACGCCTACAAGCCTTTCACGCACCAGCACGTCCCCGAAATCGAGCAGGAGCTGCGCCGCGTCGGCGACTGGACGAGCGAGATGGTCTTCATGACGCACTCGCTCCCCGTCGCGCGCGGCATCTTCGCCTCGATCTACGCGGAGACGAAAACCGAGTTGACGGCCGAAGGGGCGCGCTCTCTCTTCGCGGAGTTTTACCGCGACTCGTTCTTCGTCAGACTCGTCGACGGCTCGCCCGACATCAACTGGGTGAAGACGACGAACTTCTGCGACATCGGCTTCGCCGCGCGCGGCTCGCAACTCGTCGTCTTCTCGGCGATTGACAATCTGGTCAAAGGCGCGGCCGGGCAGGCCGTGCAGAACATGAACCTGATGTTCGGGCTCGACGAGAAGACCGGGCTCGCGTGGGCGGGCACGAACCCCTGAGAAGTTTGTTTGTAGGGGCAGGGCTCGTCCCTGCCCGTTGAGCGCGTGAGCGCGAAGCAAGGATTGCGCTCATTCAAGACTGACTGACTGCGGATCGGTTGAGCGAGCTAAAGCTCGCTCGCGGGCAGGGATCGTCCCTGCCCCTACCGCGGGCAGGGACGAGCCCTGCCCCTACAGTTCCATTCGGCGCATGATGACTAAAGCTGCCACCACGTTCGACGAGATCGCCGCGCGCGAGGAACGGTTTCAGCTCGCGACGTACAAGAAGATGCCGGTCGCGGCGGCGCGCGGGGCGGGCGCGTGGGTGGAAACGTCCGAAGGCGTGCGCTACCTCGATCTCTACGGCGGGCACGCCGTCTGCGCGACGGGGCACTGCCACCCCCGCGTCGTCGAAGCGATCAGGCGGCAGGCGGGCGAGATGCTTTTCTACTCGAACCTCGTCTACTCGGAGGTGCGCGCGCTCGCGGCGGAGCGGCTCGTCGGGTGCGCGCCCGCGCCGCTCGCGAAAGCCTTCTTCTGCAATTCGGGGACGGAGGCGAACGAGAACGCGATGCGGATGGCGCGCATGAAGACCGGGCGCGAATCTATCATCACGTTCACGGGGAGCTTCCACGGGCGCACGGCCGACGCGATCAGCGCGACGTTCCTCGGAAAATATCGCGACCTCGGCAGGCCGAACGTCCCCGGTCACCTGTGCGCGGAGTTCGGCTCGGTCGAGTCGGTCGCCGCGCTCGCCGACGACAGTGTCGCCGCCGTGATGCTCGAACCCATCCAGTCGATGGCGGGCGTGCGCGAGGCCGGGCCGGATTTCTTCCGCGCGCTGCGTGGCCTGTGCGACGAGCGCGGGATGCTTTTGATCTTCGACGAAGTGCAGACCGGCGTGGGGCGAACGGGCGAATGGTTCTTCGCCGGAAGCGTTGCCGCCGGGGGCGTCGTGCCCGACGTGGTGACGCTCGCGAAGGCTCTGGGGAGCGGCGTCCCCGTGGGCGCGTGCCTGACGACCGACGACGTTGCCGCTTCGATCAAGGAGAACGATCTCGGCACGACCTTCGGCGGCGGGATGCTCGCGATGGCGGCGGTCGCCGCGACGCTCGAAGCCGTCGAGGCGGACGGGATGCTTGAGAACGCGCGGCTGCTCGAAGCCCACCTGCGCGTGCGTTTGAAAGAGCTGCCGCAGGTCGCGCGCGTGCGCGGGCGGGGCTTGCTGCTCGGCGTCGAGTTTAAAGAAGAGATCGCGGCGAAGGCCCACAAGGCTTTGCTCGACGAGCGCATCATCACGGGCACGTCGAGCGACGCGCGCGTGTTGAGGCTGCTGCCGCCGCTCTGCCTGTTGCGCGAGGAGGCCGATCTCTTCGTCGACGCTTTGAAGCGCGTCACGCGCGAGTCTTAAGGTATGCGCGAGACGATCTTCCCGGCGCTCGCCGTCGCGCTGCGCCTGCTGTGGATGGCGGCGGAGGGCTTGCACGCGATGCGGCCTCGCAGCGGCGGCGTGCGCGAGTGGGATCGCATCTGGCGGGCGCGACACGCGCGCGGGACGGCGGGCAGGGAGTTGGAGCGCGGGTCGGGTCGGGCGTGGGACGTGGCGAGTCTGTGCGGCGCGCTCGGCGTCGTCCTCTGGTACGCGGGCGTCGGGCGGGCGCGCGGGTGGGAGCTGCCGGCGGGCTCCGCGGGGGTGTTGTTGATGCTCGCCGGTCTCGCGCTGCGCTGGGCGGCGATCCGCACGTTGGGTCAGTATTTCGAGCGCGTGATCAACATCCAACCCGGACACGAGATCGTGCGGCGCGGGCTCTACAGACGCGTGCGCCACCCGTCCTACACGGGCGCGCTCGTGGCGCACTTCGGCTTCGGCCTGGCGTTCGCCGACTGGCTGACGCTCGCCGCCTCTTTCCTGCCGATGCTCGCCGCCGTGCTCTACCGCGTCCGCGTCGAGGAGGACGCGCTGCGACAAAAGTTCGGCGCGGAGTACGAGCTATACTCGGCGCACACGAAGCGACTGCTTCCGGGAATCTACTAAAAGCCGTGACAGGTGAACCGTGACAGGTGACGAGAAAAAACGACGGAAGCATTAGTTATGACGAGGCACTTCCTGACAACCGCCGACCGGACGCGCGAAGAGCTTGAGGGGTTGCTCGACGCGGCGGCGCGCTTCAAAAGCGGCGAGGACAAATCGCAGCCGCTCGCGGGCCGCTCGGTCGCGCTCGTCTTCTTCAACCCTTCCTTGCGCACGCGGGCGTCGATGCAGGTCGGCATCTACGAGTTGGGCGGCAACGCCGTCGTGCTGGAGCCGGGCGGGACGAGCTGGACGCTGGAGCACCGCGACGGCGTCGTCATGGACGGCGACAAGACCGAGCACGTCGCGGAGTTCGTCCGCGTGCTCGGCCGCTACGGCTCGATGATCGGCGTGCGCACGTTCGCCGCCCTGAAGGACTGGGACGCGGAGCGGGTCGATCCGGTCTTGTCGGCGTTCGCGCGCCACAGCGGCGTGCCGGTCGTCAACCTCGAATCCGCGATGCACCACCCGTGTCAGGCGCTCGCCGACATGATGACGATCAGAGAGAAGCTCGGCGCGGGGCGCAAGAAAGTCCTGCTCACTTGGGCGTGGCACCCGAAGCCCCTGCCGATGGCGGTGCCCAACAGCTTCGCGCTGGCCGCCGCGCAGATGGGGCACGACTTAACCATCGCGCACCCGCCCGGCTACGAGCTGGACGAAGACCTGATGCGCGAGCTCAACAACGCCGCGTTCGACGCGGGCGCGACCGTCACGCAGACCGACGACGTTGAAGGGGCGTTCGACGGCGCGCAGGTCGTCTACGCCAAGAGCTGGGGGAGCAAGCTCTGCTACGGCTCGCCCGAAGACGACATCGAGATGCGCGCCGAACACCGCGCCGATTGGATCGTCGACGCCGCCAAGATGGCGCGCACCCGTGCGGGACTGTTCATGCACTGCCTGCCCGTGCGCCGCAACGTCATCGTGACGGACGAAGTCCTCGACTCGCCCGCCTCCGTCGTCGTCGACGAGGCGGAGAACCGCCTGCACGCTCAAAAAGCTGTGATGGCAAAGCTGGTCAGTGGTCAGTAGTCAGTTGTCCGTGGCTCGTACCACGAGCTACTACAGATCGCGCACCTTTTCAATACCTGCAACTGACCACCGACTACGGACAACGGACAACTGACTACTGACAGTTTTGGGAGGAACGATGAATCAGGCGCGACTCGATCTGTTGCGCGAGGCGCTGCCCTACATCCGGCGCTTCAAGGGCAAGACCTTCGTCGTCAAGCTGTCGGGGAAGGTCACGGAGGAGCGCGAGAATCTGCTCTCGCTCGCCGAAGAGCTGGCGCTGATGCACCAGGTCGGCATCCGCGTCTGCGTCGTCCACGGCGGCGGCAAGCAGTTGTCGGAGCTCGCCGTGCAGATGGGCGTCGAGCAGACGATCATCGACGGCCGCCGCGTCACCGACGACGCCACGCTCGACATGGCGAAGATGCTCTTCGCCGGCAAGATCAACACCGACATCCTCGCGGCGCTCCGGCAGCGCGGCGCGCACGCCGTCGGGCTCTCCGGCGTGGACGGCAACATCATCCACGCCGAGCGCCGCCGGCCGAAGGAGATCGTCAACCGCGCGACGGGCGAGAGCGAGCGCGTGGACTTCGGCCACGTCGGCGACATCCTGGAGATCGACGACCGGCTGCTCCAGGTGCTGCTCGATCAGGACTACCTGCCCGTCGTCTCCTCGCTCGGCGCGGACGCCGAGGGGCGCGTCTTCAACATCAACGCCGACACCATCGCCGCCGAGATCGCCGTCATCCTACAGGCGGAGAAGCTGATCCTGCTCTCGGACGTGGACGGCATCTACCTCAAGCGCGACGACCCCGCGTCGAAGCTCTCGCGGCTCACGGTCGCGGACATCGAGCGGCTGATCTCGGAGGGGGTGGCGACCGGCGGCATGATCCCGAAGCTGCAGGCCATCGCCGACCTGCTGCGAAGAGGGGTGCGCAGCGCGCACATCATCGACGGCGGCGCGCGCAACGCCCTCCTCTCCGAAGTCTTCACCGACGAGGGCACGGGCACGATGATCGTCGCGTAGAGAGAGTTTAGATCCGCGTCCGGCTTTGCGCCTTTACGTGAAAAATTATTCTCACGCAAAGGCGCTGGAGACGCAAAGACAGAAGGGCGGGGGCTCCACGAGTTCTTAGAAAGCGCCGGCTTAAGGCGGGGCCGCGGCGTGATCTGATCCTCTCTCGATCAGATCACGCC
>DATLMC010000171.1:0-9394 GCA_035537435.1 Pyrinomonadaceae bacterium | reverse complement strand
ATTTTCTCCCTTCGGACAGAATTGTGGATTCGGCCGCCGGAGGGAGCGACACGTGTGCAATACGTCGCGAAGGCGTGGAAGGTTTAGCCGGGAGCGCGGGCAGGGATGCCCGCGCTCCCGGCGTTCAGACCCGAATACTCGACGGTCATTCAGCGGCCTTGCGGTGGCCGTTCGAGCGCGCGAGGTGGGCGGCGAGGAAGCGGCCGGTGTGCGAGTCGGGCGCGCGCATGACCTCTTCGGGTGTGCCGGTCGCCACGACGTGGCCTCCGGCGTCGCCGCCTTCGGGGCCGAGGTCGATGAGGTGGTCGGCCGTCTTGATGACATCTAAGTTGTGCTCGATGACGAGGAGCGAGCCGCCGGCCTCGACCAGCGTGCGGAAGGCCGCGAGCAGCTTGTTGATGTCCTCGAAGTGGAGGCCCGTGGTCGGCTCGTCGAAGATGTAGAGCGTCTTGGCGCCCGTCCGCTTGGAGAGGTAGGAGGCGAGCTTGACGCGCTGCGCCTCGCCGCCCGAGAGCGTCGTCGCCGACTGGCCGAGGCGCAGGTAGCCTAAGCCAACGTCGTCGAGCACGCGCAGGCGGTTGGCGATCTTCGAGGTGTCGCGGAAGAAGTTCATCGCCTCGCGCACCGTCATGTTGAGCACGTCGTTGATGCCCTTGCCGCGGTAGCGCACGTCGAGGACGGTCGGCTTGAAGCGCGTGCCCTTGCACTCCTCGCAGACCAGCTCCACGTCGGCGAGGAACTGCATCTCGACCGTCACCGTGCCGTCGCCCTCGCACACGTCGCAGCGCCCGCCGGGCACGTTGAAGGAGAAGTGCGAGGCGTCCAATCCCTTCGCCTGCGCGTCGCGCGTCGCGGCGAACAGCTCCCTGACGGCGTCGTAGGTCTTGATGTAGGTGACCGGGTTCGAGCGCGGCGTGCGGCCGATGGGCGACTGATCGACGAGCACGACATCGTCGATCTGGTTCGCCCCCTCGATCTTCGCGAACGCGCCGACGTGCCCCTGCCACTCGCCGCGCATCTTCTTGATCCCGGCGAAGAGCACGTCGTGGACGAGCGTCGATTTGCCGGAGCCGGAGACGCCCGTGATGCAGGCGAACACCTCCAGCGGAATCTCCACGTCGATTGCTTTCAGGTTGTTCTCGCTCGCGCCGCGGATCGTCAACTTCTTCTTCGACGCGCGCCGCTGCTTGGGCTCTTTGATCTCCGCCTCGCCGCGCAGGTACTTGCCCGTGAGCGTCGCGGAGTCTTTCAGGAGCCCCGCGAAGTCGCCCTCGAAGACGACGCGGCCGCCGAGCTCCCCGGCGGCCGGCCCGATGTCGAGGATGTGATCGGCGGCGCGCATCATGTCGGGGTCGTGCTCGACGACGAGGACGGTGTTGCCGATGTCGCGCAGGTCGTGCAGGAGCCTGATCAGCCGCTCGCTGTCGCGCGGGTGCAGGCCGATGGAAGGCTCGTCCAGGACGTAGAGCGCGCCGACGAGGGAGGAGCCGAGGTTGGTGGCGAGCTGGATGCGCTGCGCCTCGCCGCCGGAGAGGGTCGAGGCGAGCCGGTCGAGCGTCAAATAATCCAGCCCGACGTCGATCAGGAAGCGGAGGCGGCGGCGGATTTCGAGCATCACCTTGTCGGCGATGGCCGTCTGCTCTGCGGAGAGTTCGAGCGCGTCGAAGAAGGGGGCCGACTCTTTGATCGCGAGCTTGCACACTTCCGGCAGCGTCCTGCCGCCGACTCTCACGTCGCGCGCCTCCTGGCGGAGTCGTCCGCCGCCACAGTCCGGGCACAGAGTGTAGCCGCGGTAGCGCGAGAGGAAGACGCGGACGTGCAGCTTGTACTTTTTAGTCTCCAGCCACTCGAAGAAGCCGCGCACGCCCGACCAGTTGCCCTTACCGTCGATGATCGCGCGCTGCTGCGCCTTCGAGAGCGAGGCGAAGGGCTCGCTCATCGGAATTTTTTCCGAGCGCGCGAAGCGTCTGAGCTCCGTGCGCGCCCAATCGTACTGCGGCTTCGTCCAGGGCTCGACGGCCCCGCCTTCCAAAGAGAGCTGCGGGTTCGGGATGACGAGGTCGAGATCGAGACCGATGGTGTTGCCGAAGCCCTGGCAGGTCGGGCACGCCCCGTACGGGTTGTTGAAGCTGAAGAGGCGCGGCTCCGGCTCGGCGTAGACCGTGCCGTCGTACTTGCACTCGAAGCGCTCGGAGAAGCGCAGGGTGCGCGGCCCCTCGCCGTCGGCCGCTGCGGTCTGGACGACGGCGACGCCGTGACCCTCGACGAAGCACGTCTCCAGTGAGTCGACGAGGCGCGCGCGCACGTCCGAGCGGGCGGCGAGGCGGTCGACTAAGACGAAAACTTCCGCGAAGTCGGGCCGCGTGAAGTCGTCGGGCGAGCGCAGCTCGATGACCTCGCCGCGCGCGTAGAGGCGCGTGAAGCCGCGCTGCATGAGGCTCATCAGGTGCGCGACGATCTGCTGTCGGGCGGGCGCGCCGTCGGTCGCGGCCCTGGTCTTGCGCGCCTTGCCCGGCTTCTGGCCGTTCGCGTTCTCCTCGCCGCGCATCCCGGCCTCGGCGGGGAAGAGGACGTAGAAGCGCGCGCCTTCGGGGAGCGTCGAGAGGACTTCCTGCGCGGAAGAGTCGGGCGAGTCCTTGTGAACTTCGCGGCCGCAGACGCGGCAGACGGTCGTGCCGACGCGCGCGTACAAGAGGCGCAGGTAGTCGTAAACTTCGGTCTGCGTGCCGACGGTCGAGCGCGGGTTGCGCGTCGAATTTTTCTGCCGGATGGCGATGGCCGGGGGGATGCCCAGCACCTCGTCCACGTCCGGCTTGTCCATGCGCTCCAGGAACTGCCGCGCGTAGGACGACAGAGACTCGACGTAGCGGCGCTGCCCCTCGGCGTAGATCGTGTCGAAGGCGAGCGACGACTTGCCCGACCCCGAAACGCCCGTCACGACCGTCAAACGCTCGATGGGGATCGTGAAATCTATGTTCTTGAGGTTGTTGACGCGCGCCCCGCGCACCCTGATCGCTTCTTCTGCCATACTCGCTTGAAAAGCCAGCCCGCGCCCACACAGTAGAGAATCCCGCGCCCCGGCGAACCATGCATTGTAACCCGAACGCGGGGGCTCGCGCGAGCGGCGGGCGGGGCAGTTTCGCCTTCGGCGCGGGGAGTTTTCGGCGGCGCGGGCGCGCGCTCCCCGTCGCCCACACTTTTTGGTATGCGGCTCGCGCCGGCGTTGCTACAATGCGCCGCCAATGGCTAACTGCCCCTCCTGCTCACGGGCGGTCGGAGACGCCGCGAGCTTCTGCCCCTCGTGCGGCGCGAACCTGTCGCCGGACTCCGTCGTCGCGACGCAGCTCCTCGCCGCCGGGCGAAAGCCCACGCCGCCCGCCGCCCGCGCGCCCTCCTCTTTCGACACGCTCGACCGCGGCCGCTTCGTCGCCGGGACGATGCTCGCGGATCGCTACCGCGTCATCGCGCTCGTGGGTCGCGGCGGGATGGGAGAGGTCTACAAGGCGGAAGACCTGAAGCTGGAGCAGACGGTCGCGCTGAAGTTTCTGCCCGAATCACTCTCGGCGGACGGCGCGGCGCTCGCGCGGCTCTACCGCGAGGTGCGGGTGGCGCGGCAGATTTCACACCGGAACGTGTGCCGCGTTTACGACATCGGCGAGTCGGCCGGCCAGCACTTCCTCTCGATGGAGTTCGTGCCCGGCGAAGAGCTCGCGTCGCTGCTGCGCCGCATCGGGCGTCTGCCGCACGACAAGGCGGTCGAGGTCGCGCGCCAACTCTGCGCCGGCCTCGCCGCGGCGCACGACAACGGCGTGCTGCACCGTGATCTGAAACCCGCCAACGTGATGATCGACGACGCGGGCAACGTCCGCGTCACTGACTTCGGGCTCGCCGGCCTCGCCGAAGAGTTTCAGGGGCGCGACATCGGGGCCGGCACGCCCGCCTACATGGCCCCCGAACAGCTCGCCGGGCGGGAGGTCACGGCCCGGAGCGACATCTACGCGCTCGGCCTCGTCCTCTACGAAATCTTCACGGGACGGCGCGCCTTCGAGGCGCGCTCGGTCGAAGAGCTGCTGCGGCTGCGCGAGTCGACTTCGACGCCGACCTCGCCTTCGAGCATCGTCAAAGAGATCGATCCGCTGGTCGAGCGCGTCATCGAGCGGTGTCTCGAAAAAGAGCCCGCGCGCCGCCCCGCTTCGGCGTTACAAGTGGCGGCGGCCCTGCCGGGGGGCGATCCCATCGCCGCCGCGCTGGCCGCGGGCGAGACGCCTTCGCCGGAGATGGTCGCCGCCGCGCCGAAGGAGGGCGTGCTGCGCCCGGCCGTCGCCGTCGCGCTCCTGTCGTTGGTGCTCGGCGGGCTCGCGCTCGCCTGCTTCCTCTCGCGCTCGGCCGCGCTCTACCGCATGACCCCTCTGCGAAAGTCGCCGGAGGTCTTGCGGTCGCGCGCGGAGGAGATCACGAGGAACCTCGGCTACGCCGATCCGCCGTTAGACAGCGACTTCGGCATGTCGATCGACTTCCCCTATCTGGATTACGTCGTCGAGCACGACAGGTCAGCCGCGCGTTGGGAGGGGCTGCGGACGGGCGAGCCTTCGGTCTATTACTTCTGGTATCGGCAGAGCCCGCGCTACCTCTTCATGCCGACGAGTTACCCCATCGACTTCACCGAGCCCGCGTGGGACGTTTCGGGGATGGCGGGAGCGGTCGTCGACTCCGAGGGCCGCCTGCGGCGCTTCGAGGCCGTCCCGCCGCAGAGGGAAACGCGGCAGGGGGCGACGGCTGCCCCCGCCCCCGCGCCGGACTGGTCGAAACTGTTCGCGGAGGCGGGGCTCGATCAGTCGAAGTTTCAGCCGATCGAGTCCACCTGGGTTCCGCCCCACGAGTCGGACGCGCGCGCGGCGTGGGACGGGGCGTACCCGTCGCGGCCCGACATCAGGATTCATGTCGAGGCGGCGGGCTATCGCGGGCGGCCCGTCTACTTTGAAGTTACCCACCCGTGGGATCAACCCACGCGGCAGGTGGAACAGAGGGAGACGACGAGTCAGCGCGCGCTGAGCATGACCGTCCTCTCGCTCATCGTCATGGGGCTCGTCGGGGGCGCGCTGCTCGCGCTGAGGAACTTGCGGCTGGGGAGGGGCGACAGGCGCGGCGCGCTCCGCCTCGCCCTCTTCATGTTCGCGGCGCGCTTCCTGCTGGAGTGGGTCTTCACCGCGCACCACTTCGCGTCGCCGGGCGAGGAGTTCTTTACGTTCCTCGAACACTTCAAGTCGTGCATCTTCCTCGGCATGTTCGTGTGGGTGCTCTACGTCGCGATGGAGCCGTTCGTCCGCAGGCGTTGGCCCGAGCGGATCATCTCCTGGAGCCGACTGCTCGCCGGCGGCTGGCGCGACCCGCTGGTCGGGCGCGACGTGCTCATCGGCGCGGTCTCCGGCGTCGCCTTCATACTGTACCGCTACTTCGCGTACCTCCTGCCGAAGTGGCAGGGTCGAGCGCCGGGCGCGCCCCTCACGCCGGACAACCCGGTGGTGCTCGGCTTGCGCAGCTTCGCGGGGGGCTTCTCCAACCAGCTCATGGCGTCGATCTTCAACTCCTTCATCCTGCTCCTGCTCCTGCTCCTGCTCTTCGTCGTCACGCGCCGCACGTGGCTGGCGGGGGCGCTCACCTACCTCGTCGTCTTCGGCATGGCGCTGCTGGCATTCGACGTGGACTCGCCGCTGGGCGCGCTCGTGGTCGTCGGCATCCCCCTGACGATGGTGGGCGTGCTCTACCGCTACGGGCTGCTGGCGCTGGTCTCCATGATGTTCCTCACGCACGTTATGATCTTCTTCCCCATCACCGCCGAAATCTCCGCGTGGTACGCGAGCGGCTTCGTCATCTCCACGCTCGTCTGCCTCGCGCTCGTCGCCTACGCCTTCCACACCTCGCTCGCCGGCCAGCCGCTCTTCAAGCGCGGACTCTTGGAGGAATGAGGGAGCGGTCGGGGATTGGCCGTCAGCAAGACGGTTCGGTAGTGGGTAGAAAACCCAGGGCTAGGCTCAATTGTGAGCTGCCTCCCGCCTTCTAACGGTTTGCAGATGAGCGCGACCAGTGAAACATTGTAGGGGCAGGGCTCGTCCCTGCCCGCTCGGGCGCGAAGCGCGCATGAGGCGGCGCGCTCACCCGACGTTGAATGATGGCGGATCGGTCGAGCGACCTGTTCGGACGCCCAGCGGGCAGGGACGAGCCCTGCCCCTACGATCAGCGCGCATCATTCACAGTCATTCACACTCATCCGCAAATCGCTATAGGTTTTAGCTAACAGCTAACGGCTATTAGCTAACAGCTCTTTCACCAACGGGCGTCGTAGCGCGCGAGCGCGACGCGCCAGCCGGAGGAGTCGCGGTCGCTCAAGAGGAGGATCGAGCCGTCGAATGTGAGGAGTGAATCGTGCGGGCGTCGCACGCGGTAGGTGTGCCCGGAGGGCGAGGCGACGGTGAGCACGACGCAGTCGGGCGTGACGGCCGAGACGGCGGCCGCGCGCCAGTCCTTGCGGCAGCGTAAAATCAGGCGCGCGCCGGGCGGAAGCCCTCCGAGCGTGAGGGGCGCGGCGTCCGGGTCTTTCGCCGGAGACGCCGAGAGGTCGCCGGGGGCGGGAAGCGCGAGTGCTTCCGCCGCCCCCGGCGACCTCTCGAAGTCAGTGCTCACTGAATCGTTAAACTTCCAGCGGGTCTTCGAACGGCAGATCGGGCTGCGAGGGGCGAGAGCGCGCGACCGCGTAGGCGCGCAGCGCGAGCGAGACGATCAGGAAGCCGATCCCGGCCCACGCCAGCGCCCAGAAGATGGAAGAGGCGAACGGATACCAGTGGAAGAGCCCCGCCATGTTCGCCGCGTCCGTCGCCTCGTTCGTCGCGACCGAGAGGTAGAGCAGATTCTTCAAGTCGAACACGGCGTTCAAGACGCACTGCACGGCGAGGAAGCCGACGAGGAAGTTCGCCGCGCGCAGGGGCAGGTATCGCGCCGACGCGAGCAGCGCGAGCGAGAGACCCGCGCCCGCCAGAACCGTGAACGGCTTCAGCGAGAAATCCGTGAGCGGCACGATGAAGCCGAAGACGAGCGTGAGCCCCGCGACGAGGAGCGCACTCCCGGCGAGCACGACGCGCGCCTTCACGCGGTGGCGCACGAGCCAGAGCAAGAGCGCGCCGAAGCTGATCGCGCCGAGGTAGCCCGCGCTGGAGATGAACAACTGCGAGAAGAAGCCGCCCGGCGCGGACGAGGTTTCGGTGAGCCCGCTCGCGTCAATCGCGACGCTCAAGCTGCGGACGGAGTTGCCCGTCAGCACGGCGGCGAGCGCATGCCCGCCCTCGTGTATGAAGGTGACGAAGAGCTTGAACGGGTAGGTCAGCAGGCTCGCGAAGGGCACGAACCACAGCGCGATGGAGAGCGCGGCGGCGACTAAGAGCGCGGTCGCCTGCGGGCGCGCGTCTCTGGCGATCTGAATTTTCATCCCTTTTCTCTCCGCTCTATCGGAAGACTTCTCGTCGGGCGGCCCGCACATTCTACGCCCCGCGGCCCGAAAGTGGAACAGCCCGACAGGAGACTAAACGCCGCCGCGCCCGCCGATGTTCCGCAATCGGGAAAGGCCGTCAGTCGTCAGTTGTCAGTTGTCCGTTGCCATCCGGCCCCGACCACTCACGCCGCACGCCGAGAGCAACTGACAACGGACGACTGACACCTGACGACGGCACCCTCATCCTTCACCCCTCTTATAGTCGCCCGACTTGCCGCCGGTCTTCACTTCGAGCCGCACGTCCGTGATCGTCATCGACTTGTCGAGCGCCTTGCACATGTCGTAGACGGTGAGCGCGGCGACCGAGACGGCCGTCAGCGCCTCCATCTCGACGCCGGTCTGCGCGCGCGTCGCGACCTCGGCCTCTACGCGGACGCCCCAGTCTTCGAGCGCGGCGCGCACGTCCACGTGCGTGAGCGCGAGCGGGTGGCAGAGCGGGATCAAATCGGTGGTGCGCTTGGCAGCCATGATGCCCGCGAGGCGCGCCGTCTCCAGCGGGTCGCCCTTCGGCGTGCGGTGCGCGCGAAGGCTCGCCACCGTCTCGCGCGACATCAGGACGCGACCAGACGCGACCGCGCGCCTCTGTGTCTCGCCCTTCGCGCTCGTGTCCACCATCGCCACGCGCCCGCCCGCATCCACGTGCGAGAGGCGCTTCGCCCCCGCGCCCGGAAGTTTTTTCGGCGCGGCCGCGCGCGTTGAGTTTTTCTTCGCCATCATCTTTATTCGCGCGCCCGACGGGGAGTTGTCCCCGCGGCGCGCCGTAGCACGCCGCGGGGCCGCGCCCTTTCGCCCGGAATCCCTCGCGCGCACAAACTAAACATCAAAAATCGAAACTTTAGCAAGAGCCGGCGGGCGCGCGGCTTCGGCTTCGGTAAAACCGTTCGGGCGGGCGCGCGCGTAGATGAGTCGAACGCACATTGATTCGCTGATGATCCCGCCCGTCGGCGGTCACGCGCGTGAACGCGATTCGACGAGGCGGGGGTGCGGAAGAGGGCGTTCGTAACGAAAAAGGCTCGTGCAAGATTCAAACTCAGGAGAAGGACAGATGATGAAGAAAATTTTCGCGGTCGCGTTCGCGGCGCTGGTGTCGTTGGCCGCCGTCGGCTCGACCACCTCGGCGCAGATGATGAACGGCGGGATGAAGAGCAACAACCCGATGGTCGGCGGCGCGGCGATGTACCGCTCCAAAACAATCGTCGAGAACGCGCTCAACTCGCCCATCCACACCACGCTCGTCGCCGCCGTCAAAGCCGCCGGGCTCGTCGACACGCTCGCGGGCAAGGGGCCGTTCACGGTCTTCGCCCCGACCAACGACGCCTTCGCCAAACTCCCCGCCGGCGCCGTCGACACGTTGGTCATGCCGGAGAACAAGGCGAAGCTCACCAAGATTCTGACCTACCATGTCGTCGCCGGCAGGTACGACTCGAAGAAGATCGCGCAGCTCATCAAGAAGGGCAACGGCACGGCGACCTTCACCACCGTCAGCGGCGACAAGCTGATGGCCCGCATGGACGGCAACAACTTGATCCTGGTTGACGAGAAGGGCGGCACGTCCACCGTCACGACCGCCGACGTGTACCAGAGCAACGGCGTCATCCACGTGATCGACACCGTCGTGACGCCCAGCTAGTTTCCGCGCGCGGCTAACGCTCTCACGCCGAACGCCGGAACGTCCACGGCGACGAAGGGCGCGCCTCACGTTTAATGTGGGCGCGCCCTTCGTTTTTTAAAGCCACAAATGAAACCGCAATAACTGTAGGGGCAGGGCTTGTCCCTGCCCGCGTCGATTCATTACAACAACGCGATTTTTTTTTGACACGACGGGCTGGGACAAGCCCTGCCCCTACATGA
>DATLMC010000170.1:0-28674 GCA_035537435.1 Pyrinomonadaceae bacterium | reverse complement strand
AACTGCGCGCTCGCTTCGCGCTCGACGGCAGCCGCCCGCTCGTCGTCGCCGCCAGTACGCACGCGCCGGAGGAGTCGCTCATCGTCGAAGCCTTCACACGACTCCGCGCCGATCTCCCACACATAAATGCGCGCCTGCTCGTCGCCCCGCGCCACCCCGAGCGGTTCGCGGAGGTCGCCGCGCTGCTCGACTCTTCCGGCCTCTCTTGGTCGCGCCGCACCGCCGAACCCTCGCCGCGCGACGCGACCTGCGACGCGATCCTGCTCGACACGGTCGGCGAGCTGCGCGCCGCCTACCCGCTCGCCGAAGTGGTCTTCGTCGGCGGGAGCATCGCGCCGACGGGCGGGCACAACGTACTCGAACCCGCGGCGGCGGCGCGCTGCGTCGTCACGGGCGCGCACACCTTCAACTTCGCCGAGATCATCAGCGACTTCCTCGCCCATGACGCGCTCGTCCAACTCCCCGCGCTCGCAAGTGCGGAGATGCCCGCCGCCCTCTCCGACGTCTTGAGAAAGTTGCTGATCGACGGCCAGCGCCGCCGCCTCCTCGGCGACAATGCGCTCGCCCTCGTCAAACAGAAACGGGGCGCGACCGGACGCACGATTGAATTACTCACTCCAATCTTTGAGCAGAGGTCAGAGGTCAGAGGTCGGAGGTCAGAGAGCCACGGTCGGTAATCGATTCCCCTCTTCGTCGCTAACGCTAGCTAACCGTCCTTCGTCGTCGTTTTTTCGTCGTCGGTAGTCATCTATCAGTGTTCCGACACGGGTGGCGTGGTTAAACTCAGCTCACTTGAATTACTGTCCTCTAACCCCTAACCTCTGACCTCTGCTCCCATGTCTTTCGCATCCAGACTCGCGCTCGCACCGCTCAGCTCCGCCTACGGCGCGGCGGCGCGCGCGCGCGTTGCGCTCTACCGGCGCGGGGCTCTGCGGTCTCAGGCGGTGGGCGCGCCCGTGTTGAGCGTCGGTAATCTGACGGCGGGTGGGACGGGCAAGACGCCGCTCGTCGAATGGCTCGCGCGCGCCGTGGCCTCAGAGGGCAGGCGCGTTTGCGTGCTCTCGCGCGGTTACGCGCGAGAGCACGCGCGGCGCAGGCTCGTCGTCTCCGACGGCACTCGTGTCGTCGCCGCGGCGCGCGAGGCCGGCGACGAGCCGCTGCTGCTCGCCGAGCGCCTGCTGCCTTTCGGCGTCGCGGTCGTGTGCGACGCGGATCGCGCGGCGGCGGCGCGGTTCGCGATTGAAGAGCTGCGGAGTGAGGTCTTCGTACTCGACGACGGGTTCCAGCACCTCAGACTTGCGCGCGATCTGAACGTCGCGACGCTCGACGCGACCGACCCGTGGGGCGGCGGTCGCCTGCTCCCCGCGGGCCTGCTGCGAGAGCCCGTCAGTCAACTCGCGCGCGCCGACTGCATCGTCATCACCAGGGCGGAGCTATCCGGCAGTTTGGAGGGGCTGCGGGCGGAGGCATCGCGTCTGAGCGGCGGGCGGCCCCTCTTCGCCGCGAGCACGCGCGTGACCGGCTTCAAGCCCGTCGTGCGTGAGGCGCGCGCCGAGTCAGTCGGCCGTGCGGGGATGCCGCGAGGGGCCGCCGCCGCGTTCTGCGGCATCGGGAACCCGCGCGCCTTCTTCGCGAACCTCGCGCGCGAGGGCTTCGAGCTGCGATGCTCCCGCGCCTTCGCGGATCATCACGCCTACACGCAGCAAGACGTTGACGGGGTCGAGCGCGCGGCGCGACTGAACGGCGCGGAAGTCCTAATCACGACGGCGAAGGATGCCGTCAAGCTGCGTGGCCTGCGGTTCGGGCTGCCGTGTTACGAGGTTGAGATCGAGTTTGAGATTGACGACGGGCGGGGGCTGCTGGGACTCGTGCGACGCGCCCTCACGGCGGGCGACGCGCGCAGACTTCCCGGCTGATGCGCGCTTCTCTTAGCGCCTTGGCGTGAAAATTTATTCTCACGCCAAGGCGCTAAGGCGCTAAGCCGGATGCGGAACTATCAGACGGAAGGCGGCGGGGGATCGCCGACGGGCGCTTGCGTCGCCTCCGGTTTCGGCGGCGGGGGGGTCGCGGTCTTGCGCGGCGAAGGCGGCGGCGGATCGTCGGCGGGATCACGCACGGTCGGCTTCGGCGCGGGCGTCGCCGTCGGCTTCGGCGTCGCGCCGCCGCTCGACGGGCTGGGGCTCGGCGGCGGCGGGTCGTCCTCGCCCTCCTGCCCCTTCTTGTCGTTCGCGTTGCGGTTGTCCGTGCGCTCTTCGACGAGGGCGGGCGTGCCCTGCACGTTCGCGTTCGCATTCGGAATCGCCAGGTCGGCGCCGGGGGCCGCGGCCCCGCCGACGGGCGTGGGCGGCGGCGTCGCAGCCTGCACGCTCGTGATGTTGCTCTCGCCCGCGCCCGTGGCGGGCGAGGCGGTCTGCACGGGCACGGCGTTCGGATCGACGGCGAAAGCGGCGTTCGAGTTGTCGCCATTAGCGGGCGCGCCCGCGCCGTTGCGGCTGGTGACGTAGAAGATGCCGAACACGGCGACGACCAGAGCCAGCGCGGGCACGATCACGACCCAGGGGTTGAACCTCGCCGCGGGCGGCGGCTCGACCACTTCGCTAAAAACGACCTGCTCGCCGGTCGGCGTGCGCCCGCCCGCGTTCGCGCGCACGACCGTCGCCTCGTCGTAGTCGTCGTTCGCCGTCGAGCGCGACTCGTGGGACGCGGTCGGGACGACGATCCGGTTCGTGTCACGTTGGTCGAAGCCTCGGTTCTCGCCGGTCGAGGCGGCGACCGCCGGCGACTTGTCCTGCGCGGCGAGATCCAAAGCCTCGGCCAGCTCGCCCGCACTCTGCTGCCGATCCTCGGGGCGCTTCGAGAGGGCGCGCGCGATCACCTGCCCGACCGCGGGCGGCAAGTCCTTCCGCTCTTCGAGCACCGAGGGCGCGGACTCTTGCAGGTGCTTGAGCATGATCGAAGTGGCGCTCTCGCCCGTGAACGGCACGTGCCCGGTGAGCATCTCGTAGAGGATGACGCCGAAGGAGTAGATGTCGGAGCGCGCGTCGATCTCGCTCGCCTGCGAGCACTGTTCGGGCGACATGTACTGCGGCGTGCCGATGATCAGATTCGGCGCGGTCAGCTCCGGGTCGTGGCCGTCGGGCTCGATGATCTTGGCGATGCCGAAGTCGAGCACCTTCGCCCAGTCGCCGCCCGCCGTCTCGCCGAGCATGATGTTGTCGCTCTTGAGGTCGCGGTGGACGACGCCCTCGGCGTGCGCGGCGTCGAGCGCCCCGGCGATCTGGCGCGCGATCAGGACGGCGCGGGCGAGCGGCATCGCGCCCTCCTCGCGCACCACCCGCTTGAGCGTGCGGCCGGCCAGATACTCCATCACGAGGAAGACGACGCCGTCCTCGGCTTCGCCGAAATCGGTGACGTTCAGCGCGTGCGGGTGCGAGATGCGCGAGGCGGCCTTGGCTTCGCGCGTGAAGCGCGCGACGATCTTGTCGTCGGCGGCGAGCGAAGGGTGGAGGACTTTGACGGCGACCGTCTTCTCCATCAGCACGTGGGTGGCGCGGTAGACCGTGCCCATCCCGCCCTCGCTGATGCGCTCCTCGATGCGGTACTTGTCCGCCAGAGTCTTACCGAGCAGATCGTCGCCGGCTTTGACGAGCGCCGTGCCGTCGGCCGGGCAGAGTGTGTTGCCCTGTTCGTAAGTCTTCCCGCATTTCGGACATTTTTTCATCCGGCTATAGCCCCCGACGCGCGCCCGTGAAGGAATGTCTGGATGGACGTATCATACCCCTACATCAACCGTAGGTAAAACTTCTTTAAAGCAAAATCGACGCCACTCGCGCCCCCACAGGTAAATTTGAGGGATCATTACTGCCCCGCCTGCCCATTTGACTCACTTTTGTACGTCACCGATCCCTATTTTGTCCCCGAATTTTAGCCGCTTCTGCGCTCGGAGGAGAGTGGAGGGCGGTGAGCAACGCGCAAAAAAGAGTGACGGGCGCGCGGCGTGATGCCGCGACGCCCGTCTCTTAAGGCTATCCGTGTGAGCTGCTTAGGCGACCTTGACGAACACGATTAACAGCGCGAAGAGCACCAGCGACTCGATGAGCGCCAGACCCAGAATCATCAGCGTCTGAATGCGCCCCGACGCGCCCGGGTTGCGCGCCACGCCCTCGACCGCCGCCGCCGCCACGCGCGACTGGCCGATGGCTCCCGCCGCCGCCGCAATAGCGAAGCCGAACGCCGCAGCGATATAAAGGTACTTCTTCTGCGTGAATTCGTTATCGGCGGTAGCAGCACCCGTCTGAGCGAACGCGGTCATCCCGGTCATCAAAATGCCGAGCACCGCGAAGAAAACCATCCTCAGCTTCTTCATAGCAAGTCTCCTTAAAGAGTTTTTCCGAAGGTTCGCGGCGCGCCATGCGCGAAGCCGGAGTGGATCGGGCGCGGGACTTCTTATTATTTCGCCAGCCCCCGGTTTTCGCCGCCCCTCTTACAACGGCGCGCCAGCGAGGCGTGGCATGCTTGTCGCCTTCAAACAGCGAAGACTATGACTCGTCCCTCGCGTCGTCCCTCGCGGTCTTCGACCGGAGTCGCCATCGAACCTGCCACCTGGTTAGCGCCGCAACGCGCGCGGGCGACGCTTTCAGCCCGCGCCGCCCCTCGGCGCGCTTTAACTTCCGAGAAACTTCTCAGCCCATCACGGGCGCGATCATGTTATCGCTCGTGTTGTCGAGGACTTCCTCGCCGTGCCCGTCCGCGCGGTGCTCGCCGTGGTGCGGCGGGTGCGAGACCTCGCTGATGTAGACCATCGAGAGCAGCGTGAAGACGAACGTCTGGACGAGCGCGACGAACAGGCCGAGCGGCATCAGGAACAGCGTCGCGAACCCCGTCAGCGGCGGGTAAATGCCGGCGATGTTGGCGACGACCTGCTCGTCGGCGAACATGTTGCCGAAGAGGCGCAGGCCGAGCGACAGCGGGCGGATCAGGTTGCCGACGATCTCGATGAAGAAGATGAGCGGCGCGAGCCACCAGACCGGCCCCATGAAGTGGCGCAGGTGTCCGAAGAGCCCGTTCTCCTTCACGCCGATGCCGTTGTAATAGAGGAACGACGAGAGGCCGAGCGCGAACGTGACGCTCGTCGCCGCCGTCGGCGACATGAACATCGGGAAGAAGCCCATCAGGTTCGAGATGAGGATCAGGATCGCGAACGTGCCGACGACGGGGAAATACTTCAGCCCGTGCTCGCCGATCACGTCGGCGATCAAGCCGCGGATCGAGAGCACCGCGACTTCGAGCGTCTGCTGCCCGCCGTGCGGCGCGTCGAGCGAGAGCTTCTTGCGCAGGACGAGGACGACGACGACCGTCAGGACGCACGCGATGACGAACATCACCGTGTACCAGGGGATCGCGTTCTCCGGCGTGTACGCCCCGAACACCTGTTCCGCGCTCGTCCCGAAGTTGGAGAAGAACTTGTCCCAGAGCGGCTTCGTGTATTGAAGCTCGAACCGGTGGACGGGCTCGCCGACGGCGTGGTTGATCCACTGGACGACGGGCGGCACGTGCTCCGCGTGGTGCGCCGCCTCCGCGCCGTGCCCGGCGGCCTGCGCGCCGTGCTCCGCGGCTTGCGCGCCGTGCTCTGGGGCGGGCGCGCCGTGACCCTCTTGCAGCAGGAAGAACATCCTCTAAGTTTCCTCTCGGTTGACGATTGCCCTGTAGAACTGCGAGCCGGCTTCGACGAAGAGCGCCGCGACGAACGAGCACATCCCCGCGAGCGTCGCGGCGAGCGAGACGACGTTCAGCGCGACCGCCGCGGTGACGACGCACGCGACGACGAAGTAGCGCAGCACGTAGCGCGCAAGCTTCATGCGCCGCGGTCGCGGCTGCGACTGCGTGACGCGAAGCGCCGCCGCGATTGACGTGCGCAGCCAGTGGTGATTGAAGAGCGAGAGCGCGCCGCCCAGGAGCAGCCCCGTCGTCACGCGCCACGGCGCCAGGGCCGCGCTCGACGCCGCCGCCAGCGCGACCGCGGCGCACATCCCGCGCAGGATGCGCCGCTCCAGCGCCGCGTCTTCGGGCGCGGGCGGGCAGACGCTTGTCAGGTTGTCGGCGGTCACATTCATCCTGGAAGACCGATGATTTTACACACCGGCGGCGGGACTGTCGAGCGCGGTTAAGAGGTTGATCAGTCGAGCTTTGAGGTCAGGCGGATGAACTCGTAGAAGCCGAGCGCCGAGCCGAGGACGATGCCCGCGACGACCATCCACGGGGTCGTCCCCAGCCAGCGGTCGAGCGCCCACCCGATGCCGAAGCCGACGAGCACCGAGAAGAAGATCGAGAGCGCCGCGCTATACATCACCGCGCTTTTGCGGTTCACCTCTTTGTCGTCGTCGTTCTTCGACATACACCCTCTATAGCGATTTTCAGTCGAATGCGAATGACGCGTGATGACTGTAGGGGCAGGGACAAGTCCTCTGCCCGCGTTGACTCATCAAACACGACGCGGATTGTTATCGACCGGCGGGCAGGGACGAGCCCTGCCCCTACAATTAGCGCGGGGCTCACCAGCTCTCGCGCGTCAGAAAATTCTTCGGCACGTCGACGAGCAGGGCGCGCCGCGAATGGCGCATCGAGTCGTGGATGAAGCAGACGTGCGTGCACCAGCACGTCTGCCCGCCGTCGATCTCCTTTAGCTCCGCCCCCCGCGCGCGCGACGCCCAGAGCGCGCCGAAATCGTAATCGAAATCGGCGAGCGAGGCGAACTTCTCTCTCAGCTCGCAGGCGCGCACGTCGCCGTTGTAGTCGATGACCGCCGCGGTCTCGCCCGCCGTGCAGGGGAAAGACCACGCGGAGGGCTCCGAGAAGTTGGCGAGCTGCGTGCGGTAGTGCGTCGTGATCGCGCCGACGTAGACCGCGTTTTTGATGAGACGGGTCGCCGCGTCGTCTTCGGCGAACATCCGGTCGCCGTAACGCTTCGTGAGCCGCGACGCGAGCGCGTAAATCTGCGGCAAGACTTCCGCGGGGACCTGTTTGATCGTCGCGCCCGCCTTCGCCTCGCCGCGGATGATGTTGAAGTAGTGGCCGTCGAGGCGGTAATTCTCCCACATGAACTCGGACAGCTTTTCGATCTCCGCGTAGTTCTCCGCGCAGACGACCGTGTTCACGTTGAGGCGGAAGCGATCACCGAACTCGTCCTTGAGCGGGTAGAGTGCGCGGATGGTGTCGAGCGTCCTCTCCCAGTTGCCGGGGACGCCGCGCACGCGGTCGTGCGTTGCGCCGTAGCCGTCGAGCGCGACGTTGAGGTAGAGATCGACGGACGGGTTCTCGCGGAGCGTGCGGCCGACGACGCCGACGACGTGCGACTTGATGAGAGCGTTCGTCGGGATGATGACGCGGCGCACGCCGTTTCGGCGGACGAAGAGGTTGATGATCTCGTTCAGGTCTTGCCGGAGCGTCGGCTCGCCGCCCGAAAGCCAGAGGTCTGTGACGGGCGGCATCGTGCCTGAGATTTTTTCGATCTGCCCGAACGTCATGTCGCCCGGCTGGTTCAGCTCGCGCCAGTAGAAGCAGGTCTCGCATTTGGCGTTGCAGCGCGAGGTGACGAAGAGGATGACCGTGCCGAGCCCGCCCGCGCGGTCGGTCGAGCGCAGAAGTTGATAGAGTTTGACGGCGCGGCTGGTCACGTCCGTGCATGGTAGCGTCAGTCGTCGGGAGTTGCAACGCACCCTCTGCGCGTCGCGCGCGGCGCGGCTCACTTCAAGCCTTCGACGAGGTGGAGATCGCAGAGGAGGCGGCGCATGAAGTAGACGTAAGCCTTGCCGTCGGGCGTAACGAAGACGCGCGGGGCGTCGAGGATGCCGGAAGGGTCTGCGGGCGCGACCTCCCTGAACGGCTCCTTGCCGCCGGTCGAGAGGTCGAGGCGGTTGATGCGGACGGGCTGCTGCCCGCGGGAGTAGACGAGCAGCGAGCGCCCGTCTTCCGAGAATCGCGCGATGAGGTCTTCGTCCGAGAGGTTCGGGATCGGGCGCGGCTCGCCGCCCCCGACCGGGTAGAGGGCGCGTCGGCCCTGCCCGCCCGCGGCGACGACATACCGGCCGTCGGGCGAGACGAGGGCGGGCGAGGTCGCCGCGACGCCCGCCGGCGTGACCGCCCGCGCCGCGCCGCCCTCGATCTCCTGCGCGTAACAGCGCGTCTGCCCGCCGGGCTCGCGACCGTTGAAGATGATCCGCCTGCCGTCCGGGAACCACCCGGCGTCGCCGAACTGTTCGACGTTGCCGCGCTCAAGCCGCCTGACCTCGCCCGCGCCCGTGGGCAGCAGCGTGAGCTGCGGCGGGGCGGCCAGGCGCGCGAGCACCCACTTGCCGTCGGGCGAGATGGCGAGTGGCGCGCCTTCGCCGAGCTGCACGGCCGGCGAGCCGTCCGTCCGGCGCACGTAGGCGGAATAGTTCGCGCTGCTCCCCCGCCCGTAATACTCGAAGGCGAACGTGCGTCCGTCAGCCGAGAGGTCTTCGACGAGCGTGCTGTCGAGCCACGAGAGATCGATCTCCTTCATCCCGCCCGGCGGCAGGCCGTAGATGTCCGACGGCGTGTCGATGGTCGAGACGAGTGCGCGACCGGCGCGCGAGATGTCGCCGAGCATGAGGTGGACGGGCGCGCGCGCGACGAGGCGCTCGACGCCCGCGAGCGTCACGGCGTAGAGGCTCAAAGTTTCACCCGCGCGGCTCGCAGTGAACCAGACCTCTTCGCCCGAAGGCGACCACGCGAGCCCCGCCTGACCGACCCACTCGCCCGCGAGCGCCTTCCGGTTGCCGCCGGAGTCGACCGTCGCGACCCACCCGCGGTTGTCCCACTGGAGGCTGTGCTCCATGAAGGCGACGCGGTCGCCGCGCGGCGAGACGCGCAGATCGCTGAGGTATCCCGTCGTCTGGTAGAGCACTCTCCCGATGGGGTATTCGAGACGGTTGCCGCCCTCGAACCAGCGGACGACGGCGAGCTGCGTCCCGTCCGGCGACCAGTCGGCTTCCTGCACCTCCTCCGCCACCTCGCGCGGGGTGCCGCCGTCGAGCGGCACGCGCGCCAGCGTCCCGCGGCTCGTGAACTGCCCCAGGTACTGGCGGTTGACGAGGATCGCCATCTCACCGTTGGAAGAGATCGAGAGCAGTTGCGCGCCCGCCAGGCCCAGAGGGCGCGGCTCGACGCCCTCGACCCTCATCGAGAAAACTTCCAGAGGGTTGCCGCCCCACGTCGCGCTGTACAGGGCGGTCTGCCCGTCTGGCGCGAACCGCGCGTTCCAGACCGTGCCGCGACGGAAGGTAAGCTGGCGGTACGAGGGCGGCGCGGTCTTACCCGCGCGCTTCCCCGCCCAGTAGGCGGACGCCGCCGCGACGAGCGCGACCGCGGCGAGAGACGCGGCGACCGCCGCGAGTGGCAGCGCGCGCCGACCCTTGCGCCGCGCCGACGCGCGCCCCCACCAGCGCGGCGCGACCGCGCCCGGCGCGTTGATGTCAGAGGCCCCGGCGAGCGATTCGAGATCGAATGAGAGATCGCGCGCCGACTGGAAACGCTCCTCCGGGCTCTTCTCCAGACAGTGGCGCACGACTCGTTCGAGCGCGGGCGCGACCATGCCGCTCGCCGTCGAGAGTTCCGGCGGGTCTTCCTTCAGGATCGCGCTGATCGTGTCGGCCGGCGTCTCGCCGCTGAAGGCGCGGCGACCCGTGAGCATCTCGTAGAGGACGGCCCCGAAAGAGAAGATGTCCGTGCGGTGATCGACCGCGCGCCCGCGCAACTGCTCCGGCGACATATACCCCACGGTGCCCATCACCATGCCGGGCTCGGTGTGCGCGAGGCGCGTCGGCACGTCCGTCTGCGCCACGGCGTCGCCCCAACGCTCCGTGAGCTTGGCGAGCCCGAAGTCGAGAATTTTCACCCGACCGTCCGACGTGACGAAGATGTTTTCGGGCTTCAGATCGCGGTGGACGATCCCCTTGGCGTGTGCGGCGGCGAGCCCGCGCGCGATCTGGGCGGCGTAGTCGAGGGCCTTGCGCGGCGGGAGCGCCGAGGCGTCGAGCCGCTCGCGCAGCGTCTCGCCTTCGAGCAGTTCGGAGACGACGTAAGGGCTGCCGTCGAGCTCGCCCACGTCGTGGATCGAGACGACGTTCGGGTGGTTGAGCGCGCCCGCGGCCTGCGCCTCCTGCTCGAAGCGCCGCATCCGTTCGCGGTCGGCGGAGAATTCGCGCAGCAGGACTTTGACGGCGACATCGCGCCCCAGTTTGGTGTCGAGCGCGCGATAGACCTCCCCCATGCCGCCCGCGCCGATCTGCGAGGCGATCTCGTAGCGACCCAACATCGTGCCCGTCGGTATGGGTGTACTCATGCGAGTCGGAGGGGGCGTCTCTCGTCACAGGCGAGAGGCGCGCCGCGCTTCGGTCTTTGGTGGGTGCCGCCTAGGATACGCTTCCTGACCGAGAAATTTCAAAGAATCTGCGCGGCGGCTGAGCGGCGGGCGACGCCGGCTAACGACGGCGCGCAGGCGAGACCTCCGGCGCGTCGCGCGCCGGCGCGCCCGCGACGACTCGCGTCTCGGTCGGCGATACCAGGTCGTACACGATGCCGCGCCATTTGATGCGGCGGGAGAAGGCCGCGGCGGTTGCGTTCCAGAGGAAGACGGCGGCGGTGAGAGTCCAGAGCGTGAGGTGCGCGGCGCGCTCGCCGCCCCGGAAGCGCACGCCGTCTCGCGCGAGGACTCGCGAGACGGCGCGCAGCCGCAGGTGGGCCTTCAGCGCGCCGAGGACGAAAATTAAAGCGACGAAGGCGAGCGGCAGTGCGAAGGGTTGCCCGCGCAGGGCGCGCGTGGTTGAGATGATGACGCCGCCGTAAAAGACCGAACAGAAGATCAGGTTCGACGCGAGGACGATGCGCCAGAGGCGCGGGGCGTAGACGCGCGTGATCTTGAGCTGGCGCGTGGTGAACTCGAACAGCTCGCGCCACGAGCAGTCTTCGTGCGAGGCGGTCAGGCATTGCGGGGCGAACGTTACAGGCAGGTCGGCGCGTTGCAGTGCGCGCGTCAGCGCGTAGTCGTCGGAGAGCGCGCCGCGCCACTCGGCGAGGATGTCGAGGCGGTCGAACGTCACGCGCGGGATCGCGGTCGAGCCGCCCCAGCAGAAGTTGCGGCGCACGTTCCCGCCGAGTGCGGAGGCGATTGAGGCGTTCCACACCGAGCGCAGGTGCGACGAGAGTCCGCCCCGCGCCGTCGGCAGGAACCAGCGGTAGCCGGTCGCCGCGCCGACGCGCCCGTCCGCGAGCGGCGCGACGAGCGAGCGCAGCCAGTCGGCGCGCACCCGCGCGTCCGTGTCAACGAAGACGAAAACTTCGCACTCCGGATCGACTTCAAGCACCGCCGCGGCGAGGTTATGAACCTTCTGCCCACGGCCTTCCGCCCGCCCCGCGATGACGACGCGCGACGACACGCGCGAATCGTCGCGCGCGGGCGCGCCGCCGAACTCGCGCCTGATCCCCTCGACGACCGCGAGGGCCGCGTCCGCGGCGTCGTCGAAGGCGAAGACGAGTTCGTAGCGCGGGTAGTCTTGACGGAAGAGCGCGGAGATGTTTTCGCGGAAGCCTTGATCGAGCCCGCGGCAGGGCACGAAGACGGAGGCGAAGGGTGTGAAGTCAGGGAGGGGGCGTTCAAGCTCGCGCCGGAAAAGATCGAGGTAGCGCGCGCCGCCGCGCAGCGAGACGAGCGACTGTAAGAGCAGCAGCGCGGCGAATGAGTAGAAGACCCACATGAGACGCGAGGGGCGGCGCACGCCTGGCGTGCGCCGCCCCTTCGAGCGTTAGCGTCAAGGTGCGGCGAAGGTTTTAGCGCGCGGCGACCGCCCCGGCCCCTGCGAGCGCGGAGACGATTGACTGCGCGAGGTTGATGAACGGCTGCGGGTAGACGCCGACGGCGATGATGCCGAAGACCGCGACGCCGAGCGCGACGCGCAGGGCGGGCGAGAGCGAGAGCGGCCGCGCGTCCGCCGCGCGGTCGTCCAGGTACATCACGCGGATGAAGCGCACGTAGTAGTAGAAGGAGACGACCGTGTTGATGATGGCCCACAGCGCGAGCCAGTAGTACCAGTTCTTCCCCTCCTCCTTGCCGCGCTGGAGGAGCCCGCCGAAGAGGAACCACTTGCCGATGAAGCCGCCGGTGAGCGGCAGGCCGCCGAGCGAGAGCATGAAGACGGCCATCGCCGCCGCCATGACGGGGTCTTTCTGCGCGAGGCCCTTGAGATCGTCCACCTGCTCGCCGACGACGCCGCGGCGGTGCAGGCTGATGATGACGCCGAACGCGCCGATGTTCATCAGCGTGTAGACGAGCAGGTAGACGGCGAGCCCGACGTAGCCGTAACGGTTCGCGGCGATGATGCCGAGCAAAAGATACCCGGCGTTCGAGACCGACGAGTAGGCCAGCAGGCGCTTCGAGTTGGTCTGCGTGACGGCGGCCCAGTTGCCGACCATGATCGTGATCGCGGCGACGACGCCGACGAGCGGAGCCCACTCGTCGCGCATCCCGCCCAAGCCTTCGAGGAAGATGCGCGCGAAGAGCGCGAAGCTCGCCGCCTTCGAGCCCGTCGAGAGGAAGGCCGTGACGGGCGTGGGCGCGCCCTCGTAGGCGTCCGGCGCCCACATGTGGAAGGGCACGGCGGAGATTTTGAAGAAGAGCCCGCAGGCCACGGCGATCATGCCGAGCAGGAGCATCGGGCGCAGCGGCACGGGGGTCGCGTCGTCCATGCCGGGCGCGTGCAGGATGGAGTTGACGCTCTGCCCGATGTCGCCGAGGTTGGTCGAGCCGGCGATGCCGAAGAGCAGCGACATCCCGTAGAGCAGGACGCCCGAAGAGAACGCGCCGAGCAGGAAGTACTTCATCCCGGCCTCGTTCGAGCGCCGCTCGCGCCGCGTGTAGGAGACGAGGACGTAGAAGGTGAGCGCCATCAGCTCCAGGCTGATGAAGAGCACGATCAGATCATAGCCAGAGGCGAGGAACATCATCCCCGTCGCGGCGAAGAGGACGAGCGCGTAGAACTCCCCGCGCTGCTCGCTCTCCACGTCGAGGTAGCGCAGAGAGACGGCGATGGTGAGCGCGGCGGCGAGGAGGAAGATGAGCTTGAAGACGACCGCGAAGCCGTCGAGCTTGACCATCCCGTAGAAGCCCGCGAGCGGGAAGCTCGCGCCGTAGGTGACCCAACTGGCGACGACCGAGGCGGCGGCCAGGAGCACCCCGCCGAGCGCGAAGTAGCCGACCCAGCGGCTCTTCTGGTTGGGCAGCAAGACCTCCATGACGAGCGCCACGCACGCGGCGACCGTCAGGATGATCTCCGGCACGATCAGGTTGAGATCACGCACGGCGAACAGGTCAGTCGTGTTGGCTTGGAGGAGAAACATAAAGAGCATGAATCGTAAACCGTGAACCGTAAACCGTGACGAGTCAGAATCGGATTTCTCCTGTCACGGTTCGCGGTTCACGGTTCACGGCTTTGCTGTCCTTTCCGCCGTCTGCGTCGGGGCGGGCGCGCCGGGCAGCGGGTAGTTGGGCCTGACCTGCCGGACGACGGCGTTGACGGGCTTCTGGATGAAGTCGATGAAGGGCTTCGGGTAGACGCCGATCCAGAGCGAGAGCGCGACGAGCGGGAGCATGTAGGCCCACTCTCTACCCGACATGTCCTTGAGCTTCTCGTTCTTCGGGTTGTCGATGTTGCCGAAGAACATCCGCTGGTAGAGCCAAAGCATGTAGCCCGCGTTCAGGATGATGCCGAGCGCGGCCCACGCCGCCCACACCGGCTGCGCCTCGAACGCGCCCCGCATCGCCAGAAACTCCGAGATGAAGACGCACAGCAGCGGCAGACCAATCGCCGTCATCGCCATCACCAAGAAGACGGTGGCGTAGCCGGGCATGACGTGCGAGAGCCCGCCGAACTCGGAGACGTTTCGCGTGTGACGGCGCTCGTAGACGATGCCGACGAGGAGGAAGAGCGCGGCGGAGTAGATGCCGTGGTTGATCATGTGGAGCACCGCGCCGTTCAACCCGTTCGGGTTCAGCGCGAAGAGCCCGAGCATGACGATGCCCATCGAGGAGACGCTGGAGTAGGCGACGAGCTTCTTCACGTCGCCGTCGCGCTTGACGACGAAGTACATCGCGGCGAGCGCGCCGTAGATGATGCCGATGATGGCGAGCGTGATCATCACGTGGCGCACGCCGAAGCGGCCGAAGTAGCTCAGGTCTTTGGAGGCGGCCGGGAACATCGGCAGGTTGAAGCGGAAGAAGCCGTAGGTTCCGAGCTTTAGCAAAATCCCGGCGAGGATGACCGACCCCGCGGTCGGCGCTTCGACGTGCGCGTCCGGCAGCCACGTGTGGAACGGGAACATCGGCACTTTGATGGCGAAGCCGAGCGCGAAGGCGAAGAAGAGCAGCACTTCGAGCGTCGTCACCGCGCCCGGCGAGAGCACGGAGCCGAGCGACTGGAGGAAGATGATGTTGAAGACGCCCGTCCCGTTCGCGGCCGCCGCGGCGCGGGTCGAGGCGACGAGCGCGGAAGCCTGAGAGTTCCCCGCGAGCGAGTCGATCGTCCCTTGCGCGATCTTCGAGACGAGCGCGGCGTCCTGCGTCATAAAATATATCTTCAGGACGCCCAGGAGCATGACGACCGAGCCGACGAGCGTGTAGAGGAAGAACTTGATCGCGGCGTAGAGGCGGCGCTCGCCGCCCCAGATGCCGATCAGGAAGTACATCGGCACGAGCGAGACCTCGAAGAAGAGGTAGAAGAGGAACAAGTCCATCGACGCGAAGACGCCGACGACGGCCGCCTGCAAGAGCAGCAGCAGCACGTAGTATTCCTTCTCGCGCTTCTGGATGTACTCCCACGAAGAGAGCGAGGCGATCACGCCGAGGAGCGTCGTCAGCACGATGAGCAGCACGGCGACGCCGTCGGCCCCCATCTGGTAGCGCGCGCCGATGACGGGGATCCACTGGCAGTCTTCGAGGAACTGGAAGCCGCCCGCCCCGCGGTCGTAACCGACGAGCGCGAGCGAGACGAGGAAGACGAGCCCGAACCACGCGGTCGCGAATTTTTTGATCGCGCCCGCCTGATCGCGCTTGAAGATCGCCAGGATGATGACCGCCCCGACGGCGGGCAGCCACGTGACGACGGAGAGCAGGTACGGAATGTTCATTAAGTTTGTCCGTGGACAGTTGTTCTTTGTCCGTGGTCAGTTGTCCGTTGTCCGTGGCTTTGCAAAAGAGTCTCCCAAGTCATAACGACTCAAGCCGGATGAAAGACAAAAACAACTGACCACGGACAACGGACGACTGACGAGTCTTTACCGCCAGAAGACGAAGACCGCGACGGCGACCGCCAGCCCGAGCACCATGACGAGCGCGTAATTGGCGGCGAATCCGGTCTGCGCGGCGCGGAAGAGGTTCGACATCACGCCGCGGATGAAGTAGGCGACGCCGTTGACGACGCCGTCCACGACGCGGCTGTCGAAGGCGCCCGTCGCGCTGCTCAGCCGCTTCGTCAGCGTCGCCGCGCCGTTGACCGCGCCGTCGACGACCTCGGAGTCGACCTTGTAGACGCCGCGCGACAAGTCCATCGTGCGGCGCGTGACGAGCTTGCCGTACAGCTCGTCGACCCAGTACTTGTTGAAGCTCGCGCGGTAGAGCCCGCCGAGCCGCGCCGCCCAGATGTCGGGGAGCCGCGGGTTCTTGATGTAGAAGAGCCAGCCGAGGAAGATGCCGAAGCCTGCGACGACGAGCGAGATGACGATGAAGAGCCACTCCGTCCCGCGCTCGCCGAGCGAGCCTTCGAGCGCGTGCGCGAGGTTGAAGCCCGTGTCGCCGTAAGGCGAAGCGTGCGCCGCGCCCGCGCCGTGACCCGCCTCACCCGTCTCGTGCGCCGCGCCCGCTTCGGGCCGCGCGTGCTCGGCCTGTAGGGCCGCCACCTCCCCGGCCGCTTGCGTCGAAGTTGATGCGATCAGGTCTGACGCGGGCAGCGCCGCCGCGCCTTCGCCTTGAGCGCTCGCGCGCGCGTGGTCGCCGCCCGCGGCGTGCGTGCCGAACTGCCCGGTCGCAGGGTTCCAGATGACGGGGTCGAGCCAGTTGACGATGTTGAGCCTGCCGCCGACGTGTGAGCCGCCGGTGAACGCGGGGCTGATGCCGACGAGCCCGCCGAGGACGGCGAGGACGGCCAGCGCGGCGAGCGGGACCCACATCGACGCGGGCGACTCGTGCGGGACGTGCGCGCCGTGGTGCTCCCCGTGCGCGTGCGCGTCGTGCGCCGCCGCGTCTTTGTGGACGTTGATTCCGGGCGCGGGCATCTCCTCCCCCGCGAGCCCCGCGTTCAGCCGCGCCGCCCACGCGGCCTGCGCGTCGTCTTCGTCGTGGGCCGCGCCGACGTGCTCGCCGGGCTCGTGGTGCGGGCGGTCGCCCGCCGAGAAGGTGCGCGCGTCGTGGGGCTTGCCGAACTCGTCGTAGCCGTGGGCGTGCGCCTCGTCGGCCTCGCCGCCCGCGCGCGCGTCTAAAAATCTCTCCTTCCCCCAGAAGGTCATCGCGACGAGCCGCGTCATGTAGAACGCGGTGCAGGTGGCGGCGACGGTCGCCGCGATCCAGAGCAGCCAGCCTCCGGGGATGACCGTGGTCGAGACGGTGCGCCAGAGGATTTCGTCCTTCGACCAGAAGCCGGAGAACGGGATGATGCCGCAGATGGCGAGCCAGCCCGCGAGGAAGGTCAGGTAGGTCTTCGGCATGTACTTCTTCAAGCCGCCCATCCGGCGCATGTCCTGCTCGTGGTGCATCCCGTGAATCACGGAGCCCGCGCCGAGGAACATCAGCGCCTTGAAGAAGGCGTGCGTCATGACGTGGAAGATGCCGATGACGAACGCGCCGACGCCGCAGGCTAAGAACATGAAGCCCAGCTGCGAGACGGTCGAGTACGCCAGCACCTTCTTGATGTCGTTCTGCGTGATGCCGATGGTCGCGGCGAAGAGCGCGGTCGCCGCGCCGACTATCGCGACGACGAGCATCATCGTCTGCGAGTGCTGGAAGATGACGTTCGTGCGCGTCAGCATGTAGAGGCCGGCCGTGACCATCGTCGCCGCGTGGATGAGCGCGGAGACGGGAGTGGGGCCAGCCATCGCGTCGGGCAGCCAGACGTAGAGCGGTATCTGCGCGGACTTGCCGCACGCGCCGACGAAGAGGCCGAGCGCGATCCAGGAGAGCAGGCCGAACTCCCAGAGCCGTTCGAGGGGGAAGGCGCTCGCCTGCGCGAAGACGGTCGTGTACTGCGCCGAGCCGAACGTGGCGATGACGCCGAAGACGGCGAGGGCGAAGCCGAAGTCGCCGATGCGGTTCGTGATGAACGCCTTGCGCGCGGCGTCGCCCGCCTCCTTGCGGTCGAAGTAGTAGCCGATGAGGAGGTAGGAGCATAAGCCCACTCCCTCCCAGCCGACGAACATCATCAGGAAGTTCGAGCCCATCACGAGGACGAGCATCGAGAACATGAAGAGGCCGAGGTAGGCGAAGAAGCGGTAGAAGCCCGCGTCGCCGTGCATGTAGCCGGTCGCGAAGACGAAGATGCACAGGCCGACGCCGGTCACGATCAGGATGAAGACGGAAGAGAGCGCGTCGAGCTGGTAGCTCCACTCCACGTCGAGCACCGAGCCCAGGCCCGTCCTCACGGGGGCGTCCACGCCGGCGACGAACACGCCGCCGCCGGGCGGGATGCCCTCCGCCTGAGCCTTGCGCCGCGCCGCCTCAAGCGTCAGCTTCATCCCCTCGACGTGCGCGCGCTCGCCGTTGCCCTGCGTCAGCATCACCGCGCCGCCGGGAATCCACGTGAAGCCGAACGCGCCGTCCTGACTCGTCACGTAAGGCGCGGGGTAGAGGGCGTGGCCGGAGAAGCCGTAGGAGTAGACCGCCGCGACGCCGATCAGGAAGGCGAGCGCGACCGACCCGACCGCGACCGCCGCGACGAGCCTCTCCGAGAAGCGGAAGCGGCGGCCGAGCAAGCCGTTGACGGCGGCCCCGGCGAGCGGCAGCAGCGGGATGAGCCAGATGAGTCGGTGCATAAAGGCTGTCAGTGGTCAGTAGTCCGTGGTCAGTTGTTCTCTCTAATCAAGCGTCCGAAGTTAACTTATCAGCGGCAAATTTGTGAGCCACAGACCACGGACAACTGACCACTGACCACGGACAGCTTTACCACTTCAAAAGGTCGATCTTGTCCAGAAAGATCGTCTCGCGGTTGCGGTAGAGCGCGATGACGATGCCGAGCCCGATGGCGGCCTCGGCGGCGGCGACGACGATGATGAAGACGGTGAAGACCTGGCCGGCGACGGCGTTCTGGTTGCCGGTGAGTTGCAGGTAGCGCGAGAAGGCGATGAAGTTCAGATTCGCCGCGTTCAGGATCAACTCGACCGACATGAAGATGACGATGATGTTCCTTCTCGTCAGCACGCCCGCCACGCCGATGACGAAGAGCAGCGCCCCGATGACGAGAAACTTCGAGAGGTCCGGGTGCTTGATGCCGTTGAGGATCTGCTCGCCGCGCCCGCCCGCCGCGGCCTCCTGGAAGAGCGCGAGCGCGGGCGCGGCGAGATGGTTCGTGAGAGTTTCGTAAGCCGTCATGTCGTGGTCAGTCCGCTCCCCTCCTGCGCGAGTTCGGGCTCAGCCTTGATGAGTTCGGGCAGCAGCTCCGGGTCAACGTCGTCGGCCGCGACCTCCTGCTTCGTCGTGCGCGCGAGCAGGACGGAGCCGACGATGGCGACGAGCAGCAGCACCGAGGCGATCTCGAACGGCAGAGACGCGAAGCGGTAGAGGCTCGCGCCGACGAGTTCGGTCTCGCGCGACAGGCGGGAGACGCCCGTCGACGCGCGCGCCATCCCGCGCTCGCGCTGCGCTTCGGACGCCGCGACGCGCTGCTCCAGCGGAATCTCGGCGCGCGCCTGCTCGCGCTGGTTCAAGCCGTCCACCCCCTGCTTCGTCGCGCTGATGAGGCCCAGGACGAGCAGGCCGAGCAGGAGCGCGCTCGCCGTCACCTGCGCCGGGCGGTTGAAGAGCTCCTCGCTGCCGCGCTCCTCCGCCGAGACGTTGACGAGCATGATGACGAAGAGGAAGAGCACCATCACGCCGCCGACGTAGACGAGAATCTGCACGCCCGCGATGAACTCCGCGCCGAGCAGGACGAAGAGCGCCGCGACCGAGACGAGCGTCGAGATCAAGAACATCGCCGAGTGGACGGCGTTCTTCGCGAGGATCGTCAACAGCGCCGCGATCATCGCCGCCACGGCGAAGACCCAGAAGAAGACCGCTTCCCAACCTGAAAGTACCATTGCGGATTTCGGAATGCGGAATGCGGATTCGAGAATCGGACTGCTTCTAATCCGCAATCCGCATTCCGAAATCCGCAATCGTTAAGATTCGTATTTGACCGTCTCTCTTCCCTGTTCGAGCATCTGGCGGTTCCAGACGAAGCCGGCGCGCGAGTAGGTCGCCAGCTCGAAGTCCTGCGTCAGCTCCAGGCAGGCCGTGGGGCACGCCTCCTGGCAGAGCGCGCAGAACATGCAGCGCGAGGTGTCGAAGATGAACTCGTCGAGGACCTTCTTCTTGCGCTGCTTGCCGGCGACCGTGATCTCGATGTCCATCGGGATCACGTCGATGCAGTCTTCGGGGCACGCGAGCGCGCAGAGGTTGCAGGCGATGCAGAGCGTGTCGTAGGTCTCCGGGTCCATGTTCAGGCGCGGCGCGCCGTGGAAGCGCGGCGCGACCTCGGGGCGCACCTTCGGGTACTGCTCCGTGTAGATGCCGTAGCCGGAGACCGAATTTTTATCCGTGAGCGCGCCGACGTTGAACTTCAGCGTCAGCTTCAACCCCTGGACGAGATCGTTGAAGAAGAAGCGCTTCAGCTTCTCCTTCCAGGTCGCCTGCGGGACGGGTACTGCGGGCATAAGACTCCTCGTGACAAGTGAACGGTGACAGGTGACAGGTAAGACTGGCTGTTAGCGATTAGCTGTTAGCTTCCGGCTTCGGCCTGTCACCCGTCACGGTTTACGGTTTACGGCTTTTCACGCCTCGCTCGCCGCCGCCGGCGCTGGCGCGACCGCCGGCGCGCCCTGCGGCGGGCTGACGAGGCGAATCTGGCGGCGCTGCTTCTTCAGGTTGAAGTCGCGCGCGCGCCAGTTGATCTTCGAGAGCATCCAGAGCGCGAGGAAGACGCCGAGCGCGCCGAATCCTACCATGATGAGCTTGCCCTGCCACGTCAGGTTCACGCCGCGGTTCAGGCTCTCGACGGTCGTCATCCCGCGCCACCCGTCGAGCGCCTGCACGGCGAAGACGGCGACGGCGGTCAGCACGATGTTCAGGAGCGACGCCGGGATCATCCACTTCCAGCCCAAGTCCATGAGCTGATCGTAGCGGTAGCGCGGGAACGTCCAGCGGAACCAGAAGTCGAGGTAGAGCAGCACCGAGGTCTTCGCGACGAAGATGACGAGGCACAGCAGGACGTAGAGCCCGTGGTAGCCGCGCGCCTCGGTCAGGCGGTGGACGCCGGGCAAGTACCAGCCGCCCAGGTAGACGGCGGTCGCGACCGCCGAGACGACGATCATCGCCGCGTACTCCGCCATGAAGAAGAGCGACCAGCGCATCCCCGAATACTCGGTGTGGAACCCGGCGACCAGCTCCGACTCGGCCTCCGGCAGATCGAACGGCGCGCGGTTGTTCTCCGCGATGCCGCTGATGAAGAAGATGACGAGGCCGAGCGGCTGGTAGAGCAGGAACCAGACGGAGTCGCGCGCCTGCGCGAGCACGATCCCCGACATCGAGAGCGTGCGCGCGAACATCAGCGCGCCGACGAGCGAGAGCCCCATCGCGACCTCGTAGGAGATCATCTGCGCCGAGGAGCGCAGCCCGCCGAGCAGGGCGTACTTCGAGTTGGAAGACCACCCGGCGAGGATGAGCGCGAGCACGCCGACCGAAGAGACGGCGAGGACGAGCAGCAGGCCGATGTTCACGTCGGCGATGACCGCCCAGTCGGGGCCGAACGGGATGACGGCGAAGACGATGAAGGCGGCGGCGACGGCGATGAACGGCGCGAAGTAGAAGATGTAGGCGTCCGCCTTGTCGGGCCGGAAGTCTTCCTTGGTGAGGAGCTTGATCACGTCGGCGACCGGCTGCAAGAGCCCCCACGGGCCGACGCGCATCGGCCCCAGACGCGCCTGCATGAACGCCGAGATCTTCCGCTCCAGGTACGACGCGAAGCCCGCCCACACGGCGAGCACGGTCGCCACCGCGCCGATCTGTATGAACGGGAAGACGGCGTGATCTATCGTCTGCTGGCTGAGGTCGAAGTTCAGCAGCAGATCATTCAGCCACTCGGGCGGCGCGAACACGGCGGGATCAGTCATAAAAGTCCGACGCTCACTTCACATCAATCTCGAACACGCAATCGTGGGCGGCACGAAGATCGACCAGCTCGTAGTCGTCTTCGAGCGTCCCGGCGCGGTCGGCGACGAGGTAGGAAGACCACTCGCCGACGGCGAAGGGCGGCGTGTGCCAGGTCCCCTTGTGGTAGGCGTAAGGCAGACGCCCGTCCACGAGAAACGCCGCGACCTCTTCGACCTCCGGGGCGACGCCCGCGCCCGGCGGCGCGACGCAGATGATCGAGCGGCAGCCGACGAGCGGCGAGAAGACCTGCATCGTCCTCCGGTGGCGCGCCATGAACTCGAAGCGAAAGGCGCGCCGCTCGCTCGTCGTCCCCGTCAGGCAGGGCGGCCCGCCGCCGAAGTCCACCTCGACCGAGCCGCGGCTGTCAATCAACACCCCGAAGGGCGCGAACCGCTCTCTGGTCATCTCCTGCACGGGCAGACGAACAATTCGCATCAGGAGCTGTCAGCCGTTAGCCGTTAGCCAGAAGCTGAAAGCTAACGGCTACCTATCAATCTCGCCGAGCACGATGTCGAGCGTGCCGATGATGGCGACCACGTCGGCGACGAGGTGGCCGAGGCACATCTGCCGGAGCGCCTGAAGGTTGATCAGGCACGGCGGGCGCACTCTCACGCGCGCGGGCCGAGACGAGCCGTCGGAGACGAGGTAGCAGCCTAACTCGCCCTTGGGTCCTTCAATCGAGTGGTAATAGTCGCCCGCGGGCGGCTTGATCACCTTCGGGACTTTCGCGTTGACGGGTCCGTCCGGCATCTGCTTCATCGCCTGCTGGATGATGCGGCGCGACTGGCGCATCTCTTCGAGGCGGACGAGGTAGCGGTCGTAGGTGTCGCCGTTCTCGCCGACGGGCACGTCGAAGTCGAGGTCGGCGTAAGCCGCGTAGGGTCGCGCCTTGCGTATGTCCCACGCGACGCCGGAGCCGCGAAGCGCCGGCCCCGACAGGCCGATGTCGATGGCCGCCTCCGCCGAGATGACGCCGATGCCGACCGTGCGGCCCAACCAGATGCGGTTCTCCGAGAGCAGCACCTCATACTCATCCAGGCGCTTCGGGAAGTTGTCGGTGAACTGCCGCACGTCTTCGGTGAAGCCTTCGTAGGTGTCGTTCGGCATCCCGCCGATGCGCCAGGCGTGGCAGGTGAGCCGCGCGCCGAACTGCCGCTCGAAGATTTTTAAGATTTCCTCGCGCTCGCGGAGCGCCCAGAGCAGCACCGTGAAGGAGCCGATGTCGAGCCCGTGCGTGGCGAGCCAGAGCAGGTGCGAGGAGATGCGGTTCAACTCCGTCAGCACCGTGCGGATGTAGTGCGCGCGGGGCGGGACTTCCATCCCCATCATCTGCTCGACGGTCTCGACCCAGACGAGCCCGTTCGAGACCGCCGCGAGGTAGTCGAGCCGGTCCCAGTAGGGCGCGATCATCGGGTAGAGTCGGTTCTCGGCGATCTTCTCCATGCCGCGGTGGAGGTAGCCGATGTCGCAGTCGAGATCGATGACGGTCTCGCCGTCGAGCTTGAGGATCACGCGCAGGACGCCGTGCGTCGAGGGGTGCTGCGGCCCCATGTTCAGCACCATCTCCGGGCTGTCCAGCAGGGTCTCGCGCGTGGTTGCTACTTCTACCTGATGCATATCGTCAATTGCGGAATGCGAATTTCGGATTGCGGATTGGAAAACGGAGGATCGTGGTGCGACTTCTTATTCTTAAATCCGCATTCCGCAATCCGAAATCCGCAATCACTTGAAAGCTCCCGTCACCGCGTTGCCGTCGAGGACTAGACCGATCTCTGAGACTTCGCCGCGCTGCTTGCGGCGGAGGAGATCGTAGAAGATCGCCTGCGCGGCGCTGTCGCGGTTCCAGGCGTTGCGCGGCTGCATGGACTGGCCGAGCGTGTAGCCGGCGGTCTCGGCGGCTTGCGTCGAGTCGAAGACTTTGGCGTCGTACTTCTTGGCGAGGTCTTGCGGGTGCATCGCTTCCAAAAAACCCTACTTGTGCTCCTTCGGCATCACTTCCTTGCCGCCGCGGAAGATGTCGCGCACGCGCCGCTCGGCGGGCGTGGACAGGAGTTCGAGCCCGTAGGCGCGCCGCTGCTCGACCTGCTCCTGCTGCACCTCGGAGAACTCCGGCAGGTGCTTCGCCGTCCACTCGTTCTCCATCGCTTCGAGCGGGTAGTCTTTGCGCAGGGGGTATCCCTGCCAGTCGTCGGGCAGCAGGATGCGCCGCAGGTCCGGGTGATTGTTAAATGTCACGCCGAAGAGATCGTAGACCTCGCGCTCCATCCAGTTCGCCGTCGTCCAGACGGACGTGACGCTATCTACGCCCTCGCCCTCACCGGCTGAGACCTTCAAACGCACGCGCGCGTTGCGGCTGATGGAGAGCAGGTTGTAGACGATCTCGAAAGGCGCGTCGAAGTTGTCCGGGTAGTGGACGCAGGTCAGGTCGGAGAGGAAGTCGAACTTCGTCTCGCCGTCATTTTTTAAGAACTCGCAGACCTCGACGATCCGCTCCCGCGAGACGCGCACGGAGAGTTGGCCGACGAACTCGCTCGCCCCCGTCACGGCCTCGCCGAACTTTCCGCGCAAGCGTTTGAAGAGCGGATGGTCGGGGGCGTCCTTCGGGGCGGGAGCCTCCTCCTTCTTCTTTACGGGGGGCTTCGGAGCGCCCGCGGCGGCTGGGGCGGACGGGGCGGACGGCGTCGCGACCGGCGCAGCCGCACTCCCCGTCGCTTTGAGCGCCGCTGCTTTGGCTTTCGCGGCGGCGATCTTGGCAGCCTTCTCCGCGTCGGAGGTCGCCGGCGACGCGCCGCCGGGAGGCTCCGCGCCGCCTCCGGCTTGCGCCGCGGCGGCCTCCTTCTTCGCCTTCGCCTCGGCGATGACGCGCGCCAGCCGCGCCTTCTTCTCTTCCGGTGTTTCGTTCGCCGTCGGTGTGTTCGGGGCGGCGGGCGTGGTCGCCGACGACAACGGCTCGCCGGAAGCGGCGGGCATCGTCGTGCCGCTCGAAGAGCTGCCCGAAGGGGCTTTGCCCGTGAGCGCGGCCTGGCTTTCGGGCGAAGGGGCGGGCGCGCCTTCGGGCGCGGGCAGACTCCCTGCCCGCTCGTCCGCGCCGCCCGGACTCGGAGCCTTGTCGTCCGAAGCCGCGCCCGTCTTATCGCGTTCGTCTGTCATCGCATCTGACGCCCACACCCCGGCTCAAGGGAGGAAGACGTGCGAGGGACGCGCGCCGCCGGGAGTCTGCCGAAACTGTATTTCGTTCTTGCTGAACCGCAAAGATGCTGAAGGTCGGAAACGAGGTGGTTTTAACACGCGGTTTGCGGCGTTGTCAATCAAACTTATTTCGCCGCGTTGCATCTAACTGACGTGCCCGTAAGCCTTTGAAACTTGACGACCTTTCGCGCCGCCGCGTATCATCCATGTTTGGTCCGAACGCGCGAATTCGCGCCCTGAGCGAGGGAGTAAAAATGAAGCAAGGAATCCACCCGAATTACCACGAGATCACTGTGACCTGCGCCTGCGGCGCGAACTTCAAGACGCGCTCGACGCGCAAGAACGACCTCCACGTCGAAATCTGCTCCGAGTGCCACCCGTTCTTCACGGGCAAGCAGAAGCTCGTCGACACGGCCGGCCGCGTCGACCGCTTCAACAAGCGTTACGGCAAGAAGACGGCGGACGCGCCCGCGGAGGCGACCGCCGAAGCCAACGCCTGACTCCGCGCACCGCAGCGCGGCGAGCCTTTCACGCCGATGCAGACCAGAGACCGCAGCCAGTATTAGCAGTCTAAACTTACGACGCCGACGCTTTTGCCGCCGGTCGCCCTCCCGTGCCGAAACGGAAAAGCGCGACCACCGGACACAAAACGTCGGCGTCGATCTTTGTCGGTTGTTCTTTGTCAGTTGTCCGTAGTCAGTTGTCAGTCGTTTATGTTGTAATGGAAGTTGCCGCCGGGCCGGCTTTGAGCAACTGACCACGGACAACTGACCACGGACTTTACTTCGAGGATTGAACGTGAGCGCGAACGAAAAAGATTTGATCGTCGGCGGGCAGGCGGTGGTCGAGGGCGTGATGATGCGCACCCCGAACGCCTACGCCGTCGCCGTAAGAAAGCCCGACGGCACCATCGTCCACACCGGCGCGGCGCTGCCGAAGTGGAGCGACAGCTACAAGATTCTGAAGCTGCCCGTGCTGCGCGGCGCGGCGGTGCTCGTGCAGTCGATGGCGCTCGGCATCAAGGCCCTGAACTACTCGGCGGGCGAGGTCTTCGCCGACGCCGAGCAGGAAGAGAGGGCGGTCGGCGTCGTACTCACCCCGGCGGTCGTCGAGGGCGAGGGCGACTTCGCAGGCATCACGGGCGGCGTGCCCGGACTCCTGCCGATCCCGACGCGCAAGAACCCGGACGACGAGATGAAGCGCGGCGCGAACGCCTCGGCGGTCGGCTCCATCATCTTCGCGCTCGTCTTCAACGTGCTGCTCTTCATCGTCGCGCCGCTGGTGCTGACCAACGCGCTCTTCATCGGCGCGGGCTGGGCGGTGCCGAAGTCGGGCGCGGACGAGGCCGCCGCGGCGGCGCAGGCGCGGGGAGCGGGCGACACGGCGGCGGCGGGCGGCGTCGCGACCGTGAGTCAAACGGCGGCTCAGGCGCCGTGGCACAAGCGCGCGTGGGGCAAGGTGCGCGGCTACCTGCGCCCGGTGCGCCCGTCGGTCGGCTTTAATTTGATCGACGGCGCGCTCAGGCTGGCGTTCTTCCTGACGATGATCTTCACCTTCTCGCTCCTGAAAGACATCCGCCGCGTCTTCGAGTACCACGGCGCGGAGCACAAGACGGTGTTCACCTGGGAGAAGGGTCTGCCGCTCGAAGTCGAGCACGCGCGCGTGCAGCCGCGCCAGCACCCGCGCTGCGGGACGAGTTTTTTGATGATCGTGATGCTCGTCTCGATAGTTCTCTTCTCCGTCGTCAAGTTCGACTCGCTCGCCTACAACATGCTGACGCGCGTCGCGCTCATCCCGGTCATCGCCGGCCTCTCCTACGAGATCATCCGCGCCTCGGCGAAGCGCGAATCGAGTCTCGTCTTCAAACTGATCACGCGCCCCGGTCTCTGGCTCCAGAACATCACGACGAAGGAGCCCGACGATCTCCAGCTCGAAGTCGCCATCTTCGCCCTCAAAGAATCGCTCAAGCTGGAGCCGCAGCCCCGCGAGGCGGTGATGGCCCCGCTGTCGTGAGAAGGCTGTTGGCTGTCAGCTATTAGCTTTCAGCTTCTTTGCGGTCGCGACGATGATTGTTAACGCGGGGAGACGATTTTAACGACTGACATCTGGCTCACAGCTAATCGCTAAAGGCTCACAGCTATGCTCGAACGACTTGAACAGATCGAAGCGCGCTACGAGGAGCTGACGGGTCAGCTCTCCTCGCCGGAGGTGATGTCCGACCAGTCGGCTTACATCAAAGCCGCGAAGCAGCACCGCGCCCTCGGCGAGGTGGTCGAGAAGTACCGCGCGCTGCGGGCGCTCAAAGAAGAGCTCGCCGGCGCGCGAGAGATGTACGAGGGCGCGGACGACGAAGAGATGCGCGAGATGGCGCGCGCCGAGGTGGAGACGCTCACCGCGCAGATCGACAAGAGCGAGGCGGATCTGCGCGTCCTGCTGCTGCCGCGCGACCCGAACGACGAGAAGAACGTGATCCTCGAAATCCGCGCCGGCACGGGCGGCGACGAGGCGACGCTCTTCGCCGCCGAGATGCTCCGCATGTACGGCCGCTACGCCGAGCGGCAGCGCTGGCGGATGGAGATCCTCGACCTCTCGGAGTCGGGCGTCGGCGGCGTCAAGGAGGCGGTCGCGCTCATCGAGGGCGACAAGGTCTACTCGAAGTTGAAATACGAGTCGGGCGTCCACCGCGTCCAGCGCGTGCCGCAGACGGAGGCGAGCGGGCGCATCCACACCTCCGCGATCACGGTCGCCGTGCTGCCGGAGGCGGAGGAGGTCGACGTGAAGATCAACCAGAACGATCTGCGCATCGACACCTTCTGCTCGTCCGGCCCCGGCGGCCAGTCTGTGAACACGACCTACTCGGCGGTGCGCATCACGCACCTGCCCTCCGGCGTCGTCGTCTCGATGCAGGACGAGAAGTCGCAGATCAAGAACCGCGAGAAGGCGATGCGGGTGCTGCGCGCGCGCCTGCAGGAGATCGAGGAGCAGAAGCAGCACGACGCGCTCGCCAGCGAGCGCCGCTCGCAGGTCGGCAGCGGCGACCGCTCCGAAAAAATCCGCACCTACAACTTCAAAGAGAACCGCGTCTCCGATCACCGCATCGGCCTGACCATCCACCAGCTCGACCTCGTCATGGAGGGCGCGCTCGACGAACTCGTCGACGCCCTCGTCGCTCACGATCAGTCCGAGAAGATGAAGGCGGAGATGGTCGCCGCCTAGAAGCAGTGACAGGTGACGGGTGACAGGCAAATCCGCTTGCTTTGCCCGTCACCCGTCACCTGTCACCCGTCACCCGTCACCGCTTTATGGACAGCACGCGCATCCTACTCGTCCGGCACGGCCAGTCGGTGGGCAACGCCGAGCGGCGCTTCGGCGGCCACAGCGCGACGCCGCTCTCCGCCAGGGGGCGCGCGCAAGCCGAGGCGACGGCGCGCGTGCTCGCGGGCGAGCGCGTCACGGCGATCTATTCGAGCGACCTGCTGCGCGCCGTCGAGACCGCCGAGCCGCTGGCGCGCGCGCTCAAACTTGAGATCAACGGCGCGGAGGCGTTCCGCGAGCGCAGCGTCGGGCGCATGGAGGGCCTGACGTTCGAGGAGGCCGCAGAGACCTTCCCCGAAGACTACGCCGCGCTGCTGCGCCGCGACTTCGATCTCGTCCTCACCGGCGGCGAGAGCTACCGCCAGATGCTCGACCGCGCCGCCCGCGCCCTTGACGAAGCCATCGGCGCGAACCTCGGCGGCTCGGTCGCCGTCTTCTCGCACACCGGCACGATCTGCATCCTCGCCCTGCATCTTATGGGCGCGCTCGACTCCCCGACGCTGAGACCCGTCTGGATCACGACCGCCAACTGCGGCGTCACGCGCTTCGAGCTGCGCTCCGACGGCTTCGTGCGCGTCCTCAACCTCAACGACACGCGCCACCTCTCCGGAATCAACTAGACATTCACAGCGTCTAACAAAACTCAGTGGCGCGCGAGACGATGTAGGGGCAGGGCTCGTCCCTGCCCGCGTGGCGCTAACGGAAGACGG
>DATLMC010000169.1:0-4848 GCA_035537435.1 Pyrinomonadaceae bacterium | reverse complement strand
CGGCCCCCCCCCCCCCCGCCGAGATCGACAGCGCGCAGAAGGCGACGGCGCAGGCGAGCGACCGTCGCCCGCGCATCGCGCGACACAAGATTCGACTGCGCGCGTCATGACGTAGGGGCAGGGCTCGTCCCTGCCCGCGTGTCGCTAGCGGACGGCGGGCAGGGACGAGCCCTGCCCCTACAGTTATCACGGCGTTGTCAGTGGCCCTTAATTGATTTCTGTTCGTCAACAATTCTCGCCCCCGCTTCATTTCCTTCGTGCTCATCGTCAGCCTCTTCCGTAACGCCCGCGCGCCGTCGTCAGTCGCCCGCGTGATCGGCATAGCCGTCCTCCCGGTTCGGGAGCGGGAACTTGTCGCCCGCCGCGCGCCCCCGCGAATACGCGCCGCCCGCCGCCTTCGGCTTGCGCCCGAGACCGGCGGCGACCGAGGCGTAAGCCTCGCGGACGCGGCGGCCCGCGCCGCCCTTGAAGTCGTCGAAGCGCGAGCCGACCGCAGACCACACGCGCGAGTCCTTCACGTCCTCGAAGAGCGAGTAGAAGACCGGCACGGCGAGCAGGGTTAAGAGCAGACACATCGACTGGCCGCCGACGACTAAGACGCCGATGGAGCGGTTCGTCGCCGCGCCCGCGCCCGATCCGACGACGAGCGGGATCATCCCGGCGACGAGCGCGATGGTCGTCATCAGGATGGGCCGGAGGCGGTCGCGGTTCGCCTGGATGATCGCGTTGTAGCGCTCCATGCCGTGCGAGCGCAGCTCGTTCGTGTGATCGATCTGGAGGATCGCGTTCTTCTTGACGATGCCGAACAGGAGCAGGATGCCGAGCGCCGAGAAGATGTTCAGGCGCTGCCCCGCGAGCAGGGTCGAGAGCAGCGCGAACGGGACCGAGAGCGGCAGCGTCAAGAGGATCGTCACCGGGTGGATGAACGACTCGAACTGCGCCGCGAGGATCAAGTACATGAAGATGAACGAGAGCAGGAACGCGAGCATGAACGACTGGTTCGCCCGCGCCAGCTCCTTCGACTGCCCCGTCGCGCCCGTCCGATACCCCGGCTCCATCTTCAGCTCCGCCGCGTAGCGCTGCATGGCGGCGACCGCTTCCGACTCGGACGCGCCCGGCGCGACGCCCGCCGAGACCGTCACTTGCCGCTGCCGGTTCAGGCGATCAATCGACGCGGGGCTGCTGCCCTCTTCGATCTTCACCAGCTTGTCGAGGCTCACCGTCCCGGCCGTCGCCGAGCGCACGGTGAAGTCCTTCAAACTCTCGCGCGTGCGGCGGAACCGTTCTTCGGCCTGCACGACCACGTCGTACTGCTCGGAGTTCTCGCTAAACGTGCTGACGCGCTGACCGGCGGCGAGGGTGTTCAGCGCCTGCGCCACGTCGCCGGCGTTGACGCCGAGGTCTGCGGCGCGCGGGCGGTCGATCTGGACGCGCACCTCCGGGCTCCCGGCCTGCGACGAGCGGTCTGGCTCGCGGAAGTTCTTGTCCTGCTTGAGCCGCTCGACGAGGCTGGTCGCGTAGCCGTTGAGCTTGTTGATGTCCGGCCCGCTGATGAACAGCCCGACCGACGAGCCGCCGCGCCCCAGGCCGATGGACGCGCCGATGGAGGACGTGCCGGAGACGCCGATCACGTACTCCTTCGGGTACTTCCGCTTCTGTATGACCTGGCGCGCGCGCTGGATGAGTTCGGTCTGCGAGCTGTCTCGATCCGCGACCGGCTTGAGGCTCACCGACACCGAGCCGGAGTTGGGCGAAGACGACCGCCCGAAGCCCGCGAGCGCGAGCGTGTTCTGCACGCCCGGCACCTGCTCCCTCACGTCGCGCGCGATGCGGTCGAGGATGCTTTGAGTCGCGGCGAGGCTCATGCCTTCGGGGCCGCGGAAACTGATCTGGAACGCCGACTCGTCCTCGTCGGGCAGGAAGTTGTAGCCGACCGCCCGGTAGAGCGGCACGATCGAGGCGACGACCACCACGCAGATCACGACGACCGCCCAGCGGTGCGCCATCGACAACTTCAGCATCCACGTGTAGGCGCGGTCGACGGGCCGGTAGAAGCGCCCCTCCTTCGACGAGTGCGCCGCCTCACTGTGCTCCGCGCGCGCCGCCTCGCCGCGCGTCTCATCGGGGACGGGGTGCGCGCCCCCGCCCGTGTCGCCGCCCGCGCCGCCGTCGCCGCCGATGGCCGGCACGCCCTCGGGCATCAGCAGCTCCTTCGGCGGCTTGATCCAGCGCGCCGCGAGCATCGGCGTCAGCGTGAACGAGACGAGCAGCGAGACGGCGATGGCCGCCGCCGACGTTAAGCCGAACGAAGACATGAAGCGCCCGACGATGCCCGTCATGAAGCCGACGGGGATGAAGACGGCGAGCAGCGAGAGCGTCGTCGCCATGACGGCGAGCCCGATCTCCTTCGTCCCCTCGATGGCCGCCTGGTACGGGTGCATCTTCTTCTCCTCGACGAAGCGGAAGATGTTCTCCAGGACGACGATGGCGTCGTCGATCACGATGCCGACCATCAGGGTGAGGGCGAGCATCGTCATCTGGTTGAGCGAGTAGCCGAGCACGGCGATGAGCGCGAAGGCCGAGATGATCGACGTGGGGATGGCGAGGGCGGCGATGACGGTCGAGCGGAAGTTCCACAGGAAGAGGAAGACGATGACGGCGGCGAGCAGGCCGCCGACCACGAGGTGCTCCTCGATGGCATGCAGGCTGGTCTCGATGAACTCCGACTGATCGCGCGTGACGGCGATCTTCAAGTCGGGCGGGAGCACCGGCTTGATCTCCTCCATCCGCTGCTTGATCGCCTTGATGACCGCCACCGTGTTCGAGCCCGACTGCTTGCGGACGGCCAAAGAGACCGACGGCGTGCCGTCGAGCGAGGCGGCGGAGGTGGGGTCAGCGCCCGTGTCCGCGACTCTTCCGACGTCGCTCACCTTGACGGGGTAGCCGTTCTTCGTCGTGATGACGATGTCGTTGAACTGCTCGACCTTCTCGATGCGCGAGAGCGTTCTGAGCGTGACCGAGCGCGCGCCCTCGTTCAGGCGGCCGCCGGGGAGTTCGAGGTTCTGCTGGCGGACGGCGTTGACCACGTCCGTCACCGAGAGGTTGTAGGCGCGCAGGCGTTCCGGGTCGATGTAGACGTTGATCTGGCGCTGGCGGCCGCCGAAGATGACGACCTCGCCGACGCCGTCGGCCGACTCGACGCGCTCCTGTATCTGGTGCTGGACGATGTCGGTCAGCTCGATCGACGAGCGCGGCGCGCTGATGGCGTACTGGATGACGGGCTGCGAGTCGGGGTCGGCTTTCGTGACGACGGGCGCGTCGGCCGTCTCCGGCAGGCGGTTGATGACGGTCGAGACCTTGTCGCGCACCTCCTGCGTCGCCACGTCCGGGTCTTTTTCGAGGTTGAAGGTGATCGTTACCGAAGAGCGCCCCTGCGAGGAGCTGGAGCGCATCTCGTCGATGCCGGGGACGGTGTTGACCACGCCCTCGATCTGGTCGGTGACCTCGGTCTCCATCTCGGCCGGGGCCGCGCCCTGGTTCGCCGTCGAGACCGTGACGGTCGGCAGATCGATCTTCGGGAAGCGATCCACGCCGAGCGTGAAGAACGAGACCCCGCCGATGACCGTCAACAACAGAACAATGACGGTCGCGAAGACCGGGCGGCGGACGCAAATTTCAGCGAGCTTTTGCATGATTATTTAGCCGTCAGCATTCAGCACTCAGCCGGAAAGGTCTTAATTATCAAGTTGAGCAAAACTTTTGCGTCCCATCTGACACACAGCCGTCTGGCTGAATGCTGATTGCTGAATGCTGAGTGCTCTTACTGTCGCACCCGCGCGCCCTCGAAGAGTTGCTGGAGGTTGCTGGTCGCGACGGTCTCGTCGGGGTTGACGCCCGACTGGATGCGTATCCAGTCGCCCTCCTCGTCGCCGATCTGCACGACGCGCAGCTTCGCCGTCCCGTCCTGGATGACGAAGGCGCGGTAGGACTGCGTGTTCTGATCCGAGAGCACCGCGGAGCGCGGCACGAAGACGGCGCGACCGCCCCCTTTTCGCACGATGCGCGCGGTCGCGAACATCCCGGCGCGCAGCGCGTTGTCGGAGTTCTCGACCTGCACCTCCACGGTCGCCGCGCGCGAGACCGGATCGATCGCCGGGTTGACCGCCGACACCTGACCCGAAAACTTTCGGTCGCCGTGCGCGTCCACCTGGAGCTGCACGCTCATGCCCTGCGAGACGAAGGGCACCTCGCCCTCCGGGACCTGGAGCTGCAACTTGATCGGGTTGGTGCGCAGCAGCGTGACGATGATCGAGGAGGGCGTGACGTACTCGCCGGCGGCGATGGGGCGGTTGCTGACGAAGCCCGCGTAGGGGGCGCGGACGACCGAGTCGGCGACGGCCTTCTGCGCGATGGCGACCTGCGAGCGCGAGCTCTCGACCGACGCCTGCGCGCTCTGGATCGCCGCGTTGCTCTGGCGCGCGGTGTTCGTCGCGGCCTCAAGCTGCTGCCGCGCCGCGTTGACGGCGGCGCGCGCCGTGTCGCGCTGCGTGCGGTACTGATCGTAGACGCTCTGCGCCACGTCGCCCGTCTCGACCAGCTCGCGGTACCGGCGCTCGTTCGCCTCGGCGAGCCGGAGCTGCGCCTGCGCCTGTTCGAGCCCGGCCGCCGCGGCACGCACTTCGGGAATCGCGCTCGCGCTGAAGCCCGCCCCGCCCGGTCGCAGACCGAGCCGCGCCTCAGCCTGGCGCACCTGCGCGATTGACTGCGGCACGCCCGCCTGTGCTTGTTGTAAGCGCAACTGCGCGTCGCGCGCGTTGAGGCGCGCGACCACGTCGCCCTGGCGGACGA
>DATLMC010000168.1:0-30089 GCA_035537435.1 Pyrinomonadaceae bacterium | reverse complement strand
ACATTCTCCGCGCGCTCCCAACTGTGCCGCCCCGTGCGCGAGACTCGACCGCGCCGGAACCGAGCTTCACACAACCCGCACCCGTCAGAGAAATTCGTATGAAGAAAATATCGTCACACTACGCCAGGCAGTTAACGGCTTCAGCCGTCGCCGCCCTGATGCTCGTCTTCGCTCAGCCCTTCGGCGCGACGGGCGGCGCGTCCGCGCGCGCGACATTCGCCCAGTCGCAGGCGGCCGCGACGCGTCAGTTGGTGTTGGAGCGCGACGTGCGCGCGCACCTGGAGTTCCTGGCGGGCGACGCGATGCAGGGGCGCGGGAGCGGGACGCAGTACGAGCGCCTAGCGGGCGAGTACGTGGCGGCGCAGCTACGGCAGTTCGGCGCAGAGCCCGCCGGCGACGCGGACGCTTCGGGGCAGAAGACTTTCATACAGACGGTCGATCTCACGCGACCGACTTTCGCCGACGCGCCCGCGCTCAGCTTCAACGCGAGCGGCGGCGGCGTGAAGTGGAAACACGGTCAGGAGATTCTCGTCGTGCGCGCCGCCGCGCCCCGCGTCGCGGGCGCGTTGCAGAAGCTGGGCGCGGGTCAGAGTCCGAAGTCGGGCGCTTTCGTCCTGCTCGGCGCGGACGAAGCGGGCGACGCGCGCGCCGTGCTGTCGCGCGCGCGCACCTTGTGGCAGCAGGGCGCGGCGGCGGTGCTCGTCGCGGAGACGCCCGCGTGGCGGCAGCGTTGGAAGCAGAGCGGGGAGCGGATGCCGCAGCTCCCGACCGCGAACGAGGCGGCGGAAGGCGCGGGCACGCTCGTCGTGCTCGCCGCGGACGCCTACAAGACTTTGCAGCAGGCGAGCGACGGCGCGCAGCTCACCCTGGAAGGCGCGCCCGGCGCGGATCAGAAGAGCTACACCTGGAACACGGTCGGCGTGTTGCGCGGGAGCGACGCGAAGCTCGCGAACGAAGCCGTGCTGCTGACCGCGCACATGGATCACATCGGCGTCGCGGGGGCCGAGAACAGTCAGTGCCGCGCGGCGGGCGGCGACACAGTCTGCAACGGCGCGGACGATGACGCGTCGGGCGTGGTCGCCGTGCTTGAGCTGGCGCGCGTGCTCGGGGCGGGGCAGAGGCCGAAGCGCACGGTCTACTTCGTCACCTTCGGCAGCGAGGAGCGCGGCGGCTTCGGCGCGCAGTATTTTCTGGCTCACCCGCCCGCGCCGCTCGCTCAGATGGTCGCCAACCTAGAGTTCGAGATGATCGGGCGGCCCGACGCGAAGGTCGAGGCCGGGACGCTCTGGCTGACCGGCTACGAGCGCTCGAACCTCGGCGCGGAACTCGCCAAACACGGCGCGCGCATCGTCGCCGACCCGCACCCCCGAACAGAACTTCTTTCAACGCTCCGACAACTACGCCCTCGCGCGGCGCGGCGTCGTCGCGCAGACCGTGTCGAGCTTCGGGCTGCACCCGGAATACCACCAGCCGGGCGACGACGTGGCGCACATCGACTTCGCCCACATGACGCGCTCCATCAACTCGATGGTCGAGCCCGTGCGCTGGCTCGTCAACTCCGACTTCAAGCCCGCCTGGATCGAAGGCAAGAAACCGTAAGTGAGGCGGCGCCCCGGACTGACGACCATCTGGACGGACGACCATTGATTCGGAGAGTGGAGACCGCTCATGCCCGCCAGGATTATTCTGCTCGCCCTCGGCCTCCTCTGCGCCTGCGCCGTGACGCAACAAACCTCTTCACAGACGCCCGCGCGGGGAAAGCGAATAGTGATCGCCGCGGGCGCGTTGCTCGACGGCAGGGGGGGCGTGATGCGCGACACGCGCATCGTCGTCGAGGGCTCCAGGATCGTCGCGATTGACCCGAGCGCCTCGCCCGTGGACTACGACCTGCGCGGGCTGAGCGTGTCGCCCGGCTGGATCGACGCGCACGTCCACATCACCTGGAGCTTCGGCAAGGACGGGAAGAACGCGGGGCCAGGAGAGACGACGCAATTCGCCGCGTACCAGGCGGCGTCGAACGCGTGGGCGACTTTGTCGGCGGGCTTTACGACCGTGCAAAGCGTCGGCTCGCCGACAGACCTCCCCTTGCGCGACGCGATCGCGCAGGGCGCGCTGCCAGGTCCCCGCGTCCTGACAGCGGCCGAGCCGATCTTCGGGCAGGGCGAGCGGACGGGGACGCCCGAAGAACTCCGCGCGTTCGTGCGGAAGCAGAAGGCGGCGGGCGCGGACGTGATCAAAATCTTCGCGTCGCAGAGCATCCGCCAGGGCGGCGGGATGACGCTCTCACAGGAGCAGTTGAACGCGGCCTGCGACGAGGCGAAGAAGCAGGGCTTGCGCACGCTCGTCCACGCTTACAAAGAGGCCGTGCGCGTCGCCGCCCTCGCCGGATGCACGCAGGTAGAGCACGGCACGATGGCGACGGACGACGACCTGACATTGATGGCGCGGCGGGGCACCTACCTCGATCCGCAAGCCGGGTTGGTCATCGAGAATTATCTGCTCAACAGGGAGAAGTATCTCGGCACCCCCGGTTACACGGCCGAGGGGTTCGCGGCGATGGAGAAGGTGCTGTCGTTGAACCACGAGCTGGTGCGGCGCGCGTCGAAAATTCGGGGGCTCAAGATCGTCTTCGGCACGGACGCCGTGGCCGGCGCGCACGGGCGCAACGCCGAGGAGTTCATCGACCGCGTGCGCGACTGCGGGGTGGCCCCGATGGCGGCGCTCGTCTCCGCCAACTCGCTGGGGGCGGAGGCCCTCGGCATGGCGGAGCGGATCGGCTCAATCGCGCCGGGCTTCGAGGCGGACATCATCGCGCTCGACGGCGATCCGCTGAAGGACATCACGGCCGTGCGCCGCGTCGTCTTCGTGATGAAGGGCGGCGTCGTCTACAAGAACGCGGCGCGCGGCGCGACACGCTAAGCCCCCGCGCGGGGCGGTAGGCTCTCAAACTACCGGGCGACGACGTGGCGCACATCGACTTCGCGCACATGACGCGCTCCATCAGCTCATGGGTCGAAGGCAAGAAGCCGTAGAGCGAAAACCGTAGGGGCAGGGCTCGTCCCTGCCCGATGAGCGCGACAGCGCGAATAGCGTGACGCGGGCATTCAACGTTTAATGCCCGCGCTTCCTCTTGAGCGACCTCACGGTCGCTCGCGGGCAGGGACGAGCCCTGCCCCTACAAATCTTGTCAGCCTTTCTTCTTACTCGCCCGCTTCGACGCTTTCTCAGTTTGCGCTTTGCGCGGTCTGCCTACTTTGCGATTCTCGACTAGAATCAGATCAGTTTCTTTTATTAGATGATCGCGCCCGAATTGTTGAGAAGGTAGACGCCCTTCTTCTATCAACTGGCGGACACGCCGCAGGCTAACCTTTAGCCGCGTCGCGACTTCACTTGTGGTCAACATTCGCTCACTCGCCATGCGCGACTTATACAACACGAATATTTCTACCGCAAGGGAAGATTAATGTTGACAAAATCCTTCCCCTGCGGTAGAAATACCGCCGCCGATTAGGTAGTTGAGAGCGCACAAGAGGCGAGGACTTACCAAGACGGCAATCTTAGGTAAGCCCTCTAACACCAGTAGACACTTGAAGGAGTTACTGATGCTAAAGAATGATAGCACGCGCGCGACGCGCGCCCGCCAACCTCACGAACCGGACTTCGGCGAACCAGTCAGGCGTTGGTCGAGCCTGCCCGTCACCCAAGAGAGAGCGTGCGAGCTGGTCGATCTGCTCACGAAGTATGACGATCCGGACGTGACTGACGCACTCATCCAGTTAATCTGCGGCCTCACGCCGCACACCCCGTCTGACGACAAACATATTCTAGACGAGAGATTTTTGGCGGGCTTGGCCGCGCTCTCGCGCGCCTTCACGTACACGCGGCGGGCGGGCAATGAGTTGGGCGCTTACGTCGTGCATCTGAGATGCGCGGAGTGGGAATAGCGCGCGTGCGTTCGACAGCGCAACCTGTCCTCAGTTGCGTCAATGCGGCGCGCCGGTGTCTTCGTTGACATCGCGTCGCGTTTGCAATAGCATTCCCGCGCTCTCCCGAACACAACTCATCGTCAGGACGCACGAATCCCCCGAGGCTTCGTGCAGCAGTGCTTGCCCCGTAGGCAAAGTTCCTCATCTCTGATAGACGCCTACGACCGTTTCGGCTTTTGACAGTATGGGCGCTGTGAATTAGCTCCGGCTCGCGCGCCGCGCACGCGCGCGCCGCAACGCCGGATCGCCGGGACACCTTGGGAGAGACAGCTCACACGTGGCGCGCCGATCGAGCCGCGCCCTCGCTTGGACTCCTCTCTTTCCTCTCAACCTCATCAACCCAAGGAGAGACGACCATGAAACGAATACTCACACTCCTCTTCACGCTCGCGCTGTTCGTGTTCCTCGTGCCGCAGAAAGCCTCGGCGGCGGGTCAGCCGCTCTACGAGTACTGGAACCCGTACGTCGGCGACCACTTCTACACCATCAACATCAACGAGTTGGGCTATTACCCGGGCAACGGCTGGACATTCGAAGGCCCGGCGTGCAACGTCTTCGCCACGCAGGAGACGGGAACCACCCCGCTCTACCGCTACTACAACTACCAGGTCGGCGACCACTTCTACACGACCGACTGGAACGAACTCGGCTACGGCGCTTACGGCTGGAGCTTCGAGAAGATCGAGTGCTACGTCTACCCCGCGGACTCGTACAGCGGCATCCCGCTCTACGAATACTGGAACCAGAACGCGAACGTTCTCGATCACTACTACACGACCGACTGGAACGAGCTGGGCTACGGCGCAAACGGCTGGTACTTCTCCGAGCTGATGTGCCGCGTCGAGCCGACCGACTGACTAGTGCCCGATCCGACGGACGCGAAACAAGGTCAGACGTGAGGAGGCTGCCCCTTCGTGTCGGGCAGCCTCCTCCTGTTGAATGAGGTTTAAGTCTCACGCGAAGGCGCTGGAGGCGCTAAGAAAGGCGGCTGCGCTCGTGTGTGAGCGCAGCCGCCTTTGTGCGAGCGGGTAATCGAAGGTTCGATTACATCCCCATGCCGCCGCCCATGCCGCCCATGCCGCCGCCGCCCATCGCCGGGGCCTTGTCGTCGTCCTGAATCTCGGAGACGAGCGCCTCGGTCGTGAGCATCAAGCCCGCAATCGACGCCGCGTTCTGCAACGCCGTGCGCGTGACCTTCGCCGGATCGATGACGCCCTCGTCGACCATGTCGCCGAACTCCTCGGTCGCCGCGTTGTAGCCGTAAGACTCCTTCTTGTTCTCACGCACCTTCTCGACGATGACCGCGCCCTCCTTGCCGGCGTTCTGCACGATCTGGCGCAGCGGCTCTTCGAGCGCGCGGCGCACGATGGTCACGCCGATCTGCTCGTCGGCGTCGCCCACGCCCTCCTCGTTCGCGCGGAACTTGTCGAGGGCCTTGGCCGCGCGCACGAGCGCCACGCCGCCGCCCGGAACTATCCCTTCCTCGACGGCCGCCCGCGTCGCGTGCATCGCGTCCTCGACCCGCGCCTTCTTCTCCTTCAGCTCCGTCTCGGTCGCCGCGCCGACGCGGATCACCGCGACGCCGCCGACGAGCTTCGCCAGGCGCTCCTGCAACTTCTCGCGGTCGTAGTCGGAAGGCGTCTCCTCGACCTGCGCGCGGATGGTCTTGACGCGGCCCTCGATGTCGGCGGCCTTGCCGGAGCCCTCGACGATGGTCGTGTTGTCCTTGTCGATCGTCACCTTCTTGGCGCGACCGAGGTCGGCGACCTGCACGTTCTCCAGCTTGATGCCGAGGTCTTCCGAGATGACCTTGCCGCCCGTCAGGATCGAGATGTCTTCGAGCATCGCCTTGCGGCGGTCGCCGAAGCCGGGGGCCTTCACGGCGGCGACGTTCAGCGTCCCGCGCAGCTTGTTGACGACGAGCGTGGCGAGCGCCTCGCCCTCCACGTCCTCCGCGATGATGATGAGCGGCTTGCCCATCTTCGCGATCTGTTCCAGGAGCGGGAGCAGGTCTTTCATCGAGCTGATCTTCTTCTCGTGGATGAGGATCAGCGGGTTTTCCAGCACCGCCTCCATGCGCTCCGGGTCGGTCACGAAGTAGGGCGAGAGGTAGCCGCGGTCGAACTGCATGCCCTCGACCACTTCCAGCGCCGTCTCCATCGTGCGCGACTCCTCGACCGTGATGACGCCGTCCTTGCCGACCTTGTTCATCGCCTCGGCGATCAACTCGCCGATGGTCTTATCGCCGTTGGCCGAGATCGTGCCGACCTGCGCGATCATGTCGCCCTTGACGGGCTTCGCCATCCGCTCGATCTCCTTCGTCACCTTCTCGACCGCCTTGTCGATGCCGCGCTTGAGGGCCATCGGGTTCGCCCCGGCCGCCACCGTCTTCACGCCCTCGCGGAAGATCGCCTGCGCCAGCACGGTCGCCGTCGTCGTCCCGTCGCCCGCGATGTCCGAGGTCTTCGACGCGACCTCCCTGACCATCTGCGCGCCCATGTTCTCGAGCGAGTCCTTCAACTCGATCTCCTTCGCCACCGTGACGCCGTCCTTCGTGATCGTCGGGCTCCCGTACTTCTTGTCGAGGACGACGTTGCGGCCCTTGGGGCCGAGAGTGATCTTGACCGCGTCGGCCAGTTGGTTGACGCCGCGCAGGATCGCCGCCCGCGACTCCTCACCATGAATAACTTGCTTTGCCATCTTTCTTTCTTCTCCTCACCTTAAATGTTTCGTGCGAATGGTGCGGCGGGCAACTACTTGCCGCCCTTCTTGCCGCCCGCCTGCGCGCCCGCGCGCTCGATGACGCCGAGGATTTCGTCCTCGCGCATGATCAGGAACTCCTCGCCGTCGAGCTTGATCTCGGAGCCGCTGTACTTGCCGAAGAGGACGCGGTCGCCCTTCTTGACGTCGAGCGCCTGGCGCTTGCCGTCGTCCCGGTACTTGCCCTCGCCGACGGCGATGACCTCGCCCTCCTGCGGCTTCTCCTTGGCGGTGTCGGGGATGATGATCCCGCCCCGCTGCTGCTCGCCTTCCTCGATGCGACGCAGGATCACACGGTCGTGTAGGGGTTTGATGTTGGTAGCCATGAACTTCTCCTTTCGGGTTTCACTTTCAGAGATGAATGTCGGTCTTGATGACGGACTTCAGAGTCGAACTTTTTATCACCCGCCCCGCGAGAGTGCTAAGCGCGCGGGCGCAAAAACACGCCCAACTGCTCAGCTCCGAACAGTTCACTCGGCGTCTCGCTTGCGGGGCGAGATGACAGATTATATTGAGGGCGCGGCTGTTGTCAACGTGCGCGAATTGTTTGAGTTTCCGGCGAGTTCCGGGGGGGGGCGGGCGACCTCAGCGCGGGCGTCGCTTCACGGTTTTCTTCGCGGCCTGCCGCTGCTGCGTGCGGTAGGTGGCGACGCGCTTGGAGAGCGTGTTGCGGTGGATGCCGAGCGTGGAGGCCGTGCGCGAGAGGTGTTCCTTGTGGCGCGCGAGCGCCTTCTCGATGTAGAGCTTCTCGAATTCGGAGAGGGCTTCGTCGAGCATCAGTTGTCCGTCGAGCATCTCGTCGATCAGGGCTTCGAGGCGGGCGCGCATCTGCATGGCTTCTCCAGAGGTCTTCGGTGAATGAAACTGATAATGCCCCGCGTGTTCTACTGACGGAAACTCGAACGGCTAATACGCCAAACCGACCGCCCGCCTGTACTGCGCGAGGAATCGCGCGCGCAGGTCTGACGAGGTGACGAGGGTCAGGACGCGCGCCCCCTCGGCGAGCGCGGGCGCGGTGCGCGCGTCGCGGACGAAGCCGAGGCGGACGGGGAAGGCCGTCAGCGCGAGGTACATCGCGGAGCAGACCGCGACGCCGCGCAGGCACCCGAACGACGCGCCGAGCGCGCGATCGAGCCAGCCGAGCTTCGCGCGCCTGAGCGTGTCGCGCAGCAGCGCGCCCGCCGCGAAGCCCGCCGAGAGGAAGAGGAAAGCGACCAGCAGGAACCCGGCGGCGTCCGCCGCCGCGCGGGTCTCGACCACGCCGAGCGAGCGCAGCCACCCGCCCGCCCACTCGTAAGTCTGCGCGGCGACCAACAGCCCGGCGAACAGCGCGACCGTCGCGATGAGCGCGCGCACCACCCCGCGCAGCGCGCCCGCCACCACGGACGCGCCGACCAGGCAGATGACGATGAGATCGAAGAGGGTCATGGGAAGCTGTTAGCTGTTAGCGATTAGCGATTAGATGTTAGCTAAAAGCTTATACGTTAGCTCCGCGGAAGAATCACCATCCCACTATGCCCCGGCTCAACAAGCTGAAAGCTAACAGCTAATCGCTAATCGCTAACAGCTATCTCACAGCTCTTTCCCCGTGAGCAGCCTGTAGGCTTCGAGGTAGCGTGCGGTCGTCGCGGCTGTCACGTCGGCGGGGAGCGCGGGCGCGGGCGGTCGCTTGTCCCAGTCGAGCGTTTCGAGGTAGTCGCGGACGAACTGCTTGTCGAAGGAGGCTTGCGGGCGACCGGGCTCGTAAGTCTCGACCGACCAGAAGCGCGAAGAGTCGGGCGTCAGCGCCTCGTCGATCAAAATGATCCGACCCTGCGCGTCGCGCCCGAACTCGAATTTCGTGTCGGCGATGATGATGCCGCGCGTGCGCGCGTACGTTTCGGCCTCCGCGTAGAGCCTGAGCGTCGTGTCGCGCAGGTACTCGGTCACTTCGTCGCCGACGATCTCGCGCATCCGCGCCTCGCCGATGTTCTCGTCGTGCCCCTCCTCGGCTTTGGTGGCGGGCGTGAAGAGGGGCGCGGGCAGCTTGTCCGCCTCGCGCAACCCCCGCGGGAGCTTATGGCCGCAGATTTCGCCGGTGCGTCGGTAATCCTTCCAGCCGGAGCCCGCGAGGTAGCCGCGCGCGACGCACTCGACGGGGAAGACCTCCGTGCGGCGCGCGAGCATCGAGCGACCGCGCAACACGTCGGCGTGGCGGCGCACCTCCGCCGGCATCTCTTCGACTTCGGTCGTGACGAGGTGGTGCGGCGTGACGTGCGCGAGGCGGTCGAACCAGAAGCGCGAGATTTGCGTGAGAACTTCGCCCTTGCGCTCGATCTGCGTCGGCAGGATGCAGTCGAAGGCGGAGATGCGGTCGGTGGCGACGACTAAGAGTTGATCGACGCCGACGCCGTAAACGTCGCGCACCTTGCCGCGCCGCACGAGCGTTAGATCGCCGAGCGATGTTTCGGTGACGGTCGCGGAGCCGCTCATCTTGTCGCGAGTGTAATTTGGATCGAAGTCGGGGACGTGAAAAGCCTCTTGAGGCGAGGCGCGATTGTGCTCGCGCGTCGTGGCTTTGTCAAGAGATCGGGGTCAGAAGTTAGAGGTTTGAGAGCGGAAGTAAATCTCCGAACGGGGCGACTAAGGCGGGTATCGAACGCGGGAAGTCGCTTGAGGCGCGCCGGCGAAGCCTTCATCAGAGTTCGTTAACCTCATAATCCCAAACTTACGTCATCGCTGTTGCTTCCCCGCGCGGCGTTCTTACCCGAAAATGGCTGGAGGAGAACTCTAAAGAGGGCTTTCTGTCTTAAAGGTAGACATTACGTTCCGTGCTCAGTCGCCCGACTATTTTCTTGAGTTAGTCTCGATATGCTGGCATCCGGCATGTCTCGTATCCTGACGGAGCCGTCCGCCAGTTAGATATCTTAAGGCTTGAGTTTGTGCCGATTAACCTGTTATATTCCTAACTGTCAGGGGTTGCGTGCGGCAATTCCGCCGCGGCTCTGCACGACTCCCCTCAACGAAGCTACGCCGAAACAATCTGCCCCGATGTCAACTCGACCCGCGGAAACGAAGGCGAAAGGCTCAGAAGCCGAGGGCGAAATTGCGGACGCCCGCGAGCGCAAGATGTGCCTGCTCGTCGTCGAAGACGACGAGAACATCTCGACCGCCATCCGCGAGTATTTCACGCGCGCCGGCTACGAAGTGCGGACGGCGGAGGACGGCGTGGCGGGCGTGCAGGCTGCCCTGCACGACAGGCCCGACGCGGTCGTGCTCGACCTGATGCTGCCGAAGATGGACGGCCTCGCCGTCTGCCGCGAACTGAGGGAGAAGGCTCCCTCCCTGCCGATCCTGATGCTCACCGCCAAAGACGACGTGGTTGATAAAGTCCTCGGCCTCGAAATGGGCGCCGACGATTACATCACCAAGCCCTTCAGCCTGCGCGAGCTAGAAGCGCGTCTGAAGAGCGTACTCCGCAGGTCGCAGGTCGCCTCGCGCGTCGAGTCTTCCGGCGACGAGGCCCCGATCATGCGCGGCAAGCTGCGCATCGATCCGTCGAAGCGCGAGGTGAGCGTCGGCGACCGCCTGGTCGAGCTCACGCCGAAGGAGTTCGAACTGCTCCGGCTCTTCGCGTCCAACCCCGGTCGCGTCTTCCCGCGAAAGTACCTCCTGGAGAAGATCTGGGACTACTCCTACGAGGGCTACGATCGCACCATCGACTCACACATCAACCGCCTGCGCGCCAAGATCGAGGACAACCCCGAAAACCCGCAGATGGTCCTGACCGTGTGGGGCATCGGCTACAAATTCAGCGACGACCACCGCTAACACCCGCCCCAACCTTTCGGGTCGCCGCCGACACTCTCCCGCAACCGCCGAAGAGACCAAACTCCAGCAAGGTCTGACGGCGAGCCCAACCTAAAACCTGCTTCGAGCGACGCGGCTCTTCGCCCCTCACTCAAACGAACAGCCAGACCCCGGCTCGAAGGCTTCCGAAGTCTGACGCCGGGCGCAAGAAACCCGCTCGCGACCCATTCCCGAGAGGCAGAAGTTATGCGTGAACTGAAAATCATCGCTCCCTTACCCGCGCGCGCCCTGCTCGCGCTCACCGCGCTCGCCGTCGCCGCCATCACCTTCCCCTGGCTCGCCACGCGCGCGCAACGCGCGTCGAAAGAGCCGACGGTCAACGTCACGTCGGTGAGCGCGCGCCCCGCGGGCGGCGGCGAGGTCGTCTCGATCACGGCGGACGCGCCGCTCAGCCGCGCGCAGACGTGGCAGGACGAGGAGGGCTTCCACGTCGTCGGCTACAAGTGGGTCGGCCAGTTCGCGGGCGCGCCGCGCGGGGTCAAGGTGCGCCGCGTCGGGAACTCTCTGGAGCTGGTCGTGCAGACGCGACCGGGCGCGAGCGTGACGGTGGTGCCGCGCGCGAACTCGCTCGACCTGATGGTCAGCGGCGGCGTGCGCGCGAGCGCGGAGGCCGAAGCGAAGCCCGCGCCGAGGCAGGAGGCCGCGCGCGGACAGCAGCGCCGGGCGGACGAACGCCCGAACGCGAGCCGCGCACAGGGCCAGCCCGCCCTCAGGGCCGACCGGCAACTCGCCGCCGCCGCCGCGGGCGTCGCCGCGACGGAGAAACTCTTCACCGCGCAACCGCCGGGCAGGCAGACGCCCGCCAACGTGAGCGCGCAGCCGCGACAGCCACAGCAGTCACAGGCGCAACAGGCGAACGCTCAGCAGTCGAACACTCAGCAGTCGAACGCTCAGCAGTCCGACGCGCACGGCGCGCAGCCGAACACGCAGGGCGCGCCGTCGAACGCACAGCCAGCGACGGCGAAGGGCGCGCAAGCTGCCGCGAACACGCAGGCCGTGCAGACCGCGCAGGGCGCAACGGCGGGCGGCGCGCCGGCCGCCGGGGCGAGTCAAGGGTTCCCGACGCCCTTCGGGGCGGGGCAGGGCACTCAGGCGGCGACTCAGCCTCAGCAACCCGTCGCGCAGACCTCCGCCATGCCGGCGCTCGTCAGCGCGTCGAAGCCGATGGATAGCAGGACGCTCCGCTTCTCGCTGATAGTCGTCGGCGGATTTCTGGGCGTCGGGCTGATCGCGTTCCTCGTAATTTTTATCAGGAACCGCGGCTCCGTCGCCGAAGGGACTAACGTCGAAGTCGCCGAGGAGAAGTCCGGGAAGGGTGTGAAGGCCGAGTCGGCCGAGAAGAGCGGCGGGGCGAAGTCCCCGGTCTCAGAATCCGAAGTCGGCAGGTCTGCGGCGAAGGCCGAGGCGGCGGGCGCGCTCGTCAAACGCGAGGGCAAACCCGCCGCGGTGTCAGCGCCCGCCCCGCCCGTGCTCTTCGGCGCGTTCCGCGTCGAGCAGGAGATCGACAAACTGCTGCGCGGGACGCCGCACGTCATCGAAGTGCTCGCCTCGCGCGCGGCCGACGACCGCAGGGCCGTCGAGACTTCGCTCCTCAAGGCGATAGGCTCGCCGGAGCTATCGGAGGCCGAGCGAGGGCGCGCGCGCAGGGCGCTCGAAGAGTACGGCTTCGTCGCCCGCCAGAGCGCGTCGCTGCTGCTCGCCCCGGACGCCTACGAGCGCTCGTCGGCGGCGCGCACGCTCGGCCAGGTCAAGTCGTCCTCGTCGCTCCCGTTCCTGCTCGAAGCCCTCTACGACGCCGACACGGTCGTGCGCAGCGAGGCGGTGGCGAGCCTCGGCACGCTCGGCCTGCCGGGCGCCATCGGCGCACTCCTCGACATGGCGCGCCGCCACTCGGACGTCCCCGCCTCGCTCGTCACGCGCGCGCTGAGCGCCTGCTCGGTCGACGCCCTCGAGTTCGACCCGCAGGTCGACGACTCCGGGCTCGCGGGCGACTGGTTCAGCGGCGAGATCACGCGGCTCGAACCCGTCGCGCAGGTCGCGCAGCTCCCCGAGTGGCTCGAAGACGAGACGCTCGCCGACGCGCTCGACCGGCTGAGCCTGGACGACGTGGAGGCGAGGGTCGCCGCCGCGCAGCATCTCTCGCAGTTCCAGGTGCAGCGGGCGGTCGACGCGCTCAGCGCGATGGCGGGCGGCGACGTTGACGCCTCCGTGCGGGCCACGGCCGTCACGAGCCTCGGCCACATCGATCACGAGTCGGTCTTCGCGTCCGTCCTGATCGCGATGGCCGACGAGTCGCGCGAGGTGAGGGCCGCCGCCGCGCGCGCCCTCTCGCGCCTCAGCTTCGACCGCGCCGACGCCTACGTGCGCGTCGTCGAGAACGCCGACGAAGAGACGCTGCAACGCATCGCCGAGGCGTGCGTCACGGCGGGGCTCGCCCGCCAGGCGATGGACAGGCTGGCGAGCGACGACCGCCGCCAGGCTTACGAGGCGTTCTCGCTCCTCACCATCGTCGCGCGCGGCGGACAGTCGGAGGTGCTCTTACACGTCGTCAAGGGCCACCCCGATCTCAACGTGCGGCTCGCGGCCTCGCGGCTGCTCACGCTACAGGGCGACGCGGAGATGAGCCGCCGCCTGCGCCAGATCGCCTTCGAAGGGAACACGCCGGAGAAGTTGCGCGAGGCGATCCTGGAGGTCTGCGGGCGGCAGGAACAGGCCGACGGGGGCGCGGCCTGCGAGACGAATGATGGTGACAAGAGCGTTCACCCTATTGCATAATCCACCGCGTCAACCCGACTCGTCCCGAAGACCGGCCCCCTGGCTCCAACTGCAATGCGCCTAAACGATTCCAAAACCCACGCACGAAAACTTTTTCGCGCGCGCGCGCGTTTCACGTCGCTCGCCTGCGCTCTCCTCACGGCGCTTCTCGCCGCCTCTGGCGCGCACGCGCAACAGCCCGCGACCTCGGGCGCGGCGGGGCAGCAGCAGCCCAAGCGTGCCAAGCGGATCACGCCGCTGCGCGCCTCCGATTCGGCGCAGGGCTCGCGCGTGACCATCACTTCGGACGGCGAGCTGAACGACTACTCGGCTTACCGCAGCGGCGACCGCTTCATCGTCGTCATCCCGCAGGCGCAGGGCGGCGGGGGCGAAGGCGCGCGCGGTCGCGGCTTCGAGGGCGCGCAGGTCTCGCGCCGCGGCAGCGATCTCGTCTACACCTTCAAGCTCCAGCCGGGCGCGTCGGCGAAAGTCTCGCAGAAGTTCAACCGGCTCGACGTACAGTTCACCGCGCCGAAGGCGGGCGAGATCACGGCCGGCCCGCCGCCCGCGCTACAGCCCGCGGCGACGCCGCGCACCCCGGCTGAGCTCGCCGGCATCAAGACTCAGCCCACGGCTTCACCATCACCCGCGCGCGCGAGCACGGCGGCCAACGCCAATCAGGCGCAGGGCACGACGCAGCCCGCGGTCGCGGCCAACCCCGGCGACGTTTCGCCCTCTTTCCCGGCCGTCGGGACGACGCCCGCGGCGACGCCGTCGGTCGCACCCTCGGCCGCGCCCTCGGCCTCGCCCGCCACGACGCCCGTGCAACTGGCTCAGGCGCAGGCGACGCCCGCCGCCCCCGTCCAGATCGCCGCGCCCTCCAGCGGAGCCACCACCTCGACCCTCGGCGCGTTCGTCCAACACAACTGGCCCTGGTTTATCGTCGCGATGCTCGTCGTTGGCGTCGGGCTGCTCCTCGTCACGCGCCTCGGCGAACGGCAGGCGTCTACCCCGCCGCCGGCAAAATCGCCGGAACTCCGCGCCGCGAAGACGACGGACGAGCAGTCGATCACGGCGAAGCCTCAGGCGGTCGCACACGCGACTCCTTCGGGGGTCGCGCCCTCGGCCCTGGCGGTCGGGGCCGCCGAGGTGAAGACCGCCGCGCCGCTCGCCCCGCCGACTGCGCCGCCGGCCGCGGCTCGGTCGAAGAAGGACAGGAAGGAGAAGAGAGGCAGGAAGAGCAAGAAGGGTCGCGCGGTCGCTGAGCGCGTCGCGGACATCGAAGCGGCGGAGACCGCGCCGGTCGAGGCGGTGACGACTCCGGTCGCCGAACCCTTCGTGTCGACGCAGGCGGCGGAGGTCGCCGACTCCGCGAGTGAAGTCTCGGACGTGCTGACGCCCGCCGCGCTGGTGGCCGGGAGTGGGCTCGTCGAGACGAAGCCCGCCGACGCGTCGGCGGCTGAAGTTGACGACGCGCCCGCGGCCGACACGGAGCGCGTGGGCGAAGAGATCAGAAAACTTTTCGCGGGCGAGGCTTACGACGAGGAGGCCATCGGCGCGCACGACAGGGCGACGCGCGAGTTCGTCTCGTCGGAGCTGCTCGCGGGGCTCTCCAGCCGCAACGCCGAGCGCAACGAGCGCGCGCGCGCGGCGTTCCTCAGGCACGGCTACTTCGAGGACGCGACGCGCGACCTGCAATCGGCGGAAGCCCCGGCGCAGCGCGCCTCTGCCGCGCACGCGCTCTCGCTGCTGCGCGACCGCACGACCACCCCGCACCTCGTCGCCGCGCTCGAAGACCCTTCGTCCGACGTGCGCCGCGCGTGCGTCGAGGCTCTGGCCGAGCTGCGCGACCCGGCGGCGCTCGGGCCGCTCGAAGCGTTGCGCTGGCGCGAGACCTCACGGCAGGTTCCGCGCGCGCTCATCCTGCGCGCCGTCGAAGCCTGCACACCCAGCGTCGAAGAGACCGAGGCGGCCCTCTCAGCCGCGCGCGAAGCGGGCACGCCCGAAGCCGTCTCGACGCAGGACACGCAGACTGCCGAGGCGATAGCCGAGCCCGAAGACAGGACGCTCGAAGCGTCGATCCCGGAAGCGTCAACAGTTGAAGCCGAAGTCGCCGCGACCGCCGCGTCCGATTCGGACGACGCGACCGACGAGACCTTGAGCGATGCGACCGCCGAGACCGTACCGGCGACGGCCGCGTCGGCCGACGGGGAAGAGTTCGAGATGATCGCGGGCGTGGAGGTTCCGCACGCGCGCGGCGGCGCGACCGAGGCGGTTGGTGAAGCCGCGGTCGAGTTTGACGAGACGCCGGTCGTCGATGTCCCCCCCGCCGAGTTTTCATCCGACACGGCGAACGAACAGCCCGTCACGCAAGATGACGTTGCGATAGATCAAGTCGCCGCGGAGTCGAGAGACTTCGGCGGGCATGAGATCGAAGCGCGGGCCGGCGCCGAAACGACTGCCGTAGAAGAAGCGCCCGCGTTCGTCGAGCCGCGCGTCGAGGAGTTTGAAGCGACGGGATTCGTCGGTGCGGCCCCGACGCCGCAAGCCTTCCAAGAGAGCATCCCTGCCGAGTCGTTAGCGGCGGAGGCGTACGAGCCCGCCGCGACCGCCTCGGCGGAGGAGCGCGTCTACACCTTCGACGAGGGCGCGGCGTCCGAATGGGCCGCGCGCCGCGAAGAGGAGGGCGCGTCCGGGGCGCGCCGCGGCACGGGCGGGCTCGACGAGCGCACGCCCGCGCAGTTAGAAACTTTTGATCGCGCGTCGGACGAGACGGCGGAGCAGCCGCCCGTCTACGCCGCGCCGGAGTTCGCGGTCGCGGGCGGCGAGAGGGTCGCCGACGATTGGCTCGACGTTGACGTTGACGAGCAGCCCGTCGCGCGCGACGCGACGCCGCAGCTTGCCTCCGAGCCGGGCGCGGAGTTTGAGACTCACGCCGCGCCGCCCGCGCAGGTCTTCGAGCCTTCGGCGGGGTCGCCCTACGCCACTTCGCCCGCGCTCGGTGACGAGCCTTCCGAGCGCGCGGCGGAGAGTCACGTCTCTGAGATTGAGCTGCATACCCCGTCTGAGATTGAGCACTATGCTCCGCCCCAGCCCGCGCACGGTTTCGTCGCGGACGCGGGCGACGCCGCCGATACGGGCGTGACGCTCGCGCAAAAGGGGGTCGAACTCTCCGGCATCGAGCCCGACGACATTTCGATCATCCCGAAGTCGATCCAGCTCAGGCTCGAAAGCGAAGACGCCTCGGAGCGCGCCGCCAGCGTGCGCGCCCTCGCCCGCCTCGACACGGACGAAGGCTTCCACCAGATTTGCGCCGCCTTCGACGATCCCGCGCAGGAGGTGCGCGACGCCGCCGCGCGCGCCCTGCACGACTCTTCCGAAGATCGCGCCGAGTCGTTCACGCGCGCCCTGCGCGAGTCCGCGCCGGAGCGCCGGCGCAGCATCGGCGCGTCGCTCGCCTCTTCGGGGCTCGCCGAGGAAGCCGTCTCGCAGTTGACGGGCGAGAGCCGGGAGAAGACTTACGACGCCTTCTCGCTCCTGTTCCTGATGGCGAAGGCGGGCGAGACGGCGCCGCTCATCCGCGCCGTCGAGAGCCACCCCGAAACGGAGGTGCGCCTCGCCGTCGTCAAGCTGCTCGCGCTCTCCGGGCAGCAGGAGGTGCTGCCCTCGTTCAAGCGCCTCGCCGTGCGCGGCTCGCTGCCGAACGAAGTGCGCTCCGCCGTCATGGAGGCGATCTACCAGATCAGCAGCAGCACCAACGCCGGCGCGCAGCCGCAGGCCCAAAAACCTACGCGCATGGCCTGAAGCGGGATGTCTTTCGGCGTCTCGCCGCGAGCGGCCCCGCCCGTCCGCAACCATTCAACTGACGACGCTCGCCGGAGCCCGACTCCGGCGAGCGTCGTCGTCGCTCTCCCGCACACGCCCCCGCCGCACGCGGCTCTCCCGGTCAACTCGTTCTTATGAAAGCAAGGAAGCTGTTGGCTCTGGCGCTATGCGCGTCGTGCTTCGTTGCGTCCGCGGGCTGCGCGGGCGGGTCGCGCTACGTTCCGCTCGACGCGAAGAGCTTGAAGGGTCACGGGCGAATATATTTCGTGCCGCTCGGCGATTTCCCGCCCGACAAAGCTCAGGGCTTGAGGTTGTACTACCGGCAGAAGTACGGCCTGTCGGTTGAGTTGCTCGCGCGTCTCCCGCTCGACGCTTCCGCGGTGAACTCCCGGCGGCAACAGCTCACCGCCGAAGAGGTCGTCGCCCTGATGAAAGGCGCGCACCCGGAACTGGTCGCCGACCCTCAGGCGATACTGATCGGGCTGACCGACGACGACATGTACATCGAGCAGTACGACTGGCAGTTCACGTTCAGTTGGAGGCAGGAGGGCAGGTACGCCGTCGTCTCCGACGCGCGGATGACGCTCGGCCGGGCGGGCGAAGGGCTGTCCGAGAGTCGCCTGCGGAAGATGGTGACGAAGAATATCGGCGTCCTCTACTACCGGCTCGCGCAGAGCGACGACCCGCGCAGCGTGCTCTACAAGAGCGTCGGCGGTCTGCGGGAACTAGACCGCATGGGCGAAGATTTCTGAGGGCCGAGGAGGGCGCGCCGTGAGATTCCGTTTAATGTTCGCGGCAGAGTTCGCCGCCGGGATGCTGCTCACGGGCTGGCTGATCTTCTCCGACTCGTCGCCGCTCGGCGAATACTTCCTGCATCACGTGGCGATCCCGAATCTGTGGAGATCGCTGCACGTCGTCCCCGCCATCGCCGCCGCGCTCGTCGCCGGAAACCCGCACGGCGGGAGCGAGCCGGTCGCCTTCGCCGGGTTCTTTTTACAGTGGTTCGCCGTCGGACTCCTGCTATCGAAACCCGCCTCGAAGTTCTTCCGCTGAAGGCGCGCCCGCGAGCTACGCCGGCGCCCTGCTAATCCGGTCTAGGCGAACACGCCCGGCCCGGGGCCGAGGACGTTGTCCGGGTCGTGTTTGCTCTTCTCGCTGACGAGCCGGCCCCAGAAGGGCTGGAAGTGTTTCGCCCAGTCGTGGTGCTGCAACGGCACGGCGCTGATGGTGTAGAACTTCCCGCCGAGTTCGCGATTCCGTTCGTAGAGGCTCCGGTTCTCCGCCAGCACTGAGTCAACCGCCTCGTGCGGTATGGTGCGCAGGATGTCGAAGAGGAAGAAGACCTCTTCGTCGGGCGTGCGGAGCATCGGGCGCGTGAGCCGCGATCTGACGAAGGGGTAGAAGAGGATGAGCGAGCCCGGCAGGAAGAGCGACGGGTCGAGCGCCGCGATTGTCTCGGACGCGAAATCGTCGATCTTCGAGTCGGGGACGAACAGGTCGAGCCACGGGTGCGGGAAGCCGCCGAGCCCCGCCGCGTTCAAACTGTCTATGAGCTTGACGACGAGGTCTGTGTACTCGAAGTAGGTGATGTCTTCCGCCTGCTGCGAGCCGGGGATGAAGTTGAGCCCCTGCGTCGGGTTCGCCGGCAGCTCCGCGGCCGACGTGTAGAACGAAGTGGCCTCGACGAAGAAGGCGAAGCCGCCGGGCACGGGGACGCTCATGCCGCGTATGTGGTCGAAGCGCTCCGCCTGGATGAGGAACCGGAGGTCTGCGAGCATCGTCGTCACTTCGGGGTAGAAGAAGCGGAGCGTCTGTGCGCGCTCGCGGGCCGGGATGAGGCGGATCGTCGCGCGGACGATGACGGCGCAGAGGCCGAGCCCCGCCAGCGCCGCCTCGAAGAGACTCCTGTTCTCCGACTCGGAGCAGGTGACGAGCCGCCCCTCGCCCGTGACCACCTGGAGTTCGAGGACGTTATCGACCTGCGCGCCGTGCACGTAGCTCCTGCCGCTCACGCCGCCCACGGAGAGCGTCCCGGCGACGGTGAGCCGCGTGTAGTCTGTGAGCACCGGCGGCGTGAGGCCGGCGGGTATCGTCGCCAGCAGGAGGTCGCGCCACACGACGCCCGCGTCGACGACGGCGCGATCCTGCTCGATGGAATGAATCTGGTTGAGCGCGCTCATGTCGATGACGACGCCCGCGCCCGCCTGCGACTGGCCGAACGCGGTGTGCCCTTTGCCCCGGCCCGCGACGCGGATGTCGTGCTCGCGCGCGAAGCGCACCATCTTGACCACGTCTGCGACCGAGCCCGGTCGGAGAACCGCGACGGGCGTGCGGTGAATGATGTGGCCGAAGTCGTCGGCGGCAGCGGCGAGGGAGGCGGGGTCGGTGGTCAGTGTCCCGTCGAGCGGCGGCAGTTGTGAGAAGTCGCCGCCGCCGCTCGCCTCCGCCACCCAGCAGCGGCCCACGAGGTCGAACCCGACGACGGCGGCAGAAGTGGCAAACATTCCTTTAATCAAATCGCGCCTGGAAATATTCTTCACGGGACACCTCTCTTCGTGAGACATACCGAAAAACGGGTTGAACCTGCGCCCGGCGATGCGCGTAAGCACCGCGCCGTGAACGCCTGTCCGGCGGACGAAGGAGACAGGGCGGGAGTCGTCGCGGTAAGGGACTGCCCGGAGCCTCTCACCCTTCTAACGCGAGAGGAGTCCGCAAAACGGATCACGCCGCCGAAAAAAAATTTCCGTCCCACGTCCCGCTCCAGACTTCAAAGACTCAAAGCGTTAGTCAGCTGGCCGTGTCGCGGGGATGACTTGCGGCACGGGGAAAGGCCGAAACCTGGGCGCTGCCGAGAGAGAACGCGCCGTTTTAGAACTGACCCGGCCGGGTGTTAGAATTGGGGTTTTCAGATTCTGATCAACCGAGTCCGGGTTTTATGCCATTCAAGCTCCGTTCGGATTTCACGCCGCAGGGCGACCAGCCCGCCGCCATCGAGTCGCTCGTCAAGGGCCTCGACGGCGGCGCCCAGCACCAGGTTCTGCTCGGCATCACGGGGTCTGGGAAGACCTTCACCGTCGCCTCCGTCATCCAGCAGACGCAGCGCCCCACGCTCGTCATCGCGCACAACAAGACGCTCGCCGCGCAGCTCTACCAGGAGTTCAAATCCTTCTTCCCCGAAAACGCGGTCGAGTATTTCGTCTCCTACTACGACTACTACCAGCCCGAGGCGTACGTCCCCGCCTCCGACACCTACATCGAGAAGGTGGCGACGATCAACGAGGAGATCGACCGCCTGCGGCTCTCCGCCACGCGCGCGCTGTTCGAGCGCCGGGACGTGATCGTGGTCGCCTCGGTCTCCTGCATCTACGGCCTCGGCGATCCGGACGCCTACTACGACATGATCCTCTTCCTCGAACCGGGGATGAAGATCAAGCGCGAGCAGTTGCTGCAAAAGCTCGTCGAGTTGCAGTACGAGCGCAGCGACATCGAATTTGATCGGGGGAGTTTCCGCGTGCGCGGCGACGTGGTCGAGGTCTACCCGAGCTACCAGGATCAGGCTTACCGCATCGAGCTGTGGGGCGACGAGATCGATTCCGTCTCGACCATCGACGCGCTGCTCGGCGAGGTCCTGCACAAGCACACGTCGCGCCTGCCCATCTACCCGAAGACGCACTACGTGATGCCGAAGTCGACGGTCAGGAGCGCGCTCAAGACCATCCGCGAGGAGCTGGACTGGTGGGAGCCGAAGCTCATCCAGGACGGCAAGCTCGTCGAGGCGCAGCGCCTGCACCAGCGCACGATGTACGACCTCGAAATGATCAAGGAGATGGGCTTCTGCCGCGGCATCGAGAACTACTCGCGCCACCTGACGGGCCACCCGCCCGGCGCGCCGCCGCCGACGCTCTTAGACTACCTGCCGAAGGATTCGATGGTCGTCATCGACGAGTCGCACCAGACCGTCCCGCAGATCCGCGGGATGTTCAACGGCGACCAGGCGCGCAAGCGCACGCTCGTCGAGTACGGCTTCCGTTTGCCCTCGGCGATGGACAACCGGCCGCTGAACTTCGAGGAGTTCGAGGCGCGCGTCGGGCAGACGATCTACGTCTCGGCGACGCCGGGGCCTTACGAGCTGACGAAGTCGGGCGGCGAGGTCGTCGAGCAGATCATCCGCCCGACGGGTTTGACCGACCCGGAGGTCGACGTCCGGCCCGTCAAGGGCCAGATCGACGATCTGCTCGAAGAGTGCCGCGTCCGCGCCGAGCGCAACGAGCGCGTGCTCGTGACGACCCTGACGAAGAAGATGTCGGAAGATTTGACCGAGTACTTCGCGGAGGTCGGCGTCCGCGTCCGCTACCTGCACTCGGACATCGAGACTCTGGAGCGGATCAAAATCCTGCGCGACCTGCGCCGCGGCGAGTTCGACGTGCTCGTCGGCATCAACCTGCTGCGCGAAGGGCTCGATCTGCCGGAAGTCTCGCTCGTCGCCATCCTCGACGCGGACAAGGAGGGCTTCCTGCGCTCCGAGTCTTCTCTGATCCAGACGATGGGCCGCGCCGCGCGAAACGCCGCCGGCAGGGCCATCCTCTACGCCGACAAGATTACGGACTCGATGCGCCGCGCGATGGGCGAGACCGAGCGCCGCCGCACGATCCAGCAGGAGTACAACCGCGAGCACGGCATCACGCCGAAGACGATCATCAAGGCCATCGAGTCCACGCTCGTCACGGCCTACGAGGACGACTACTTCAAAGTCCCGCTCGACCTCGACAACCTCGAAGAGTACTCGAAGGGCAACATCAAAGAGACCATCGCGCGCCTCGAACAGGAGATGCGCCTCGCCGCCAAGGCGATGGAGTTCGAACGAGCCGCCGAGCTGCGCGACCGCATCAAGTACCTGCGCGAGCGCGAGCTGGTGTTGGTGTAGGAAGTTATTAACCGTGGGCGGCCGACCGGGTGATGGGCGTGCGCGGGTAAGCGGCTCGTGCCTTCTGTCGGCTGCGCATCGACGGCTGGGCTTCTTACCGCTGCTCTTCTTTCTGGCTCACGCCTGTTACTACTGGCGGCGGGGCGAATTGAGTCACGTCCTGTGGATGTGCAACGTCGGGAATTTACTGCTGGCGGTCGGGGTATTCCTCCCGCGGCCGGCGGTGATCCGCGTCGCCGTCGTCTGGCTGATTCCCGGACTGCTGATCTGGCTTTGGTACGTGGTCAGACTGTCGGGGCTGCTTTTCACCTCGACACTGGCGCACGTCGGCGGGCTCGTGGTCGGCTTGTTCATGCTCCGGCGCGTGGGGGTCGAGCGCGTGAGTTGGCTGCACGCGCTGGCCTGGTATCTGTTCATGCAAGGGGTCAGCCGTCTCTTCACGCCGCCGGGGCTGAACGTGAACATCGCCCACAGGGTTTATGAAGGGTGGGGTGAGGCGTTCGGCTCTTACTTCCGGTTCTGGCTGGCGACGACGCTCGCCGTCGCCGCGCTGCTGTGGCTGATCGTCTTCACCCTCGCGAAGCTGCTGCCGCCGCGAAGGACGGATAAGACGAACTGATCATGACTTGATCAAATGCCTCACTTAATCAAATGCCTCATACGGCTCGCGTGTCCTCACGTTAAGCGGCGGGCGTGCTGTCCGGCCCCGCGGGTGGAGTGATGTTCATTAAATCGAAGCCGGAAGAGTTGCAAGGCTATTTTGCTGACGCCAGCAATTTGGCGGGCGGCCATGCGGCGGGCGTCCTCTTCCCCGAAACGACTGAAGAGGTCGCCGAGGCTCTAGCCGTGGCGGGGCGAACACGGACGCACGTCACCGTGGCGGGCGCGGGCACGGGGGTGGTCGGCGGGCGCGTGCCTTTCGGCGGTATCGTCCTCGCGACTGATCGCCTGAACCGGATCGGGGAGATCGTCAGTGAGGATGGCGGCGGGCGCGGGCGCGCGGAGGCGGGCGTCGTGCTCGCGGACTTCCGCCGCGCGGTCGAGTCGCACGGTTTGCTCTACCCGCCCGACCCGACCGAGTGGAGCTGCTTTCTCGGCGGCACGGTCGCGACGAACGCGTCGGGCGCGCGCACTTTCAAGTACGGCGCGACGCGCGCTTACGTCCGCCGTTTGAAGATCGCGCTGGCGACGGGCGACATCCTTGATCTCGCGCGCGGCGACGCGCGCGCCGACGCGCGGGGGCGCATACGCATCCCGCTCGCCGGCGGAAGGTCGGTTGAGGCGCGGCTGCCTTCGTACCGGATGCCGCACACGCGCAAGCACGCCGCCGGTTACTTCGTCGAGCCCGGCGTGGACGCCATCGATCTCTTCGTCGGCAGCGAGGGCACGCTCGGCGTCATCACGGAGGTCGAAGTCAGCCTCTTGCCGCAACCGGAGGGTCTGTTGAGCGGGATCGTCTTCTTCGGGCGCGAGGAAGAACTGCTCGCCTTCGTCCGCGACGCGCGCGCCGCGTCTTTGCGGACGCGCTCGGAGCAGACGACGTTGACCGTTGACGCCCGCGCTCTCGAATACTTCGACCGCGAGTCTCTAGAGTTCCTGCGCGCGAAGTACCCCTCGATCCCTGCGGGCGCGGCGGGCGCGGTCTTCTTCGAGCAGGAGACGACGCGGGCGGGCGAAGAGACGCACACGGCGGCGTGGCTCGCGCTGCTCGAACGCCACGCCGCCCTGCTCGAATCGTCCTGGTTCGCGACCGGGGCGCGCGATCAGGAGCGGCTGCGCGAGTTCCGCCACGCGCTGCCCGTGCTCGTCAACGAATGGCTCGCCCGTCACGGCCAGCGGAAAGTCTCGACCGACATCGCCGTGCCCGACGAGTCGTTCGCGGAGATGCTCGGCTTCTACCGCGACGCGCTCATGGCTAGCCGCCTGCGCTTCGTCATATTCGGCCACGTCGGCGACAACCACGTCCACGTCAACATCCTCCCGCGCGACGACGCGGAGGCCGCACGCGCGCGCGAACTTTACCTGACGTTCGTCCGCCACGCCGTCTCACTCGGCGGCACGATCTCGGCCGAGCACGGCGTCGGAAAACTCAAGCGCGATTACCTGCGCGAGCTGTACGGCGAACGGCGCCTGCGCGAGATGGCCGCACTCAAACGCGCCTTCGACCCCGCGTGCATTCTGAGCCGCGGCAACATCTTTGCAGAAGAACTTTTGTAAAGCTGTCCGTGGTCAGTTGTCCGTTGTCAGTTGCTCGTGGTTGACACGCGAGTCACCGAAGACGAAATTAACGCTGACGACGACTGACAACGGACAACTGACCACGGACAACGCCATGTTTCGTTTCACCACGGCAGGAGAGTCGCACGGGCGCGCGCTGGTCGCCGTCGTCGAGGGCCTGCCCGCGGGTCTTCCCGTCAGCGTCGAGCTCATCAACCGCGAGCTGGCGCGGCGGCAGTGGGGCTACGGGCGCGGCGGGCGGATGAAGATCGAGCAGGACGCGGTCGAGATTCTGAGCGGCGTGCGCCACGGCCTCGCGCTCGGCTCGCCCGTCGCGATGTTGATCGAAAACAAGGACTGGAAGAACTGGACGGACGTGATGTCGGCGGAGGCGCGCGCGGTCGAGCCCGCGCGTGCGCGGCGCGTGACGCGCCCCAGACCCGGCCACGCGGACCTCGCGGGCGGGCAGAAGTTCGCGGCGCGCGATCTGCGCGACATCCTGGAGCGCGCCTCGGCGCGGGAGACCGCCGCGCGCGTGGCGTGCGGCGCGCTCGCCCGCCAACTGCTCGCAGCGTTCGGCGTCGAGATACGCAGCCACGTCGTGCAGCTCGGCGGCGTGCCCGCCTCGCCGCGCCAACTCTCGTGGGAGGAGATCGACGCGATTCCAGAAGACGCGCCGCTTCGCTGCGCCGACGCCGAAGCGCAACGGAAGATGGTCGAGTTGATCGACGAGACGCGGCGCGCGGGCGACACGCTCGGCGGCGTCTTCGAGGTCGTCGCGCGCGGCGTGGTCGCGGGGCTCGGCTCGCACACCTCCTGGGACGCGAAGCTCGACGGACGACTCGCGCAATCGCTGATGTCGATCCACGCGGTCAAGGCGGTCGCAATCGGCGCAGGGATAGAGGCGGCGTCGCTGCCCGGCTCCGAAGTCCACGACGAGATCGGCTACGACACGGGGGCGGGCGTCTTCACGCGCGCGACGAACCGCGCCGGGGGGCTCGAAGGCGGCGTGACGAACGGCGAGGAGCTGCGCGTGCGCGGATTCCTGAAACCCATCTCGACGCTCAGGCGCGCGCTGCGCTCCGTTGACATCGAGACGAAGCAGCCGGAGGACGCGGCGTTCGAGCGCTCGGACGTGACGGTCGTCCCCGCCGCCGGCGTCATCGGCGAGGCGATGGCCGCGCTCGTGCTGTGCGCCGCCATGCGCGAGAAGTTCGGCGGCGACTCGCTCCAGGAGATGCGCCGCAACTTCGACGGCTATCGCGATCAGTTGCGCGCGTACTGACGCGCGGCGGGCGGAAGGTGTCTGTCAGTCCGGGCTCCACAGGTCACGAGCCCGCGATGCGTCGGTGGCGTGCTTCGACGAGCGTGTAGACGCCGTACGCGGCGAGGCCGGCGGCGACGGCGAAGAGCAGGTAGTGGCCGAAGGGGGTGCGCGCGAGCAGTTGCAGCGCGCCGTCGAGCCCGCGGGCGTGCGCCGGGTTGTAGGTGCGCGCGGCGCGCATGAGCAGGAAGCCGACGACGATGAAGATGACGCCCCGCGCGGCGTAGCCGACGCGGCCGCTCAGTGTCGCCCACCTGCGCGCACGCTCGCTCATGTCAGAGAGCTTGAGCCGCTTGCGGAACTTCGCCGAGTAGGCTTTGTAAAGTTGATAGACGCCGAAGCCGATGACGGCGAGCCCCGCGAGCGAGACGAGCCACGCGCCGAAGGGCAGGGACATCACGCGCGCCGTCCAGCTCTGCGCCGCGCTCGGCTCGCCGTCGTCGTATGCGCCGAAGAGGATGCGCGCCGCACTGAAGGAGAGCCCGGCGTAGACCATGCCGCTCCCGAAGTAGCCGACGCGGAGTGCGACGCCTTTCGGAGTTTTGCCCTTGCCGTCCGCGTCCGTGATCGCCTGCACCCAGCGCCAGAGGACGTAAGCCGCGAGCCCGAAGGCGACGACCCCTAGCATCACGCCCCCGAACGGCTGCCGCGCGATTGAGCGCATGGCCCCGCGCGCGTCCGTCACCTCGCCGCCGGAGCCGAGCGCCGCGAGCACCGCCAGCCCGCCCGCGACGATGTAGACCACGCCCTTCGACGCGTAGCCGAAGCGCGCCAGCCGCTCGATCCAGGGCGAGCGCGCGACGCGCTCCGACGCCTCGTCAAACTGCTCCTTGACCTCTCCGGCCTGCGTGTTTTCCATCCCCATGTTCGATGTTCGATCCTGACGACGATAAATTTGAGAGAGCCGAGCCCTGAGCTTACACGCACTCCCGCGCTATTCCCACTCCGCGCACTTCAACTGCACGACGTAAGCGCCCAACACGTTGCCCGCCCTCCGCGTGTAGGTGAAGGCGCGTGACAGAGCTGCTAAGCCTGCCATGAATCTCTCGTCCAGGATGTGCTTGTCGTCAGAGGGCGTGTGCGGCGTGAGCCCGCAGATCAGTCGGATGAGCGCGTCCGTCACTTCGCCGTCATCGTACTTGGTGAGCAGATCGACTAACTCGCAAGCCCTCTCCGGCGTAACAGGTAAACTAGACCAACGCCTGATCGGTTCGTCGAAGTGCGGCTCGTGGGATTGTCGGGCGGGCGGCATACTCGTGCTATCATTTTTTCGCATCAGTAGCTCCTTAGACAGTTGCTGATGTAGAGGGCTTACCAAGACCGCTAATCTTCGGTAAGTCCTCGCCTATTTCTGCACTTGCATCTGCTAGTAACAACAGATCGGGATAACCTTACCCTAAACCGATAGTTTTGTAAAGAGGAACCTTTAGCCTTGACCAATTGTTTTTCTCGGACATATAAATCTCATATGAACCTATTGACTACGAAAGAAGCTGCTGAGCGTCTAGGTGTTAGTGTCACGCGCGTTCAGCAGTTAATCTTGGCAGAGCGTTTGCCAGCCGAGAAAATGGGGCGGGACTATTTCATCAAAGAAGACGATCTAAAACTCGTAGCAGATCGCAAACCCGGCAGACCGCGCAAAGCTCAGGGTAAGAAAGCGTCAAAACAGCCAAAGAGAAAGGAGGGCGGGAAGAAGTAGCAAGTCTTAATCTCTTTTGTGAAACTTCCCAGCTTTATAAGCCGACGTGACAAGCAAACCTAAGACGAGAAAGTTGCAATTGGAAGAATTCAACAAACTCTGGGTTGTTGAATACAGCGTAGACCAAAACGCTTTCAATGTTCGAACAGTTAATGAGATGCTAGAGAACAATCGCAAGAATTTAGCGCGACATATGTCAAGTGATTACGTGCCTATCGCATTTACTGCGACACACAAGAAAGCTATCGCTTTGTCCGACTCCTTACGAGACAATCTATCTCAGCAAATCAAAATTGATTCTAAGAGAACCGAGCTATTAGGATTTTCCGAGGATGACCTTTGGGCGTTTTTTAGAACTTTGGATTCAGAACAAAAATAAAATCATGGATAAGCTCACGCGCTCGGCGGGCAGGGACGAGCCCTGCCCCTACAGGGTTGGGTCACGTCGCGTCCGTGGATGAGTCGTGCGTCTTGCGACGCTCAGCAGCGAGGTAGATTGCCGCGCCGATTAAATTGGCGACGACGATGACGGCGATGATCTTGAGCGAGAATGAGAGCCAGCTCTCCACGTCGATGATCGGGAAGACGGAGAGCACGCAGTAGAGCAGCGTGACGCAGAGCCCCGCCGCAGAGGCGACCTTCAGCCAGAGGGGCGGGCGCTTGGCCGCGGCGCGCATCCCGAAGAGCGGGATGGCGAAGAGCGCGACGTAGGTAAAGCCGTAGAAGATGCCCGCCGCGTTTTCGAGCAGTTGGAACGACTCCTGCGCGCCCACCCCGATCAAGCCAACCAGCGCGAACGAGAGCGTGAGCGCCCCGACGAAGAGGACGGAGTTGACGGGCGTACGGTAGCGCCGGTGCAGCCGCGTGAACCAGCCGGGCAGCAGGTGATCCCAGCCCGCCACCATCGGGAGCCGCGTGTTGCCCGTGAACGTGAAGCTCACGTTGGCGATGGTGCGACCGACGATCATCAAAATCGCCGCGGGCGCGATGACGGCGGCGACGCCGGTCGAGCGGAAGCCCATCGTCAGCACCTGCGGGATCGGGCTGATCAAGTTGATGTCGTCGATCTTGACGAACGCGAGCACCGCGCTCGTGCCGAGGATGAACATGAGGGCCGTGATCGGCGTCGCGATCAGGATCGAGCGCGAGATCGTGCGCGCCGGGTCGCGGCACTCGCCCGCGACTATCGCCGCGTATTCGAGCCCGCTGAACGCGCCGACCGCCATCTTGCCGAAGATGTTGAGACTGAGGAGCGACAGGGTCGGCATCGCGGCAGTGAACGGGTGATACTCGGGGAGCGTGCCGCGCGCGACGTGCCAGAAGGGGAGCGCGATGAGCAGCGCAAAGGCCCCCATGATCATCACGCCGCCCGCGTTGTGAACCCACTTGCCCAGGCTCAGGCCACGCAGCGTCGCGAGCACCATCGAGACCATCATCACGGTGCTCACCAGAGTCACGACCGGCTTGCTCGACGCGAGCCACGCCGCGCCCGTCGCGTAGCCGAGCCCGGCCGTGACGACCAGCCCCATCGAAGACATGACGATAATCGCGTAGACCCACAAATTCCACGCCACGAGGAAGCCGACGAAGTTGTTGAAGCCCATCTTCGCCCACTGATAGATGCCGCCTTCGAGCGGCATCAGGCGATTCAAGTAGACGACGACCGCGCCCTGCGGCAGGTAGAACGTGAGGATGGCGAGCAGCCAGAAGACGATGTGCGCGTGCCCGAGCTTCGCCGCCGTGCCGACCCACGCCGTGCCGACGACGTACATGATCTGCGTCAGCACGAGGTCGCGCAGACCCAGCTCCTTCTTGAAGACGCGGCTGTGCGCCTCGACCTCTGCGCCCTCGCGCCTGAGCGCCGCCGCCTCGGCCGCCCGATTCTGCTCAGCCATCCCACACCCTCCGGCGAGGTTCCAACCCGGCTCCTGTCATCCGAATCGGCGCGCATTGTAGCACCAGGCGACGCGGGCGCGCGCCGACGGCGGAAGGGACGGGTGGCGGCCCGCTGAGTCCTGCTTCCGCCCGTGATCAAACCGAACCGCTGTCAGAGGATGTCCGCTGGCGCGGGCGGGAGCTTTATCGTAAAATTTTCGCGGCGCGAAAAACTTTTACGGTTTCGCGCCTCCACCTCGCGGGAGAATTCGTAAAATGGCTTTGTTGGAGATCGTCACCTACCCGAACCAGGTGCTCGACACGCCGGGCGAGCCCGTCACGGAGTTCGACGCGGAGCTGCGCCGTCTCGTCGACGACATGTTCGAGACGATGTACGAGGCGCGCGGTGTCGGCATCGCCGCGCCGCAGGTCGGCGTCTCGCGCCGCCTGTTCGTGATGGACTGCTCCGGCGGTCAGGACCCGTCACAGCGCGTCGTGCTCGCCAACCCGGAGGTGCTCGCCGTCGAGGGCGAGCAGGCGGGCGATGAGGGCTGCCTCTCGTTCCCCGGCATCTCGTTCGAGGTGAAGCGCAGCCTGCGCGCCGTCGTGCGGGCGCAGGACGTGAGCGGCGAGACCTTCGAGCTGGACGGGATGAACCTGACGGCGCGCTGCGTGCTGCACGAGACGGATCACTGCGACGGCATCGTCTTCATCAACCGCACGACCGCGCTCAAGCGCGAGTGGGTCAAGCGCAAGATTCGGAAGCTGGCGCGGGCGGGCAAATGGGTTTAGCCCTCGAAGATTCTCAGCGTCCATTTCAAAACCTGAGACTGACCACGGGGGACGCGGAGGGACACGGAGGAAAGACATACTGCT